>JANNDW010000216.1:0-8117 GCA_031378125.1 Methylibium sp. | reverse complement strand
GTCGCCGCCGGCATGAGCGCGGCAAGCCAGGCGCGGCGGCGCGACCCGGCTTGCGAGGTGATCGTGCTGCACCGCGGCACCGAAATTTCGTACAGCGCCTGCGGCATGCCCTACAACATCGGCGACCCGACACGGACCTTGGACGACCTCGTCATCCTGAAAGCCCAGGCCGCGCGCAGCGAGCGCGGCATCGACGTGCGCACACGCCACGAGGTGGTGGGCATCGACCTCGCGCGCCGCGTCGTCGACGTGATCGATCTCGATGCGGGCCGCGAGTACCCGCTCGCTTGGGACCGCCTCGTGATCGCCACTGGCGCCGCGGCCGTGCGCCCGCCGTTGCCGGGGCTCGATGAGGCAGGGGTCTTCGTGCTGCGCGAGCTTGACGACGCGCAGGCGATCAAGCGCCACCTCGCTGCAACCAAGGTGAGCCGCGCCGTTGTGATCGGCGCCGGCTACATCGGCATGGAAATGGCCGACGTGCTGCACGGCCTGGGCATCGAGGTGACGATGCTGGAGCGGATGGCGCAGGTGCTGCCCGGGTTCGCGCCGGCGATCGTCGACGCGGCGGGTCGTGAACTGAGTCGCTGCGGCGTGCAGGGGCAGACCGGCGTGAGCCTGCAGTCGGTGCAGCGCGACGGCGCCGAACTGCGGGTGCGCAGCGATCGTGGCGAGCTCCGCGCGCAAATGGTCATCGTCTCGGTAGGAACGCGCCCGGACGTGACGTTGGCCGCGAAGGCCGGCATTCGGCTCGGTGCCAGCGGCGCGATTGCGGTCGACAGCGCCATGCGCACCAGCGCGGCCGACGTCTACGCCGCGGGCGATTGCGCCGAAGCGCAGCACCTTGTGCTGAACACGCCGGTGTGGATCCCGCTCGGCACCACCGCCAACAAACAAGGCAAGGTGGCAGGCGCCAACGCCGCCGGTGGCGACGAGCGCTTCGGCGGCATCGTCGGCAGCGCCGGGTTCAAGCTGTTCGACCTTGAAGTCGCGCGCACCGGCTTGGGCGCTGCCGAGATTGCCGCCGCCGGCCTAGCCGCCATCGAAGCCGTCTCAACCCACCACACACGCGCCAAGTCCTACCCGGGCGACAAGTCGATCACCAGCGTCGTGTATGCCGAGCGCGGCAGCGGCCGGCTGCTGGGGGCGCAGATGATCGGCGGCGACGCGGTGGCCAAGCGCATCGACGTGTTCGCCACGGCGCTGCACGCGCGCATGACGCTGGCCCAGGTCGAAGCGCTGGACCTGGCCTATGCGCCGCCGTTCTCGCCGGTGTACGACCCGATCCTGATCGCCGCCAGCGTCGGGCTCAAGGCGCTGGCGAAGCCATCCAAATGACCTATGCGGTCGTGCTCGGCAGCGTTTTCGTGGTGCATGTTCTGGCCATGCTCAGCCCGGGCCCGAACGTGCTCGTGGTGACCCAGACCGCGGCCAGCCGCTCGCGCCGCGCCGGTGTGCTGGTGGCGCTCGGTGTGGCCAGCGGTGCGGCCCTCTGGTCCGGTGCGGCGCTGCTGGGCTTGAGCCTGCTGTTCGCGCAGGTCGCCGGGCTGTATGGCGCGCTCACGCTGTTGGGCGGGGTCTACCTGCTGTACATCGCGGTCCGACTCTGGCGCGGCGCCGACCGGCCGCTGGTGCTGACCCCAGGCGAACAGGCTTCTGCCCAGTCGGATGCCCAGGCGTACCAGCTGGGACTGCTGACCAACCTGACGAATCCGAAGGCGCTGGTCTTCTACGGCAGCATCTTCGCGGCGCTGTTGACGCCGGACTTGCCGACCTGGGTCAAGGCCGCGGCGTTCAGCATCATCGTCGCCAATTCGACGCTCTGGCACGTGGCGCTGGCCTGCCTGTTTTCAACCGAAAGCACGCAGCGCTTCTACCAGCGCGCCAAGGGCTGGATCGACCGCATCGCGGCGCTGGCGCTGGCGTTGCTGGGCTTGCGCCTGATGCTGCCGATACACGGCACGCTGTTCGCCTGATCCGCGCCCGCGCAGTTCACGCCGCGAGCGTTGCCGCGCCGGCGCAACGGCCCGCCGGTCGTCACTTTGCCGCGCGTTTGAGCGCCTCGATCTTGTCCAGCCCCACCCCTTCGACGATCTTCTTCAGCGCTGCTATGTCGACCTTGTCGCCCTGGGCCTCGACGAGTACGCCGTTTTCCAGGATCAACGTGACCTCGCCGTGGCTGCCGTCTTTGCGGTACTCCTCGCGCACCGTGCGATTGCCTTGTTTGTAGACCTTCTCGACCTTGCCGTCGGTTTCCTTGTCCATCGTCATGTTGGCCCAGCCGGCCACAGCGGCCAGCCCGCCCATGCCGCCCAGGTCGGTGATCGACAGCCGCACATGCTGTTCGCCGGCCGCATAGCTGGCCTTGGCCGATGAACCCGCCATGCCCAGCGCCTGGCCGCCCTGGGCCTCGAACGACTCGCGCTTCATGGCGCCGATCGAATCCGGCAGCAAGGCCTTCAATTCCTGCGCGGCGATCGGCACGTTGTTCACGCCGGCCGCGCCGCCCACGGCCCCACCCATGGCGCCCAGGATCTCGCCCATCGCCTTGCCGGCTGCGGCGCCGTCGCCGGACTTCTGGGCCGCCTCCATGCGCTTGCCGGCGTCTTCCATCTTCTTCGCCATCTCTTCCATCTTGTTGGTGTTGATGCTGACCTCTCCGCCCGGTGTCTTGAGGGTCACGTCGCCACCACCACGCTCCATGGCGCCCGGCATGCCGCCCATGTGCATGCCGCGCATGGGCATGAACATGCTCGACACGGCCGCCATCACCACCATCAACACAATGCCGCAGACGATCACCACCGCCGTATAGGCGCCGGCCTTGCCCGGCGGGCATTTCATCAGCACGGGCAGGCCGGTGTAGATGAGGTAGATCGAATACAGCGCGGCCAGCAGCCCCAGGATCGACAGGGAAGGCAGCAGGCCGAAGATGCCGCCCACGAAGCCGGCCGTGCTGCCGTAGGCCACCACTTTGAGCGCGCCGATGGCGCTCTTGGTGCCGCCGAAGGTGGGTGCCAGCGCATCGACGATCAGCGCCAGCACGAACACCATCGCGAGCGACAGCACGTAGCCCACCACCATGTTGACCAGGCCCGACAGCACCGGAATGCGCATGCTGAAGCCGAACCCGCCCATGCCGATCAGCGACATGCCGATGAAGCCGGCCACCGCGGGGATCAAGGCCACGTAGATCAGGTACTTGCTGTAGATCGACGCGGTGTCGGCCTGTTCACCGGCAACGGTCGGCCAGGTCTCCTTGGGTTTGAGCAGAATGTCTTGAACGCGTTGGATCAGGTTCATGGTCGTCCTTTCGTTGTCTTCTGGGCAGGGCGGGTATGCAGCCGGATGCTATCCCCGCACAGGCTCAAGAGGCATGTCAAAGTTAGGGAGGGATGGCGCTCAGGCCTTGAGGTAGTCCGCTCGCGCGCCCAGCCAGCGGGCCGCGTGCTTTAACGCGATTTGTGGATGTTGATCCAGCAGCAAGGTGGCGGCACGGCGCGCGATATGCACCAGCGCTTCATCGAGATTCATGTCGGCGAACCTCAGCAAGGCGGCTCCCGACTGGCGCGCGCCCAAAAATTCGCCCGGCCCGCGAATCTCCAGGTCGCGGCGGGCGATCTCGAAGCCGTCGCTGGTTTCCATCATCGCTTTCAGCCGCGCCTTGGAGGGGTCCGACAGCGGGCCGCTGTACAACAGCACGCACACGCTGGCCACCGCGCCGCGGCCGACGCGGCCACGCAACTGGTGCAGCTGGCTCAGCCCAAAGCGCTCGGCATGCTCGATCACCATCAGCGACGCGTTGGCCACATCGACGCCGACCTCGATCACCGTGGTCGACACCAGCACCGCGATCTGCGCCGAAGTGAACAGCGACATCACCGCCGCCTTCTCGGTCGCCGGCATGCGGCCGTGCAGCAAGCCGACCATTCGGCCCGGCAGCGCATCGCACAACAGCTGGTGTGTGGCGGTGGCGTTTTGCAGGTCCAGCGTTTCGGACTCTTCGATCAACGGGCAAACCCAGTAGACCTGCCGTCCCTGCGCCACTTCGTCGCGGATGCGCGCGATCACGGCATCGCGCTTAGCGTGCGAGAACAGCTTGGTCAGCACCGGCGTTCGGCCGGGCGGCAACTCGTCGATGGTGCTGATGTCGAGGTCGGCAAACAGCGTCATCGCCAAGGTGCGCGGGATCGGCGTGGCGCTCATCATCAGCGTGTGCGGCTCGATCGGGCGGCCTTCCAACTGGGCCCCGGCATCGGAATGCGCGCCAAGCTTGGCGGTGTCGTCGGAATGCGCGCCAAGCTTGGCGGTGTCGTCGGAGTGCGCGCCAAGCTTGGCGCGCAGGGCCAGGCGCTGCTGCACGCCGAAGCGGTGTTGCTCGTCGATGATGGCCAGTCCCAGCCGGGCGAATTCGACCTGGTCCTGGATCACGGCGTGCGTGCCCACCACCAGCGCGGCTTCGCCCGAGGCCACCTTGGCCAGCATCTCCTTGCGGGCCTTCCCTTTGCGGCTGCCGGTCAGCCAGGCGACCGTGATGCCCAGCGGCGCCAGCCAGCCCACCAGCTTGCGCAAATGCTGCTCGGCCAAGATTTCGGTCGGCGCCATCAGCGCGCACTGCCAACCGGCTTGAATGGCAATCGCCGCGGCGAGTGCTGCCACCACGGTCTTGCCCGAGCCGACATCGCCCTGCAGCAGGCGGTGCATCGGCACGTCGCGCCGCAGGTCTTTGGCGATTTCCCGGCCGACCCGGCGCTGTGCCTCTGTCAACGAAAACGGCAATGCCGCGAGCAAGCGCTCCTGCAGCCCGCCGGCAGACACTGAAAACGGCGGCGCGCGCTGCAGCTCCCGCTCGCGCTTGGCCTGCAGTTGCGACAGCTGTTGCGCCAGCAGCTCCTCGAACTTCAAGCGTTGCCAGGCCGGGTGGCTGTGGTCTTGCAAGGTGGCCAGGCTCACGTTCGGCGCCGGGTGGTGCAAAAAACTCAACGCTTCGCGCAGGCTCATCATGCCTGCCGGCAGCACGCTGGCGGGCAACAGCTCGGCCAAGTCGGCACGCGCCAACCCCGAGGCGACCGCCTTGCGCAAGTACGCCTGCGGCAACTGCGCGCTGGCCGGATAGACCGGCGTCAGCGCGGTGGCCAGCGGCGTCGCGCCGTCGACGGCCTTGAAGCTGGGGTGCACCATCTCCAACCCGAAGAACCCACCGCGCGCCTCGCCGCGCACGCGCACCCGGCTGCCCACGGCCAGCGCCTTCTGGTGCGAAGGGTAGAAGTGCAGGAAGCGCAGCACCAGATCGTCTGCGCCGTCGTGCAGCCGCACCACCAGTTGGCGGCGTGCACGCACCTGCACCTGGCAGTCGCTGACCACACCTTCCACCTGCGCCGTGTCGCCGTCGCGCAGCGCTGCGATGGGGGTGATGCGGGTCTCGTCCTCGTAGCGCAGCGGCAGGTGCAAGGCCAGGTCGATGTCGCGATGCAGGCCGAGCTTTTCCATCGCTTTCTTTGGCGCGGACTTTGGCGCGGACTTCGGCGCAGCCTTCGGCGCACCGGCGGTTTGGCGGGCAGTGGGCAGGGTGGCGTTCGCCATGGCTCGATTCTCGCCGCCGCGATCGATCCGCCATTCGTGACATTCGACCCGCGCCTGTGGCGGGGCTGAACACGGCGTGTGCAGAGTTCCGCCGGCCCGGTTTTGCTGGCGTGACGCCTGGGCGCGGGCCCCGCACAATTGCGCCTGCTCGATTGCTTCCACCCTTGCGGCCGCCTGCGCGGCTCTTTCCATTTCGAACCCGCCATCCGCCATGAGCTTCGCTCGCCGTCTTGCTTTCTGTGTCCTGGCCGTTGTTGCCATGAGTGTGCTGGCCGCGCTGGTATGGGACGAGTCGGACCGGGCCGCGCCGAACGCCGGCCAGGCGCCCGGTGCCGCCCGCGTGACGCAGCCGTAGGCTTGCGCGCTCTTGCCGGGCGCTCCTGCTGCGCGCTCCCGCTGCTCGCTTGATACGGCAGCGCTGTGGCCATGGAACAATCCCTGTTCCGCAGTTCAGGCCGGTACAGCCTCCATGCCGCATGCTTTCACGCTGACTGATTTCGACTTTGCGCTGCCTCCCGAACTGATCGCCCAGCACCCTGCGTCCGAGCGCAGCGGCTCGCGCTTGCTGGACGGGCGCGGGCCACGGCCTGTCGACCGGGTGTTTCGCGATCTTCCCCAACTGTTGGCGCCCGGCGATTTGCTGGTGTTCAACGACACCCGCGTCATCAAGGCCAGGCTGCTGGGCCACAAAGACAGCGGCGGTGCGGTCGAGGCGCTGGTCGAGCGGGTGCTGGCCGGCCACGAGGTGCTGGTGCACCTGCGGGCCAGCAAATCCCCCAAGCCCGGCAGCCGGGTTCGATTCGTCAGCGGTGAGGGCAAGGGCGGTGTCAACGCCACCGGCGAATCAGGCTTCGACGCGCTGATGCTGGGCCGCGAGGGCGCAGAGAACTCGCTGTTCAGGTTGCGCTTTCCGAGCGACCCATTTGCGCTGCTGGAACGCCATGGCCACGTGCCGTTGCCCCCGTACATCACGCATGCCGACACGCTGGACGACGAAGCCCGCTACCAGACCATGTTCGCTACCCGGCCCGGCGCGGTGGCCGCACCCACCGCGGCCTTGCACTTCGATGCCGCCGTGCTGGCGCAAATCGAACAGCGGGGGGTGGCGCTGGCCGGCGTGACCCTGCATGTCGGTGCCGGCACGTTCCAGCCGGTTCGCACCCACGACCTGTCGCAGCACAAGATGCACAGCGAATGGTTCGAGGTGAGCCAGGCCACGGTGGCAGCCGTCCGGCGCACCCGCGCCAACGGGGGCCGGGTGGTGGCGGTTGGCACCACCACGCTGCGCGCGCTGGAGTCGGCCGCGCTGGGCGGCGGCCTGGAGGCGGGCAGCCGCGAGACCGACATCTTCATCACGCCGGGCTTCGAGTTCCGGGTGGTCGATGCGCTGCTCACCAACTTCCACCTGCCCAAGAGCACGTTGCTGATGCTGGTGAGCGCCTTCGCCGGCTTCGAGCATGTTCGCGCGCTGTACACGCATGCGGTTGGCCAGCGCTACCGCTTCTTCAGTTACGGCGACGCGATGCTGCTGGAACGCCAGCGTTCGCTGCCATGAGCAGGGCGCGAGGCTCAGCGTGACCCCGAGTTGCGCGATCGCAGCACCCGCTCCAGCAAGCGTTCCAGCCGGCGCCAGAAGCTCACCGCTTCGAGCAGCGGGTTGAGGAAGTTCGTCACCACGCAGTAGTGGGAGTTCTTCTCGCCCTGGTGGTGCCGGCCGTGGTGGCGCGGTGTCTGCAGCAGGTACAGCCGCTGCAGGCGCGTCACGATCCACGGGTTTTCGCGCGGGTTGCGGTGCGTCCATTTGTGAATCTGGTTGGCGTTGGCCGCAAGCACCGCGAACAGCACCACCGCCGCGCTCATGCGGTCCAGAAGGCAAGCGGCCGCCAGCACCAGCGCGCCCAGCAGCACCAAGTCCCATGAACTGGCCCACCAGCTGCGCGCCAGAAAGTCGCGCGGGCGACGGTGGTGCAAGTCGTTCTCCAGCGCAATCGCGTTGATCAGCGGCAGTTTGCGCACCGGCTTGAAGCGTGCATAGACGTCTTCCGCCCAGTGCACCACTCCGGAAACAAAGTCGGCCAGCAACACCGCAGCGGCCATGCCGGCCCATGTGGAAGCCACTGAAAAAACCATGTCGAACGCTCCATGAATCGCCCCTTCACATGAAGGTGAGCGCATCGTGCGCGAGCGCTGGCGGGTCTTCAAGCGAATGCGCGGCAGTAGCGGGCATCGATACCGGTGGTTCGATGGTCCGCAGCGGCCAAGTGCTTTGCTGCGTCTCCCGCTGCGGCAAGTCCGCCGCTGCACGAGTCTGCGACACGTAGCGGCGATTGCAGTGGTGCCGGAGCGGCCGGGGTAAATCGCCTGCGACAATGGAGGGCATGCTGAAGTTCAACGTAGTCGAGGCGCCCGCGGGCGGCTGACGCGCGCTCGGCGCCGTATTCGAGACCTTCACAGGAAAAGCGCCATGCTGACGAGATTGCGAGTGAACGGGTTCAAGAACCTTCGGGAGGTCGATCTCAAGTTTGGCCCTTTCACGT
>JANNDW010000156.1:0-1704 GCA_031378125.1 Methylibium sp. | reverse complement strand
GACCTGCCGGACACGATGCCGCAGTACAAGGCATCGAAGATCCGCAATGCCAAGGCGATTGCCAAGCTAAATGAAAACCGCGAAGGCTCGGTGCTCGATTTCATTGAAGACTTCTGCAAGCGCTTCCCGGCCAATGTGGACGATTACGAGACGCTGCTCACCGACAACCGCATCTGGAAGCAGCGCACCGTGGGCATCGGCGTGGTCACGCCCGAGCGGGCACTGAACCTGGGCTTCACCGGCCCGATGCTGCGCGGCTCGGGCGTGCTGTGGGACCTGCGCAAGCATCAACCGTACGACGTCTACGAGCGCATGGACTTCGACATCCCGCTGGGTGTCAACGGCGACACCTACGACCGTTACCTGGTCCGGGTGGAAGAAATGCGCCAGGCCAATCGCATCATCCAGCAGTGTGTGGACTGGCTGCGCGTCAACCCCGGTCCGGTGATCACCGACAACCACAAGGTGGCGCCGCCGTCGCGGGTGGAGATGAAGTCCAGCATGGAAGAGCTGATCCACCACTTCAAGCTGTTCACCGAAGGCTTTCATGTGCCCGAAGGCGAAGCCTATGCGGCGGTCGAGCATCCCAAAGGCGAGTTCGGCATCTACCTGGTCAGCGACGGCGCCAACAAGCCGTATCGATTGAAGATTCGCGCACCGGGTTTCGCGCACCTCTCGTCCCTCGACGAGATGACGCGCGGCCACATGATTGCCGATGCGGTGGCCGTCATCGGCACCATGGACATCGTGTTCGGGGAGATCGACCGATGATCTTGTCGGATGCGATGAAGAAGCGTTTCGCCGTCGAGGTGGCCAAGTACCCGGCCGAGCAGGCCCAATCGGCCGTGATGGCCTGCCTGGCGATCGTGCAACTGGAGCAGGGCTTCGTCTCGGGTGAGGCCGAGAAGGCCGTTGCCGAGTACCTGGGCATGCCGCCGATCGCGGTGCACGAGGTCACGACCTTCTACAACATGTACAACCAGCGCAAGCTGGGCCAGTTCAAGCTCAACGTCTGCACCAATCTGCCGTGCCAGTTGCGCGATGGGCAGGCTGCGCTGGAGCACCTGTGCGGCGAGCTGGGGGTGGAGGAGGGCGGCACCACGGCCGACGGCCTGTTCACCGTCCAGAAGAGCGAATGCCTGGGCGCCTGTGCCGACGCGCCGGTGATGCTGGTCAACGACCGGCAGATGTGCAGCTTCATGAGCAATGGCCGCCTTGATGCGCTGATTGAGGCGTTGCGGGCGCATGCGCGCTCCGGCGTGCGCGCTGATTCAGTGAGCAAAGCGTGATGACGATGTTGGACCTCTCCAAGTTCCAGGCCACTGGCAATCAAACCTGCTTTCACGACCGGCACATCGGCGCGCAGATCCTGGCCGGCCTGAACGGCTGCAACTGGGGCCTGAAAGACTACGAAGCGCGCGGCGGCTACCAGGCTTTGCGCAAGATTTTGGGCAAGGACGGTGCGGGAGGCGCGGGCGACCCAACGGTTGCGGGCCTGACGCCCGAGCAAGTCATCGCCGAAGTCAAAACCTCCGGCCTGCGCGGCCGTGGCGGCGCGGGTTTTCCGACCGGCTTGAAGTGGAGTTTCATGCCGCGCATGTACCCGGGCCAGAAGTACCTGGTGTGCAACTCCGACGAAGGCGAGCCGGGCACCTGCAAGGACCGCGACATCCTGATGTTCAACCCGCACATCGTCATCGAAGG
>JANNDW010000137.1:0-47873 GCA_031378125.1 Methylibium sp. | reverse complement strand
AGGAGCTGACATGAACGCCGTCTCGAGCATGGAAACGCGCAAGGACAAGCACAAGGAAAAAATGGACTTGGCAGGCGAGCGCGTGAGCTTCACGCTGAACGGCCAGCCGGTGACCGCAGCGCCCGGCGAAACGTTGATAGCAGTGGCCGACCGCGTGGGCGTGGACATACCGCGCCTGTGTTACCAACCGGGCCTGGAGGCAGTGGGCAACTGCCGGGCCTGCATGGTCGAGATCGCGGGGGAACGTGTGCTGGCGCCGGCCTGCTGCCGCCAGCCCAGCGCCGGCATGACAGTGACGAGCAACAGCGAACGCGCCGTCAAATCTCAACAGCTGGTGCTGGAACTGCTGCTGGCCGACATGCCCGAAGTGGCTTACACGCGGCACAACGAAGTGGACCAGTGGGCCGCCAAGCTGGCGCTGGGCCGGCCGCGTTTTGAAGCGCGCGCGCAGCCGGCGCCCGACACCTCGCACCCCGCCATCGCCGTCAACCTGGAAGCCTGCATACAGTGCACCCGCTGCCTGCGCGCCTGCCGTGACGAACAGGTGAATGACGTCATCGGCCTGGCGCTGCGCGGTGCGCACGCCACCATCGCCTTCGACGCCGGCGATGCGCTCGGCCAGTCGAGTTGCGTGGCCTGCGGTGAATGTGTGCAGGCCTGCCCGACCGGCGCGTTGATGCCCGCGCGCGGCGCCGGGATGGTGGCCATCACCAAGCAGGTCGATTCGGTCTGCCCGTACTGCGGCGTGGGCTGCCAGCTCACCTGGAACGTCGGGCTGGACGACGGCGGCAACGAGCGCATTCAATCGGTGACCGGCCGCGATGGCCCGGCCAACCACAAACGGCTGTGCGTCAAGGGCCGCTACGGCTTCGACTACATCCACAACACCAGGCGTTTGAGCAAGCCGCTCATCCGCCGTGCCGGCGTGGCCAAGGACCCGGCCGACATCGAACGCTTCAAGCGCGGCGAAAAGCGCCTGGACGAAATGTTCGTCGAGGCCACTTGGGAGCAGGCCCTGGACTTCGCGGCCGGCGGGCTCAGACAAATTCGCGATTCCGCGGCCCATGGCGCCGGCTCCGCGCGGGCCGGTTTCGGCTCGGCGTCCCCTCTTGCGGGCTTTGGCTCCGCCAAAGGCAGCAACGAAGAGGCCTACCTGTTCCAGAAGCTGGTGCGCCAGGCCATGCACAGCAGCCATGTGGACCATTGCACGCGGCTGTGCCATGCCAGTTCGGTGGCGGCGCTGCTCGAAGGCATCGGCTCCGGCGCGGTCAGCAACCCGGTGGCCGACGTGGCGCAGGCCGACCTGATCTTCCTGATCGGCGCCAACCCGACGGTCAACCATCCGGTCGCAGCCACCTTCATCAAGAATGCGGTCGACCGTGGCGCCAGGCTGCTGATTGCCGACCCGCGCAAATCGCAACTGACACGGCGCGCCACCTGGCACCTGCAGTTCCGCCCCGACACCGACGTGGCCCTGCTCAATGGATTGCTGCACACCATCATCGATGAAGGCCTGGTGGCGCAGGACTTCGTGCAGGCGCGGGTCAACGGCTTCGAGGCGCTGAAGGCCTCGGTCGCCCAGGCCACGCCCGAGCGCATGGCCGAGATCTGCGGCATCCCCGCGCAGACGATTCGCGAAGTCGCGCGCGCCTATGCCTGCGCCAAGAGCGCGATGATCCTGTGGGGCATGGGCATCAGCCAGCATGTGCATGGCACCGACAACGCGCGCGGGCTGATCGCGCTGGCGTTGATCACCGGCCAGATCGGCCGCCCCGGCACCGGCCTGCACCCCTTGCGCGGCCAGAACAACGTGCAAGGCGCCAGCGACGCCGGCCTGATCCCGATGATGCTGCCCAACTACCAGCGCGTCAGCGAGCAGACGGTGCGTGAGCACTTCGAGGCGCTCTGGTCCACCACCATCGACGCCAAACCCGGCCTGACCGTGGTCGAGATCATGCATGCCATCGACGACGGCCGGATTCGCGGCCTGTTCGTCGAGGGCGAGAATCCGGCCATGAGCGACCCCGACCTGGACCACGCCCGCGCCTCGCTGGCCAAGCTCGAACGCCTGGTGGTGCAAGACATCTTCGCGACCGAGACGGCCGTGCTGGCCGACGTGATCCTGCCGGCCTCGGCCCAGCCCGAGAAGTGGGGCAGCTTCACCAACACCGACCGGCTGATCCAGATCGGCCGGCCCGCGGTGGAGCCGCCGGGCGAGGCCATGCAGGACCTCTGGGTCATCGAGCAAATGGCCCGCCGGCTCGGTGCCGACTGGTGCTACTGGAGGCCCGAGGACGGCGACGGCCACGCAGCGGCCGAGGCGCCCGTGGCGCGTGTGTACGAGGAGATGCGCTCGGTGATGGAGCCGCTGGCCGGCGTGCCCTGGTCGCGCCTGGTGCGTGAAGACGCGGTCGTCACGCCTGCGCCGCGCGAGGACGAGCCCGGCCACAGCGTGGTCTTCATCGACGATTTCCCCACCGCCGATGGCCGCGCCACCGTGGTGCCCACCACGTACCAGCCCGGCGCCGAGCAGGTGGATGCCGACTACCCGTTCGTGCTGACCACCGGCCGCGTGCTGGAGCATTGGCACGGTGGCGCGATGACACGCCACGCCAGCATGCTGGATGCGATCGCGCCAGAGGCCCTGGTGCTGCTGCACCCCGCGGACGCCGGCCGTTTGATCATCGCCGATGGGGTGCTGGTGGAAATGTCAACCCGGCATGGTTCGGTTCGTGCGCGTGCCAGCCTCAGCAACGAAGTGCAGCTCGGCCAGGTGTTCCTGCCGTTTGCCTACTGGGAGGCGGCGGCCAACAAGCTCACCGGCGACGCGCTCGACCCGGTCGCCAAGATCCCCGGCTTCAAGGTGACCGCGGTGCGGGTTGCCGCATGTTGAAGCGCAGCGTCAGCAAAGCCACGGCGTGATGGCATCTGGCACGGCATCTGGCATGGCCCCTTGGGTGGCGCGCGGCACCGAGCGGGTCTTGACGCTGCAGGCGCCCGGACGCTTGCACCTGGGCTTTTTGGACCCTGGCGCCAGCTTGGGTCGGCGCTTCGGCAGCCTCGGCCTGGTCGTCGACGGCTTCGAGACCGAGTTGGCCTTGAGTGCCGCGGACACCGACCGGGTGAGCGCCGCATCAACCGACGCACAGGCCGAGATCGAGCGCGCCAGCATGCACCTGCACACCTTGCGCCAGCGCAGCGGCCGGCACCAGCCCTTGCACCTTCGATTGCTGCGGGTGCTGCCGGCCCACGCAGGTTTCGGCTCCGGCACCCAGCTCGCGCTGGCGGTGGGGCGCGCGTTTGCGCAGTGGCATGGGCTGGACCTGCCCACCGTCACCTTGGCGCAATGGCTGGCGCGCGGGCTGCGCTCGGGGGTCGGCATTGCGGGGTTCGAGCAAGGCGGCTTGCTGCTCGATGGCGGCCCGAGCCTGCCGGGCACACCGGCGCCCCTGCTGTCGCGCATTGCGCTGCCCGAAGCGTGGCGCATCGTGATCGTTTGCGACCCGGCCCATCGCGGCCTGTCGGGCGGCGCGGAACAGCGGGCCATCGCGCAATTGCCGCCGCTGCCGCAGGCCGACGCCGCCGACATTTGCCACCAGGTCCTGATGCGCGTGCTGCCCGGCGCGGCGTGCGCCGAGTTCGAGCCTTTCGCCATCGGCATCAACCGAATCCAGCGCTTGCTGGGCGCGCACTTCGCGCCGGCCCAGGGTGGCAACGCCTACACCAGCGCGGTCGTCGGCAAGGGGGTGCGGTGGATGGGCGATGCCAGTGGCGCCGACACGGGCGCGGCGATCGGCCAAAGCTCCTGGGGCCCGACCGGATTTGTCATCGTGCCCACGCAATCGCAGGCCGAGGCGCTGGTGCAATCGGCACGCGCCGCCAATGTGCTGGACCCGGCCTTGAGCGTGTGCATCGTGAGCGGGCGCAACCATGGCGCCACGATCAACGAGCGCAGCGCACCCACGCAGCCGCCCCAGCCGAGCCCACCCGCCTGAACCCGACCCCCGCCTTCACCGCACACCGAGGACTTATGGAACGCCCCTACATCCTGCACATGTTCACGCCGGCTCGCCAGATGAGCCCGTTCGACATCAACATGGCCGCCGACGCCGGCTACCAGATCATCGTGCCGTACGCCGATGTCGGCCTGGACGCGATTGCCGGGCTGACGCAAGACACCATCTTCTCGCGCGGCCCCAAGGGCGTGGCGCGCACCGGCATCTTCATCGGCGGTCGCGACGTGACGCTGGCGGCCGACATGGTCGAGCGCGCCAAGGCGGCGATGGTCAAGCCGTTCGTCGTGTCGGTGATGGCCGACCCCAGCGGTGCGTACACCACGGCCGCGGCGATGGTGGCCTGCGTCGAGGCCGCGTTGAAGCGCCACCACGGTGGCCAGAGCCTGGCCGGCCAGCGCGTGCTGGTGCTCGGCGGCACCGGGCCGGTGGGGCGCATCGCTGGCGTATTGGCCGCGCAGGCGGGCGCCGAGGTGCACCTGTCAAGCCGCCACGGCACCGACGTGGCCGAACAGGCGGCGGTTGAAGCCGGCACGCGCTTCGGTGTCACGCTGCACGGCATTTCGGCGGGCGACCGGGCGGCCCTGCGCACCTCGCTGGCGGATGCCGATGTGGTGCTGGCCTGCGCCGCAGCCGGCGTGCAGGTGGTCTCGGTCGACGACCTGGCGTTTGCCAAGCGCCTCAAGGTGGCCGCCGACGTGAACGCCGTGCCGCCGCAGGGCATTGCCGGTGTCGGTGTGATGGACGATGCGAAGCCGCTGGCGGGCGCCAACGCCGTCGCGAATGTGCTGGGCATCGGCGCGCTGGCGGTCGGCAACGTCAAGTACCAGACGCAGCACCGTCTGTTGGTGCAAATGCGTGCCGCCGACAAGGCGGTGGTGCTCAGCTTTGAGCAGGCGTTTGCGGTGGCGCGCGCGTTTCTGGCCGAAACGCCGGTCTGAATCCCGGGGCCCATCGAATGCCCACCTTGGCCGTCGCGGCCATCTCCGCGCGGATGATGGCCGAGGCCGCCGCGCAGGGCGGTTTCGAGGTCGTCGCGCTGGACCTCTTTGGCGACCGGGACACCCGCCAAGCCTGCGCCGAATGGTTGCCCATCGGCACACCGAAACACTGCCGCATCGATGCCGAGTTGACCTTGCGGGCTTTGCGCGGCCTGGCCCGGCGTGGCGAGGTTGCCGGCTGGGTGGCGGGCAGCGGCTTCGAAGGCCTGCCGGCGCTGCTGGAACAAGGTGCTGCGATCCTGCCGCTGATCGGCACGGCCGCCGCGGCGGTGCGGCGGGTGCGCGACCCGCTGGCGTTTTTCGGCTTCCTCGATTCGGTCCGGATCGGCCATCCCGCCACACGCGCCGCGGCGCCGCCGGATGGAGACGGCTGGCTGCTGAAAAATGCCTCGGGCACGGGCGGCTGGCACATCCGCCCCGCAATGCGGCGGCCCGGCGTCGTGGTCCCCGAGCACGGCTACTTTCAACGCCGCGTGCCGGGCCTGGCGATGTCCGCCACCTTCATCGCCAACGGCCGCGACGCCTGCGTGCTGGGCTTCAACGAGCAGCTCGTGTGCAGCGTCGGTGCGCACCCCTTCGTGTTTTGCGGCGCCATCGGCCCGGTGCCGCTGGGCGCTGCGGCCACCCACGAAGTGACGCGTGCGCTGCGCTTGCTGGCCGCCGAGTTTTCGCTGCGTGGCCTGGGCAGCCTGGACTTCATGCTGGAGGGGGACGAGGTCGCGCTGCTTGAAATCAACCCGCGTCCCTCGGCCAGCATGGCCTTGTATGCGCAGCGCCTGCCGCAGGGTGTGATGGCGGCGCACGTGCGGGCCTGCCAGCACGCCGAGCTGCCGGCGCTGACCACGACGCTGCCCACGTCGCTGCCCACGACGCTGCCGGAAGTGCGGGGGAGCGAGATCGTGTTCGCGCGGTCGCGCGTCGCGCTCCACGTCCCCGCGGCGGCGCGTCTCGGACGCTTGCCGTTCTGCCACGATCTGCCCACCACCGACGGCGTGTTCGATGCGGGCGAGCCGGTGTGCAGCGTCAGCGCCGCGGGCGCCAGCACCGAGGCGGTGAGAACACAATTGAGCCAGCGCCGCGAGGCGGTTTTGAAGAGCTTGGAGACCTTGGCATGACCGACACCACGCCGCCGCTGGCGGCTTCAACTTTGAGCGTCAACCGCTTGGCGCAGTCGCTGGTGCAGCGCCTGCTGGACCAGGCCGATGCGCTGCGGGTCGCGGCCACCGTGGATGCCACCGGCGTGCGCATCGTCGACGCCGGCATCCAGGCGCGTGGCAGCGTCGGCGCCGGTCTGTTGATCGGCGAGATCTGCATGGGCGGGCTCGGGCGGGTGAGCCTGCGCGCGGGCGGGCATGAAGGCTGGCCCACCTGGCTGGAGGTGCGCAGCTCGCAGCCGGTGCTGGCCTGCCTGGGCAGCCAGTACGCGGGTTGGAGCCTCGCGGCCAGCAAGGAAGAAACCGGCGCGAAGAAGTTCTTCTCGCTCGGCTCCGGGCCGGCGCGGGCTTTGGCGGGCAAGGAGAAACTCTTCGCCGAACTCGGCTACACCGACCGCCATGACCAGGGTGTGCTGGTGCTCGAGGTGGACCGGTTCCCGCCCAAGCTCATCATCGACAAACTGCTCAACGACTGCGGTTTGAAGCCGCAGGGATTGACCCTGATCCTCACCCCCACCACCAGCGCGTCCGGCAGCACCCAGGTGGTGGCGCGGGTGCTGGAGGTGGCTTTGCACAGGGCCCATGAACTGGGTTTTGCATTGGGCAATGTGATCGAAGGTGCGGCGGCGGCGCCGCTGCCATCGCCCAGCCCCGACGGTGTGGAAGCGATGGGCCGGACCAACGACGCAATCCTGTACGGCGGGCGAGTGCACCTGACAGTGCGTGGCGACGACGCGGCGGCGCACGCGTTGGCCAAGCAGCTGCCGTCGATCAACTCGCGCGACTACGGGCGTTCTTTCGCCGATATCTTCAAGGCCGCCGAATACGATTTCTACAAAATCGACGGCGCGCTGTTTGCGCCGGCTGAAGTTTGGGTCAGCAACATCGACAGCGGCAACACATGGCACGCGGGGGCGCTGAACATGGCCTTGCTGCGGAGCCTGTGGTTGAAGGACGCCTGAAATGACGATTGCCCCAGACCGTTTGCCAACGGCCCGGGGTTGGTCTGGGATGAAACCGAACGATCGCTTGCGCGCAGTCTCGCCGGGGTGTGGAGCCAGGGTGGCGCGGCCGCAGAGGCGGTGGGGTGCCGGCCTGCCCTCAGCCGTGCCGCGCCGCCCTCAATCACAGCGGCACTGGGTGCGCGACAGGTCGCGGGTCGCGCTCAGCGCGGTGGAGCGACTGAGATGAAACGAGCGTCGCTCGATGTCGGGCAAGGTGCGCGAGGGTCGGTTGTTGGCCCGTTGTTGCCATTCGCGAACGACTGCTTTGCGGGCGTTGGTGCGGGATCGGGCCGCTGGGGCATGCTGCTGCGCTCATGCCCGGGGACAGAGCCCCGGGCGCTCGCCAAGCACAAACAGTCCACTGGACTGTTTGTGTCCGGGCTCGCTCCCCCGGGCCGGAAGAGACCGGCCCTCCTCCTTTACTTCGCTCCGCAGCACGCCCCACCGGCCCGATCCTGTCGACCTGGGTTTCTTTTTCAGCGGTTGCCAAACACCCAAATGCAGCCGGGGGCGTCGGGTGGGCGACGCAGCGAAGTAAAGGGGGAGGGCCGAGTCTTTTCCGGCCCGGAGGACATGAGCGGAGTTGCCCACCCGATGACCTCGGCCCGCGCGGCCCGTCAACGTGAGTGCAGACCTTCGCGAATGGCAGCAACGGGCCGAAAGCTGCCGATGGTTCCGGATGGCCGTTTCATGCGTTGCGGGTCGTGTGAAGCACGGTGGAGCAACTGAGATGAGGCGAGGCCCGGCGACCGGCCTGCGCGTGGCCATCATGACCGACGAGACCGGCTGGCACACGCGCCAGCTGCAGGCGGCCTTGCGCGAACGCGCTGCCGTGGGCCGCTGCGTGGACCTGGCCGACTGCCGCATCGCCACGGCTTCGAGTTGGCACGGCCTGGTGATCCCGGGCTTCGGGCTGGAGCTTCCCGACGCAGCGCTGGTGCGCGGCATTGCGGGCGGCACATTCGAGCAGGTCACCAAGCGGCTCGGTGTGCTGCATGCGCTGCGCGAGCTGGGCGTGCCGGTCTACAACGACGCGCGCGCGATCGAGCGCAGCGTGGACAAGTCCATGACCAGCCTGCTGCTGCACGCGGCCGGCATTCCCACGCCACCCACCTGGGCCACCGAATCGGTGGCCCACGCGCAGCGCATCGCCATGCGTGAAGGCGCGGCCGGCCACGCGCTGGTGCTCAAGCCCTTGTTCGGTTCGCAGGGCAAGGGCTTGCAGCGGGTCGGCAAGGTGGCCGGGGTTCACCACGCCGTGCCCGCGCTGGGCAAAGAATATGGTTCGCTGGCCTACCTGCAGCGCTTCATTCCGCCGCTGTCCGACCCCGGCTTCGACTGGCGCGTGCTGGTGGTGGGCGGGCGCGCGGTCACGGCCATGCGGCGGGTCAGCGCGCACTGGATTCACAACGTCGCGCAAGGCGCGGCGTGCGAACCCACGCCGTTGACACCCGAGCTGGCGCAACTGGCGGAGCGCGCCGCGAATGCGCTGGACCTGGACTGTGCCGGCGTCGACCTGATGCCCTCGGCCGGCGCGCATCCCATCCAGGTGATTGAAGTGAACGGCGTCGCCGCGTGGCGCGGCCTGCAACGCGTGACCCGTTTCAACATCGCGCAGGCCATCGTCGACGATTTGCTGGACCGCAGGATCACAGCCACGCATCGCACCGAGGCGGAACGTGCATGACAGCAGCGACCGACCGCGCGCGAATCGCCTTCCTGCGCGCCTGCGAGTTGGACGTGCGGGTGCGCAAGCCCGGCAATGTCAGCCTGGCCTGCGCCGGGCATGGCATGAACGCGGCGCTGTTCCTGGCCAGCGCGACGGCGGCGGCCGGCCCCCTTTGCACGCGCGGTGCGCGTGTCGGGCAACGCGTCGAAGCGGCCGTGCAGGCCACTTGGAGCGCAGCGGGCTGCAACACCAATCTCGGCATCTTGCTGTTGTGCGCGCCGGTGGCGCTGGCCCTTGAGCGGCAGCCGCGCGCCACAACGCCAGCCGCGCTGCACGTGGCCCTCATCGAGGTGCTGGCCGACCTCGATCGAGGCGACGCGCAGGCCGCCTACCGCGCCATCGCGCGGGCCAACCCCGGGGGCTTGGGGACGGCCGCGGACCAGGATGTGCACCAAGTCCCCAGCGTCGATTTGCGCGCGGCAATGGCGTTGGCCGCCGAGCGGGACAGCATCGCATTGCAATACCGCGACGGCTACGCCCAAGTGTTCGAGATCGGCCTGGCCGCGCTGGGTACGGGCTTCACGCGGGGCGCGGCCGCCGTGTCCGATCTTCCGCTCGATTCGGCGACGGTCGCCGCGGTCCAGCGCGCCTACCTGGCGCTGCTGAGCGCCATTGCCGATTCGCACATTCGTCGCAAGCTCGGCCGTCACACCGCCGACGCAGTGATGCGCCAGGCGCAAGCGTGGCATGCCTTGGCCCAGTCCGGCGCCGCCCTGGACGCCGATCCAGCCTTCGCGGCCTGGGACATGGCGCTGAAGGACCGAGGCATCAACCCCGGCACCACGGCCGACCTGCTGGTGGCCGCAATGATGATCGCGGGGCTGATGGAATAGAGCCCCGAGTCGCTCACGCTCCTGCCCTCAAGGGGGTTCGGGTGCCGAACTTCATGCAGTATTCCAATGAAACGACGAGTGATTCACGGGGGGCATCGCGGTAAAATTCAGGCTCGGTTTGCGGGTGTTCCAAGCGGGCGAGTCACGGCAGTTTCCACTGAAGCAGAACGTCGCTCTGCGCACGAGCAGGCCTTGGCGAACACGCGCATCGAGGGCCATGTGCCGGCGCCGGAATTCCTGGCCGATTGCGAATCGGTGATCGCCGCCACCATGACCGACGATCAGGCGCGTGCGCGCAGCTTGGCGCGTGCGCTGGCCAAGGACAGCGCGGCCTCGGGCGCCGTGGTCGATGCCGCGTGAGTTTGCCGACCCGTACACGTACTCCGGCACCGGTGTTCGCTGCTGCCCCCGACTGGCGTTGAGCGTGCCCGAAGTGTTCCAAAAAGGGATGAGCATTAGGGGTAAGGGAGGGGGTCCGAAGCCCGCATGGGTCGTGATACCGTGAACAGCGTCCTGGCCTATGAGCCAGGGTCGTGATCACCCCCAGAACCCCAGACAGGAGCAAGATAACCATGGCAAAGATTGATCGCATGATGGTCGGAGAGTCGCTGATCGGTGACGGCAATGAAATTGCCCACATCGACCTGCTCATCGGGCCGCGCGGCAGCGCCGCTGAGACCGCATTCGCCAACGCACTCGTCAACAACAAGGACGGTTTCACCTCGCTGCTGGCGGTGGTGGCTCCCAACCTGCTGACCAAGCCTGCAACGGTGATGTTCAACAAGGTCACCATCAAAGGTGCCAAGCAGGCCGTGCAGATGTTCGGCCCGGCCCAACGCGCCGTCGGCATGGCGGTTGCCGATTGTGTTGAAGATGGCACCATTCCGGTCGGTGAAGCCGACAACCTGTTCATCTGCGTCGGCGTGTTCATTCACTGGCAGGCCGAGGACGACAAGAAGATTCAGGACTTCAACTACCGCGCCACCAAAGAGGCGATCAAGCGCGCCGTGGCGGGTTCGCCCACCGCGGCGGAAGTGGTTGCCAAGAAGGGTTCTTCGCCGCATCCGTTCGCGCCGAACTGAAGCCTGCGGCGCCAATGACCAAGGCCGACCGGGCGACCGGCCGGCCTTTTTCCTGAGTGTTCGGTGCTATCGCCCGCCCGGCACCATGCCCGCGCCGATCAACTGCAGCACCGTGGCGCCGCTGCGCGGCTGGGCCGGCGCGGCAGCGGCTTGCGCCGTGCGTTCGATCAGCACGCCCACCGCGTCCACGTCGTCGAACTTGTTCGGCTTCACGACCTTCACACGGACCCAGCGCGCGCCAAACTCGGTCAGCAGGATATCGGCCACGGTTTCCGCAAACGCCTCGAGCAACTGCAGCTTGTGCTCGCGCAGCAAGCTGCGCAGACGTTCGGCGACGACGCTGTAGTCGATGGTGTCGCCAATCCGGTCGGTGCTGCAGGCTTGAGAGCGCGGCACGCCGGCGTGCAGGTCGATCACGATGGGTTGGGTGCGGTGCAGTTCGCTGTCGTGAATGCCGATCACCGTCTCGCCGACGAAGCCTTCGATGAAGATCACATCCATCGCCGGCTGCGTGTCGGTGGCGTCGGGCGGCGATATGGCGAAGGGCGCCGGCATCGCGAGGGGCAAAACAGGGCGGGTGAGGGTCAAGGCGTTCTCCGGTGCGAGTGTGGCGGCCGCGGGACTTGCAGGCCCTATGGTATTTCACCCGCTGCGGGGCTCGCGCGCAACCCGCACAATCACGGGCTTGCAGCCCTGAAGCGACAGGCGTCCCGCCACCCGCCGGCTCTGAACCTACCGCAAGATGCCCGACTCCGTCCCAGCCCCACAGCCTCCCGATGAGCTTGCGCCCGCCGTTGCCGCGCGGCGCCGATCGCGCTTTGCCTGGTGCATCACCGGCTCGGGCCATTTTCTGGATGAAGCGATGGCGCTGGCGGCGCGGCTGCCCGATTGCGACCTGTTCCTCTCGGCCGCTGGTGAAGAAGTGCTGGCCATCTACAAGATGGGCCTGGACGAGCTGAAGCCGCGCTTCCGCATCTTTCGCGACAAGACCGCCAGCGGCGTGCCGGTGGGCATGCTGTACGAGGACATCTATCACACCGTTGTCGTGGCACCCGCCACCAGCAACACGGTGGCCAAATGCGCCTTGGGGCTCAGCGATTCGCTGCCAACCAACATGTTCGCGCAGGCCGGCAAGCTCGGCATTGCGGGCATCGTGTTCGCGTGTGATACCGAACCGGTGGTGGTGACGAGGTCGCCGCACGACTGGGTCACGCTGCGGCCGCGCCGGATCGAGTTCGACAACCTGGACCGCCTGCGGGCGATTGACTTCTGCCAGGTGGTGTGTTCGCCGCAAGAACTCGAAGCCGCGCTCAACAAGCGCCTGGCGCAACTCTCGCTCGCATGGAACACCTCGTCTTCCTGACCGGCCGGCTGGCCCAAGCCAGCCTGCAGCGGGTGCTGATGAGCATCGCCGACGCGCCGTTCACCTGGGAGGTGCGCGAGATCGGGCTGCAGGTGGCCGCGCTGATGACCGCCGACATGATTCGCCGCCGCGTCGGCGCGCCGGTGGTGAGTGACCTCGGCGAGGGCGCGGGCGATGACGCACCGCGGCGCGCCGACCGCGTCATCGTGCCGGGCCGCTGTCGTGGTGACCTGGACGGATTGACGCGGCACTTCGGCATCCCGGTCGTGCGCGGCCCCGAGGAGTTGAAGGATCTGCCGCGCTATTTTCAGCGCGCCGCCCAGCCCGTGGACCTCAGTGGCTACGAGGTGGCGATCTTTGCCGAGATCGTCGACGCGCCGCGCCTGTCGGTGCGGGCCATCGTCGAGCGCGCGGCCGCGTTGGTGGCCGATGGCGCCAACGTGATCGACATCGGCTGCCTGCCCGAAACGCCCTTCGACCACCTCGAAGACAGCGTGCGGGCCTTGAAGGCCCAGGGCATGGCCGTCAGCGTTGATTCGGTCGATACGAACGAGTTGCTGCGCGGCGGGCGCGCCGGGGCCGACTACCTGCTGAGCCTGACGATCGACACCTTGTGGGTGGCTGATGAAGTCGCGTCCACGCCGATCCTGATCCCGCGCGAACCGGCCGACGAGGCGTCGCTTTGCGCGGCCATCGAGACGATGGACAGGGCGGGCCGCGCCTTCCTGGCCGACGCCATCCTCGACCCGATTCCGTTCGGCCTGGCGCAATCCATCGTGCGCTATCACCGGCTGCGTGAACGTTTCCCCAGCGTGGCCATCATGATGGGCGTGGGCAACGTCACCGAGCTCACCGAGGCCGACACCTGCGGCATCAACGCGGTGCTGTTGGGCATCGCCGCCGAGCTGCGGGTGGCGGCGGTGCTGACCACCCAGGTGAGCCCGCATGCGCGCCGCGCCGTGCGCGAGGCCGATGTGGCCCGGCGCGTGATGCATGCCAGCGCGCGCCACCAGACACTGCCCAAGGGCATGACCGATGCGCTGATGACGGTGCACGCCAAGCACCCGTTTCCCGACACGCCGGCCGAGATCGAGGCCATCGCCGCGCAGGTGCGCGACCCTAATTTTCGCGTGCAGGTTTCGCAAAGCGGCCTGCATGTCTACAACCGCGACGGGCACCGCCTGGGGCAGGGCGCTTTCGAGTTGTGGCCGCAGCTGAAGTTGGAGAATGACGCCGCACATGCGTTCTACATGGGCGTCGAACTCGCGCATGCCGAGATCGCCTGGCGGCTGGGCAAGCGCTATGTGCAGGACCAGCCGCTCGACTGGGGAGTCGCCGCTCCTTCGCCGGAACAAGACCTCAATGCCTGGTGCGCCCCCGGCAGCACGCTGAGAAAATCATGAACGATGTGATCTATGAAACCGTGATCACCAGCGTCTCGCCGAAAGGCCTGCCGCATGTGGCGCCGATGGGTGTGCGCTTTCAGCCGGGCGTGGTGATCCTGATGCCCTTTGTGCCGTCGATGACGCTGGGCAACATTCTGGCCACGCGCCACGCGGTGCTCAACATCGTGCTCGACACGCGGGTGTTCGCCGGCTGCGTGACCGGCCGCAAGGAGTGGCCGGTGCTTCCGGCCGAAACAATCAATGGGGTTCGTCTGAGCTGCGCGCTGAGCCATGTCGAGCTGCGGCTGGAGTCCATGAACGATCACGATGTGCAGCGCCCGGTGCTGCGCATGGCGCGCGTGCATGAAGTGAGCCACGCCCCGTTCGTCGGCTTCAACCGCGCACAGGCGGCGGTCATCGAAGGCGCCGTGCTGGTCAGCCGCCTGCACATGCTCAAGCCCGACAAGATCGACAGCGAAATGGCTTACCTGCAAATTGCCATCAGCAAGACCGCCGGCCCCGAGGAGCATGAAGCCTGGGGCTGGCTGCAAGAGGCGGTGGCGAGCCATCGCGCCGCGCACAAACCGGCGCCATGAGCGGCAACCCGATGCGCATGCTGGTCAGCGTCCGCAGTGTCGAGGAGGCGCTGCTCGCCGCCGCGGGCGGCGCCGACTTCATCGACCTGAAGGAGCCATCCGCCGGTGCGCTGGGCGGCTTGCCTGTGGCGACGATTCGCGCCATCGTCTGCGCGCTGCGCGAACGCGGGATCGGTTTGCCGGTGAGCGCCACGATCGGCGATCTGACGATGGGCGACGTGGCTTCGATCCTTGCGTGTGTGGACGCCGTGGGCGCTTGCGGCGTCGACTATGTGAAGGTCGGCATCACACCAGGCGAGGGCGCGGCGGCCGTGTTGGCGGCGCTGGCGGCGCGCCCGCACCGAATCGTGCCGGTGTTTATTGCCGACCAGGGCCTGGATGTGGCGCTGCTCGACCAAGCCTGTGCGCTGCGCTTTCCCGCCCTGATGGCCGATACCGCGGACAAGCTGGCCGGCAGCCTCTTCGATGCGGTGTCGATGCCGGAGCTGCATGGCTTTGTCACCCGGGTTCGACGCAGCGGCGCACTGGTCGGCCTGGCCGGTGCATTGCGGCTGCACCATCTGCCCGCGCTCGGACAACTGGGGCCCGACTTCGCCGGCTTTCGGACCGCGGTTTGTGGCGCCGATCGCCGCGCTGCGTTGGACCCGGCCCGCTTGCGCGGCCTGGCTGCCCGCATGCGCGAACTGGCGGGCAGCATCGAGGCCTGACGGACCGCGCGGCGCCGAGGGCGATCAGAGCGGCGCCATCGGCACGGACGGTGATCCCCACAGGGCCGGATCGTCCGAACCGGCCATCAACAACGCCAGCTTGGAAACGATGGAGCGCACCGCCGCCACTTCGGTGGCTTGCCATGAGCGCATCGCGTCGGTTTGTTCGCAGCACACCATGCCGTAGGCCCGGCCATTGACCATGAACACCGCGTCCAGCGTCGACAGCACCCGGTTCGGCAGCAGGTGGGTTTCCCGCATTGGCTCCAGCTTGGGGTCGGCAAAGGCATCGACGCAAACGTACATGCCCGTGTTGACCAACTCATTGAAATAGTCGCGGTACTCGACCGCGGTCAGCCGCCTTGTCCGGGTGTCGAGCTCACCACCGGTGGCCTTGGAGGCAAAGCAGAGCAGGCTCAAAGCGCCGGGCCCGCCGTCGAAGCGCCACAGGCTGACCCGGGAACAGTGGAGTCTGTTGAAGATGACCTCGATCACCGCCGAGCGGGCTTCGTCGCGGCTGATCTTGCCGGCCACAAAAGCGGCATTGATGTCTTGCAGCTGCGACGAGTCGGTGGTGTTGGGTTGCATGCACGCAGTATCGAGTAGGAAGCCAAGCTTCATCAAGCTTCATCAAGCTTCGTCATGCTTCATCACGCTTCATCGCGCTCAGCGCAAGTTGCGCCGCGGCACACGCGTTCTTCAGCGGGATGACGCAGAAACCGGCGCGCTGGCGTTGCCCGGCCCCTTCGCTCGCAGTGCCGCGAGGATGGCGTTCAGCCGCTCGCGCTGCCCGGGGAGCGGGTGCGAATGCGCCAGGGCCGCCGCCGTCAACTCGTCGACGCTCGGATTCACCGCGCCGGCCGCGCGCTTGCCCTCCAGCGCGGCCTTCATCGCGCGCAGTTTCATGTCGCGCCGTGCGGTTTGGAATGCGGGCGGTGACGCGGCATCGAGCGCGGATTCGAGCTGCAACAGCACGCTGTTCAACGCGTCGTCGCCATCGGCTGCGTGAGGCGGCGCCGCCGCTGGCGCCGATTCGCTGCCGCGCCGCCAGCGCGAGGCGAGAGCTTGTTCCCATGGCGGCGGCAGCGGCGCCTGGGCCGCCCATCGCGCGGCCAGTTCAACCAGCGCGGCCGCGGGCACGCCGGCCGCGGTGCTGCTCTCGAGCGCTTCGCACAGCGCCAGCTTCGCGCCTAGCGCATCGCAGCGCGTCCGCCAGCCTCGTTGCGCGCTGTCGGCGAGGTATTTTTGGGCGGTCTGAAGCGCCACCCGATAGCGGCTGTCGAGTGCGGCGACCTGGCTTCTGGGCACGTCGACCGCTGTGCGCCATTCGGCCTCGGCCTCGCTGAGCGCGCGCTTGAGCTCGGTGGCCGGCGTGTCGGCCGTCAAAGCCTCCAGCCGCGCCGCCAGCGCTTCACGCGCCGCTTGATTGGCGAGCAACTGCGCGTCAAAGACGCTGGCGGCCGCATCGCGCTGCGCGAACACGGCATCGGTTGCGGACTTGAACTCTGACCACAGGGCGGTCTCGACCTGGCGCGTCAGCGGCAGCGTTCTGGCGTGTTGCTGCCACGTGTCTTGCAACTCGCGCACGCGCGCAATGAGTTCGCGCATCTGCGGGTCGGCGATTGCCTCGGCACTCAATGCCTTGGCGCGCGCGACCAGCCGCTCGCGCACGGTTTGCGCGGCACGGCGCGCCTCTTGCAACGGTGCTTCGACGCGCGCCACGCTGGCCTGCATGCGCTCCATCAGCTTGTCGCGCGCCTTGTGCGGCACGGTGTGTTCGACCGGCCCGAGCTTGCGCCACTCCATCTGAAACTGGTCGAGTGCGCGCACTTGCTCTTTCCAGTCGGTGCGAAGCTCCAGGGCATCGGCCGGCGCATCGTCATGCGCATCGTCTTGCGCATCGTCTTGCGCAATGACCGGCGTGCCGGCGCCCGCACCCGCGGCGTCCAGTGCAGCGATCAATTGCAGCCGCGCGTCCAGGTTCTCCTTGCGCCGGGCCTTCAACTGGCCCTGGTGCGCCGCCACAGGCTCGTGGGCCGCCTTCAGCGCCGCATCGAAGGCGCGCCACAGCGTTTGGTTGGTGGCGCCGCCCAATCGGTCCAGCTCCTTCCAGCGCTTGCGCAAGTCGTCGATCGCGTCGGCCAGTTGTTTGACCGGCAGCTTGGCGGCCTGTTGGGGGTCGGCCACCGCCGCGGCCGTGGCGGTGGCAAGCGTCTGCGCTTCTTGCACCAGGTCGTCGCGGGCCCGCCCGCCGCCCCAATGCTGCCAGCCCTTCAGGCGCGCGTACTCGGCATGGAGTGCGTTCAGCCGCCCCCGCAGCGCTTCGGGCACGGCGCCGTCGCCGACAGCCGCATCAATGGCGACGAGGTGCTGGTGCGTTTCGGCCAGGTTGCCGGCTGCCAGCGCCGCTTCGGCCTGTTGCAGCAGCGGGGCCACGGTTTGCGCGCGCTGGTGTTTGGCAGCTTGCGTTGCGGCCTCCCTTAATGCGTTGCGCTGCTGCTGCATCTGCGCAGGGGCGGCACGCTGCGCAGCGGCCAACGAGGCTTGCGATTGCTCGAAACGTTGGTTCAACGCGGCGGCGACTTGCGGATCGGCGATGGGGGCGAGCGCTTGCCAACGATCGAGCGGCGAAGGCATCGCATCCGACGCTGGCGGCGGCCCCTCGGCGGGTGCTGCCGGCGGTGACGGTTGCTTCAACGCTTCCAGCAGGTTGAGCCGGGCTTGGACTTGCGCCGCCTGCTCCAGTGCGCGCCGCAGGGCTTCGTCGAGCGCCGTGAGTTCGCCGTCGCCGGGCACGGTCTGGCGCAACGCCTGCGCGGCTGCGGCGGCGCTGGCCAGCTCGGTGCGGTCCGTGGCGCCGGCGGCCACATCGGCACCCACGGCGTTCAACTGTTGCAACGCCTGTCGGGCCACGGTCGTCCAGCGCTGGGCCTGAAGCGCGCGTTCGCCGCGCTCGCGCGTCAGCTCGGTGAGTTGGGCGGACAGGCTGGCAAAGCCTGTTCTCTGCGCATCTTCCAGCAGCGTTGCATCCAGCGCCTGCCAGGCACGGTCGAGTTCGACCAGACGGTTGGTCGGGATCATGGTTTCAGCGAGCAACGCGGTCGCGGACTGGATCAGTTGGGCTGCACGTTCTCTGGCCAGCCGTTGCGCCACCGCGGCTTCGTGGCGCTGTTTCGCGGCGCGATGCACGCGCCGGTCGTGCGTGCGGAATTCGCGCTCCGCCTGCTTCAGCGCCGCTTCGTCGGTGAGCGCGGCAATGGCGGCGCATTTCACATCAATGGAGGGGGCCAGCTTGGCAATCTCCAGCAGCGCCGCGTCGTCGCCGGTGGCCGCCGCCAGTCTGGATGGCCAAACGGCTTGCGCTGGTGCCGCGCCTTGCGCGGCGGCGGGGTTCGGCGACGCCGCAGCGGGCATCGGCACTGCCGCCGTCGCCGTCGCCGTCGCCGGCATATCAGTCTTCTTGTTGAACATCCAGCCAAGCATGCTTTGGGAACCTTGATCAAATGGGGGAGCGGCGCAGAGCGGCTGATTTGGCCAAGCCGAAACGGCGTTCCGACCGGACCGCAGTGTTTCACAAAAACGCAGACCACCGGGCGTTGCCGAGTGGGCCCGCGCGTGAGCGCCGCTTCCTACAATGGCCCCTTGACCCGCAGCCAACCCAACGGAGCCTGTGATGATCGTCGAGCGCATCTGGACCGGCAATGCCTATCGCAACTTTAACTACCTGATCGGCTGTGCGCAAACCGGTGAAGCATTGGCGATCGACCCGCTGGATCACGAGAAGACGCTCGCCACCGCCAAGCTCAAGGGCTGGCGCATCACGCAGATCCTCAACACCCACGAGCACCACGACCACACCGGCGGCAACGCCGCCGTGGTCGCGGCCACCGGGGCCAAGGTGATCGCGCATTTCCGCGCCGGCGGGAGCATTGCGGGCATGGACCGCGGCGTCAAGGCGGGCGACATGATCAAGGTCGGCACAACCGTCGAGCTCGAGTGCCTGGACACGCCGGGGCACACGATGTGCCACATCTGCCTGCGCTCACACACTGACCAGCCGGCGCTGTTTTCCGGCGACACGCTGTTCAACGCCGGCGCCGGCAATTGCCACAACGGCGGCGACCCGTCCGCGCTGTATGCCACCTTTGTGGAGCAACTCGCCAAGCTGCCGGACGACACGCTGGTCTATCCCGGCCACGACTACATCGAGAACAACCTGAAGTTCACGTTGGCGCGTGAACCCGACAACGCCGCGGCGCAGGCGCTGTTGCCGCTGGTGGCGGGCCAGGACCCGGCCACGTCAAGCGTGACCACGCTGGCGCAGGAAAAGACGTTCAACACCTTCTTCCGCCTCACCAGCGCCAGCCTGATCGGCCAACTGCGCGAGCGGTTTGCGGACCTGCCGGAGCGGCCCGACCCCAGATCGGTGTTCATCAAGCTGCGCGAGTTGCGCAACACGTGGTGACGCGACGTGGTGACGTGACGTGGTGACGTGAGCGGGGCGTTGGCTTTACCCGCGCACCGGGCAAAGGCTCGCGAACGACAACGAACTTGGCAGCGCCGGCATCATTCGCCCGCCTGACGCCCCCGGCCCGCTGCCTTGGCCCGATACAGCAGGGTGTCGGCCCGCTCCACCAGGTTGGGCCAGCCCACGGCCGGGTCGGCGCCGAACGCGACGCCGACGCTGGCGCCGAGCGTGAGCAGCAAGGAGCCCAGGTCGAATGGCGCGTGGGCAGCGGCGATGACCTTGTCGGCCACGGTGTGCGCCGCCACGCTGTCGCGCAAGCCGCAGAGCACGATGGCGAACTCGTCGCCGCCCAGCCGCGCCACCGCGTCGGTCGGGCGCACCAGCCCGCGCAGGCGCTGCGCGAACAGTTGCAGCACCTGGTCGCCGACGGGGTGGCCGTGCTGGTCGTTGATGCGCTTGAAGTGATCCAGGTCGATGCACAGCAGCGCCAGCATCGCACCGCCGCCCTCGTTCAGCCTGCGCTCCAGGTGCTCCTCGAAGCCGGCCCGGTTCAACAGCCCGGTCAGCGCGTCTTGCCGGGTCAGCTGCAACAGGCGCAACTCTTCCTGCTTGTGCCGGGTGATGTCTTGCGCGATGTCGACGAACCCGTCCACCGTGCCGTCTTCCCGCAGCAGCGGGATGTAGCTGATGGCCAGGTGCAGGGCGTTGCCGCGCCCGGCGAAGTTCCTCTCGTAGTGGACGGTCTCGCCGGCCAGCACCCGGTCCACCCAGGGCCGGCTCAGCACGTGGTCCGCAGGGCGCTGAAGTTCCTGCAGAGTGCGCCCAATGATGCTGTCGCGCGGCGCGCCGTACTGGCGCTCGAAGGCGCTGTTGACGAAGCGATAGCGGCCGTCCGCACCGACCACCGCGACCATCGCGGGGATCGTGTCGGTGACCGAGCGCAGGATGTCGGTCTGGCGCTGCAACTCGCGCTTGGCCTGCGCCTGCGCCGAAATGTCACGCATCACGCCCGAATAGCGATCGATGCGGCCGTTGTGGTCGCGGTGCGCGATCACCATGTGGCTGACCGGCACCTCGCGCCCTTCGGCGACATACACCGCCGTTTCACCGACCCAGACGCCGTTGGCCTTGACGACGCGATGGACGACATCAGTGAAGAGCCGGTGGGTCGCCGGCGTGCCGATCTCGGCGAAGTTGCGGTCTGTCACCGGCTCATCGGGCGTGAGCCCGAGGGCGTGGCGCAGCGCGGGGTTCATGTACGTGAGGCCGCCGCGCCAGTCGGTCTGCAACACGTAGTCGGTGGTGTTGTCGAAGATCGCCGTCAGCTCGCGCAACGCCCGTTCGGCGGCGCTGCGCTCGGTGACGTCGATGCCGATGGTGAAGAAACCGCGCACCTCGCCGGTCTCGGCGAGGTCGGGAATCAGCTGGTCATCGATGCGCCGCATCTGCCCGCCGAGCAATTCTTCGAACTCGAAGCGTTGCGCTTGCCCGGCCAGCACGGCCTGGGCCTTCGGGGCGAAGAACGCGTCGTTGGCACCTTGCGTCAGTTCGCTGCGCGTGCGGCCCAGGACCTGGTCAAGTTCACGCCCGAAACGCTGGCAATGGGCCGGGTTCGCGAACCGGTAGCGCGAGTCTCTGTCCGTGTAGGCAATGCGCATCGGCAGGTTGTCGGTGATCTGGCGCACGAAGCGTTCGTTGTCGGTGACGCGCTGCTCCAGCCGCTTGCGCTCGGTGATGTCCTGGAAGGCGCCGGTCAGCCGCACCGGCTTGCCTTGCTCGAACTCCACCTCGCCCTGGGCGCGCACCCAGATGTTGCGCCCGGTGGCGGTGATCAACGGCAGCTCCAGATCCCAGGGCTCGCCGCGCTGCATGCCGACCTGGAAGGCTGCTTCGATGGCCGTGCGCGCGCCGGGCGCGTAGAACGCGACGGTGCCTTCGAGCGTGGGCACGTAGTCGGGGGCGACTTCGTGAATGCGGCGCGTTTCGTCGGACCAGGTGACGGTGCCGCTGGCGAGCTCGAGATCCCAGCCGCCCACCCCGGCGATGCGCCCGGTGCGGGCCAGGAATGCCTGGCTCGCGCGCAGGGCCTGTTCGGCCCGCTTGCGATCGCTCACGTCGCGGCCCACCGAATGCAGCAGCGGCTGCTGCCACGTGTCGTGCTGCAGGCGGTTCGTCCACGCCACCCATCGTTCGGTGCCATCGACGGCCACCATGCGGTTCTCGCCGGAGCTGCCGTCACCGGTGCGCAGGACGTGCGCGACCCGGCCCTTGATCGCGTCGCGGTCCGCCGGTTCGATGAAATCGAAGAGGTTCAAACCCTTCATTTCGGCAGGGGTGCGCCCGAAGTGGCGCGCGTAGGCCGGGTTCACGTAGACAAGCTCGCCGTCGTGGCGGGCCAGCGAGACCAGCTCGGCCTGGTCTTCCACGATGGCCCGGTAGCGGGCCTCGCTCTCGGCGAGCGCTTGCTCGTAGTCGGTTCGAACCGACAACGCCTTGGCGATCAGGTCGCGCCGCATCACCAGCGCCTGGCTGGCGATCGTGGCCAACGATTGCAGCATCCGCGTTTGGGCCTCGTCGAGCTGGCGTGCTTCGCGGTCGATGACGCACAAGGCGCCGACCCGCTGGCCCCCGGGCAGCACGAGCGGGGCGCCGGCATAGAACCGAATGCCCGGCGCGCCAGTCACCAGCGGGTTGGCGGCGAAGCGCGGGTCGCGGGTCGCATCGCACACCTCCAAGACCGCGTCGGCGCGAACAGCGTGCGCGCAAAACGCGATGTCGCGCGGCGTTTCGTTGATGCCGGGCAGCCCCACATTCGCCTTGAACCACTGGCGCTCGGCGTCCACCAGGCTGAGCAGCGCGATGGGCGCGCCACAAACCTGCGAGGCCAGCCGCGCGATGCTGTCAAACACCGGTTCTGGCGCTGTGTCCAGCACCACCAGCCTGCGCAACTGAGCCAGGCGATCGGTTTCGGCGGCTGACGGGGCCGGCGTTGCGCTTGTTTCTGCATGCATCGCGAAAGTGCTGACCGAACCCGGTCCCGTCACAGCGCCACCGTGCGCTGCAGCAACCACGCCAGCGCGGCTCCGCTCACCATCGGCGTCAAGCGCTGCCGAACCAGGGCGTGGTACGCGTTGAGCCAATCCACTTCATCCTGGCGCAGCAGGCTGCGCTCGATGCAGCGGGTGTCGATGGGGCACAGCGTGAGGGTCTCGAACTCCAGGAACTCGCCGAACTCGCTGCTGGCACCGCTGGCGGCCGGCACGTTCAGCACCAGGTTCTCGATGCGGATGCCCCATTGCCCGGGGCGGTACAGGCCGGGCTCGATGCTGGTGATCATGCCGGGCTCCATCGCCATGTGCGGCTCGGGCAGCACACGTGAAATGCTTTGCGGGCCTTCGTGCACGTTGAGGAAGTACCCCACGCCGTGGCCGGTGCCGTGGCCGAAGTCCAGGCCGTGCTCCCACAACGGCGCGCGCGCAATGGCGTCCAGCATTGGCGCCAGCGTGCCGCGCGGGAAACGCGTGCGGCTCAAGGCCAGGGTGCCCTTGAGCACCAGCGTGTAGTCGCGCTTGTGCGCGGCGCTTGCGGTGCCGATCGGCCACACGCGGGTAATGTCGGTGGTGCCGCCCAGGTACTGGCCGCCAGAGTCGATCAGCAACAGGCCGCCGCCGTCGGCGCCGACTTCGATCACCGCATGCGACTCTTGGGTGGCGTGGTAGTGCGGCATCGCGCCGTTGGCGTTGAACGCGGCGATGGTTGAAAAGCTCAGGCCCTTGAAACCGGGCCGCTTGGCGCGCGCGGCGCTCAAGTGTTCGTCGATGCTCAGTTCGGTGATGGTTTGCAGCCCCAGCGCGCCCTCGAACCAGGCATAAAACTCGCACATCGCCGCGCCGTCCTGCAGCATCGCTTCGCGCACATGGGCGGCTTCGAGCGCGCTCTTGCGGCTCTTCAGATAAGTGCTGGGGTTGACCGCCTCGACCACCTTCACGCTGGCATGGGCGCGCAGGCCCAGCGTGATGCGGCGCGGGTCAACCAGCAGCACGGCGGGCCCAGGCAGGGCGCCGAGCGCCGCGGCGGCCTGGTGATACGGCGCGATGCGCACGCCGTCTTCAGCGAGCACCGCTTGCAGCGCCGCATCCACCTTCCCGTCGGCAACGAACAGTGTTGCTTCGCCCATGCTCAGCAGCGCATGGGCCAGGAACACCGGGTTGTAGTTGACGTCCGCGCCGCGCAGGTTGAACAGCCAGGCAATGTCATCCACCGTGGAAATGAAATGATGGGTGGCGCTCGCGCGGGCCATGGCGTTGCGGATCTGCGCCAGCTTGGCCTCGCGCGGCACCGTTGCGTGCGGCGGCAGGTGCTCATAGACGGGCTCGGTGGGCAGGCCGGGGCGCTCGGGCCACACCTCAGCGATGACATCGAAGTCGGTGCGCAGGCCAACGCCGCGCCGCTCCAGCGTGCTTAGCAACAGTTGCGCCGCGGCCAGCCCGAGCACGCTGCCGTCCACACCGACGCTCTGGCCCCGCGGCAGGTTGTCGGCCAGCCAGTCGACATGCTGCATCGAGGCGCCCGTGGGGATCTTGACCAGCTCAATGCCAGTGCCGGCCAGTTCGGCCTCGGCTTGCACCCAATAGCGGCTGTCGGCAAACACGGCTGCCCGCTCCAGCGTGACCACCAGTGTGCCCATCGACCCGGTAAAGCCGGACAGCCACTGCCGCCCCTGCCAGCGCAGCGGCAGGTATTCGGACAAATGCGGGTCGCTGGACGGCACCAGCACGGCCGCCAGGTTGTGCGCCTTCAATGCATCGCGAACTTTCTCGATGCGCAGGCGAAACGGGGAGGTGCGGGTGTCCATGGGGTTTTCCTTGTTTGCCCGAAGGCGCCTTTGGCGCCGGCCCCTGAGGGGCGCGGTTGCCTTGGGGCGGCCCGGCGGCGACTGTCGATCCGGCCCGAAGATTCTAGGAGTTTGGACTGGGTTGCCGAAGTGGCCTCGCGGGTGAGCCGGTGGCCGACGCGGTACAGCCGAACGAATTCGCAGAGATCGGCGCGCAGCAGCGGCAGGGTCTTGAGCGTGAAGTGCTGGCCCGCGCCGCCCTTCACGCCTTCGGCGTTCGTCCGCAGCAAGCCCCCATACGACAAGCCGTCGTCGCGCAGGATGTTGCCGTAGTTCCAGAGCTTGTGGACGAGAGCCAGGTTGGCTGTGAGCTGCGTCTCGGCCACCCGGATCAGGCGACAGGTGCAGCCACCTGGCGCGAGCGCGGTTTCGCCCGAGCCGGCGCCAGCTCTTCGCGTACGACCTGCCGCACTGCGTCGAGAACATTGCGTTGTTGCATGCAGGCGAGCAGCGCATCGTTCATCAGGGTCTGATAGTTGCCGGAGCCGGCCTTTTCGACAACGCCGCGAAAGTACTCGATGACCGTGTTGTCGAGCCGGATCGAGATCTTCGTCTTGCCCGGTTCCATCTTGATGACCGCGCCACGTTTGGCCTTGGAGAAGTCGATGTCGCGAACGGGTTCAGCGGTGGGCTTTTTCATACTGGGCTCTCTGTGGTTTGTTCGCCTTCCAGGCCGAGATGATCCGGCAGGCGTCAGGCTCCCGATGGGTGTACACGAGGACGAGCAGGGTGCCCGTGGCACTCATCCCCAGCGAGACGAACCGCTGCTCGCTCAACGAGTCAGGGTCTTCACGGGTCAGCGCAAAGTCATCGGTCAGGACGGTCGCTGCTTCAGCAAAACTCACGCCATGCGCTTTGACATTGGCGGCGGCCTTGGCCGGATCCCACTCGATGTTCACGCTGGCCACTGTATAGACAAATGTCTTCCACGTCAAACGGAGTTTCCAAGCACTGAAGGTAGCGCGAAGGCGTGATGGTGCCGCTTGTGGCAACGAATGTGGCCTTGAAAGCTACCGCCTGGCAGGCGGACAGACCAACCCGAAAACGCCGCCTGCAGGATGGACCCATGCAGGCGCTGGGCGCGGGCCAGGTTGGCGGCCACCTGCGCCTCGGCCACGCGGATCAGCGACCGGCGGCGGTCGGCTACGGCGAGGGGTGGGAGGGGACTGTCAGACGCGTGGTGGGGTCGCCGGCTGCGCCACCACCCTGGCATGCCGTTCATACGTCCAGTAGGCCCAGGCCCAATCCAGAAACACAAACAGCCGGTTGCGAAAGCCGATCAGGAAATAGATGTGCGCGAACAGCCAGAACAGCCAGGCCAGGAAGCCGGAAAAACGAATCGCTCCGAACACCGGCACCGCCAGGTCGACCACCGCGGCCTTGCGGCCGACGGTTGCGAGGTTGCCGTAGTCGATGTAGCGGAACGGCAGCGTGGGTTGGGCCTGCAAGCGCCGGAGCAGGTTGCGCGCGGCAGAGCGGCCCATTTGTTTGGCGGCCGGGCTCACGCCGGGCACGGGTTGGGGTTCAGCGCGACTGCGGCTCAGCGCGGCGGCAAGGTCGCCGATGACAAAAATTTCCGGGTGGCCGGGCAGGCTCAGGTCGGGCTGCACGACCACCCGGCCGGCGCGGTCCAGCGTGGCGCCGGTGCTGGCGGCCAACCCGCGGCCCAGTGGTGACGCGGCCACGCCGGCAGCCCAAATCACGGTCTTGCTGGGCAGGCGGTGGACTTGCACGCCTTCGCCGCTGCGCGACTCGTAGGTCACCCCGCCGGCATCGATGCCAGTGACCTTGCAGCCCAGGCGCACATCGACATTCAGCCTGCGCAGTTGCTGGTGCGCCTTGGCCGACAGCCCGGGCACGAAGGCGCCGAGCACGCGGTCCGACCCCTCGATCAACACCACCTGGGTTTGCTGGGTGTCGATGCGGCGGAACTCGCGCGCCAGCGTGTGCTGCGCGATCTCGCTCATGGTGCCCGCCATCTCCACACCGGTGGGGCCGGCGCCGATCACGGCGAAGGTCAGCCACGGTTCGCGCGCGGCGGCGTCAGCGCAGCGCTCGGCCCGCTCGAACGCGCCGATCACGCGGGCGCGGATGTTGAAGGCATCGGTCAGGGTCTTCAGCCCCGGCGCGTGCAAGGCCCAATCGTCGTGGCCGAAGTAACTGTGCGTGGCGCCGGCCGCGACGATCAAGTGGTCGTAGGGCAGCGCCTGGCCATCGTCGAGCGCCACTTGCCGCGCTTGGGGCTCGATGCCGGTGACCTCGGCCTGCAGGATCGTCAGGTTGCCGCGCTTCATCTCTTTGCGCAGCATGTGGCGGATCGGCGCGCTGATGGCCGGTGCGCTCAGGCCCGCGGTGGCCACCTGGTACAGCAGTGGCTGGAACAGGTGGTGGTTGGTGCGGTCGACCAGGGTGATCTCGACCGCGGCCGTGGACAGCGCGCGCACCGCCTCCAGCCCGCCGAAACCGCAGCCGATGATCAAAACACGCGGCAGCACCGGGTTGTCTTTCATGCCGGCTTCACGCTGTCGGCCGCCGGCGCCAGCAAGCGCTGCCGCACCATCTGGATGTGGCTGCGCAGCGAATACAACTCGTCGGCGTAGCTCAGTGGCACGGCCACCTGTTCGACCCGGTTGTCCATCTCTTGCAGCTCCGTCAACAGCTCGGCCAGCGGGCGTTTACCCATCGCGTCTTCCAGGCCGCGCAGCTGTGCATACCAGCGAAAGATGCGCGAGCGAATGCGAAACTGGTACAGCGGCGGCACCACGCGCGACAGCGGCAGCAGGATGGCGATGATGGACACCAGCACCACCCACATGCGGTCGATCAGGTTGGACAGCCAGAACGGCAGGTAGCGTTGCAGCAGCGGCGCGCCCTGGCGGTAAAAGCGCTCGGCCTCCTTGGCCAGCGGCAGTTCGGTGTGGGCGGCACTGGGGAAGTCTCCCTTGCGCTGAAACCAGCCCGGCTCGCCATGGATGGTGTGCGCCGCCTGCACGAACAGCTGGATCAGCGCCGGATGCGTGCCGTCCTTGGCCACCAAGGTGGCGGTGGGCGCGACCAGGCGCACGTCAGCCGGCGGCATGTCGCGCGCCAGGTCGACCACGCCGCGTGGCAAGGTGGCCGGGCTCATGAACGGGAAGCGGCGCGAATACGCCTCGGCCTGGGCAAAGTCGAACAGCTTGATGCCAGGGGTCTGCAGCAGCATCTGCACCATCAGAGACTCGGGCGCCGAGGCGAACACCAGCGCGTCGATCTCGCCGCCCAGCAGGCTGACCACAGCGGGGGTTTGGGCTTGCTGCAGCAAGGTCAGCGCCTTCAGGTCCATGCCGTTCGCTTCGATCAGCCGGTTCATCAGGTTGGGCACACCGCTGCCGGGTGCGCCGGTGTTGAGCTTCCAGCCGGGCAGTTGTGCCAGCGATGTCAGGCCGGGCGCCTTGAGCAGCCTTTGGGCCGCGTCTTCGCGATAGAACAGCCAGACCGGCTCATAGAACAGGCTGCCCAGTGAGACCAGCCCAGCATTGGCGACGTTGTCCGCGCCGCGGTCCAGGTCGGCGCCGCCCTGCACGAAGGCCAGATCGACCGGTGACGATTCGTCGCGCAGCAGCGCCAGGTTTTCCGCGGTGCCCTGGGTCGGGCGCAGTTCCACCTGGATGCCATGGCTCTTGAGCAAAGCGGCGTAGCGCTTGCCGAATTCCGCATACGCGCCTTGTTCCGGGCCGGTGGCCAGCACCACCTTCTTGGGCGGCGTCGGGTCCAGCACCCAGTAGGCCAGCGCCAGCAACAGCAGTGCGATCAAGGCGAACGGGCCGGCGGTGACAGCCAGGTCGCGGACGGAGAGCAGCGTGTGGCGCAGGACTTTGGGCATGGGGCGGCGTTTCAGTTCGACAGGCCGCACGATAGCGCGTGAGCAAAGTGAACTCACCGAAGACTGCTCAGCCTGCCTACCTGCGCTGCATGCTTTGCAGCCCACACACTCTCTTGCCACCCTTGGCTGGGGACCAGCGGCTTCCTGTACCGCTCCAACAAATTGATGTACGACCATGCGACGCAGTCGCTTTGGTCCACGCTCACCGGCATGCCGGTGGTGGGGCCGCTGGTGGGCAAGGGCATTGAGCTGCAGACGCTGCCTGTGGTGACCAGCACCTGGGGTGAATGGAAAAAGAGCCATCCCGGCACCAGCGTTCTGTCTCTGGACACTGGCCACCAGCGTGACCATGCCGAAGGGGCGGCGTACCGCCAGTATTTCGCCAGCGACCGCCTGATGTTCGGTGTGCCCAAGCTCGATCCGCGGCTGCCCAACAAAGCCGAGGTGCTGGCGCTGCGCACGCCCGGCCAGCCGGCCGAACAGCTTGCGATTGCCGCGCAATTTTTTGGCGGCGAACCGCGTTTACCACGGCCGCATCGGTGCCCAGGCAGCATTGTGCGCAAGCGCCTGCCCGGGCACCGCGCCTTCTGGTTCGGCTGGTACGCCGCCTATCCCGCAACCCGACTGGTGAAGTGAACGCGCTGCCGGCGCTCGGCCCATCGACGATGCGGCGCTTCGCCGCGCCGAAAACCCGGCAGGCGGCTCGCCGCCGAGCTTGCGGAACCCGAAATCTCGCGCTGTATCCTTCTCCGCCCGACTCCAACCCTGCTTCACGCCCATGCGCCTGCTCCTGGTCGAAGACGATCGCATGATCGGCGACAGCCTGCGCAGCGCGCTGCGCCTGGAAGGCTACGCCGTGGACTGGGTGCGCGACATGGCGGCTGCGCAAGCCACACTGGCCAGCGAACGATTCGACCTGGTGCTGCTCGACCTGGGTTTGCCTGCGGGCGGGTCGCGCACGGCAGACGCGAAGGGGCCGGGTGCGAAGGTGCAGCCTGCCAACACTCAAGGCGAGCCCGCTGCCGACGGCCTGAGCGTGTTACGCGCGCTGCGCGCCCGCGCCGACGCCACGCCGGTGATCGTGCTCACCGCGCGCGACGGGCGCGGCGACCGCGTGGCCGGGCTGGATGCGGGCGCCGATGACTACCTCGTCAAACCCTTCGAACTGGACGAACTGAATGCCCGCATCCGCGCCGTGCTGCGCCGCCACAGCGGCCGCGCCCAGCCCGTGCTGGCGCATGCCGGCGTGAGCTTGGACCCGGCCACGCGCCAGGTCGCGCAAAACGGCGTGCCGGTGTTGCTGTCGGCGCGTGAATTTGCGGTGCTCGAAGCGCTGCTGGTGCGCCCCGGCGCAGTGCTGTCGCGCGCGCAACTGGAAGACCGGCTGTACGGCTGGGGCGAAGAGATCGAGAGCAACGCGGTGTCGGTCTACATCCACCAGTTGCGCCGCAAGCTGGGCGCGGACTTCATTCGCAACGTGCGTGGGGTGGGCTACTTCGTCGGCGCTGCGACGGGGTCAGCGCCAGCGCCCCCATCTGCATCCGCATCTGCATCCGCGTCCGCATCCGCATCCACAAGCGCAAGCGCACCGGCGTCCGCACCCGTGAAGGATTCCGGCGCAGGCGGCGAGCCCGCATGAATTCGATTCGCGTGCGCCTGCTGCTGGCCCTGCTGGCCGCGCTGGTGCTGTCCGCCGCCGTCATGGGCGCGCTGACCTACCGCAACGTGCTGGCCGAGACCGAGGCGCTGTTCGACTACCAGTTGCGCCAGATGGCGCTGTCGCTGCGCGACCAGGGCGAGATCGCCACCGCCCAGGCCGGCGCGCTGGCCGACGAAGACCTCGACTTCGTCGTGCAGATCTGGACCGTCGACGGCCGCAGCATCTACGCCTCGCGCGTGCACAGCGCCTTGCCGGCGCGCGCCTTGCTGGGCCTGGCCGACGTGACCGTGCAGGGCCAGACCTGGCGCACCTTCAGCGTGGCCACGCGCGAGCGGGTGATCCAGGTGGCGCAGCCACGCCAGATTCGCCAGCGCCTGGCGGCCGATGCCGCGCTGCGCAGCGTGCTGCCGCTGTTGCTGCTGGCGCCGCTGATGGCGCTGGCCATCTGGTGGCTGGCCGCGTTGACATTGGCGCCGCTGCGCCGTGTGGCCGCGCAAGTGCGCGAGCGCGACGAACAGTCGCTGAACGCGCTGCCCACCGCCGGCCTGCCCGACGAAGTGGCGCCGCTGGTGAGCGCGCTCAACGCGCTGCTGCAACGCCTGGGCCGGTCGCTCGACACGCAGCGCGCGTTTGTCTCCGAAGCCGCGCACGAACTTCGTTCACCGCTGACAGCACTCAAGCTGCAACTGAGGTTGCTCACGCGCGCCGGTGATGAAGCGTCGCGTACCGAGGCCATCACCAGCCTGTCCGCCGGCATCGACCGCGCAGCGCGGCTGGTCGAGCAATTGCTGGCGCTGGCCCGCAGCGAGCCCGGCGCACCGGCCGCGCCCTTGCAGCCGCTGGACCTGAGCGACGTGGTGCGCCAGGCCGTGGCCGACAGCGTGCCCTTTGCCCAATCGCGCGGCACCGAGTTCGAGCTGTTTGCCGACGCGCTCGTCACGATCAGCGGCGACCGCGCCGCACTGGCCATGCTGGCCCGCAACCTGGCCGACAACGCCGTGCGCTATTCACCGCCGGGTGCGCGCGTGGAGTTGCGGGTCGGCATCGTCGACGGCGTGCCCACGCTGCAGGTGGACGACGCCGGCCCCGGCATTCCGCCGGCCGAACGCGAGCGTGTGTTCGACCGCTTCTACCGCCGCAGCGTCCATGACGAACTCAGCGACGAACAAGGCACCGGCCTGGGCCTGGCCATCGTGCGCAGTGTGGCGGCGCGGCATGGCGCCGACGTCGCCTTGGGGGATTCGCCGCTGGGGGGATTGCGGGTGACGGTGCGGTTTCGGGGTGGAGCTTGACGGCGCGCATATCAATGCGTCCGCATCAATTGCCTTCAATTCCTTCTCTCAGCCACGCCGGAATGTCCCGCTTGCCGTGCAGCACAAGCAGCACGTCCACATGGTCTTCTCTCTCGACGTAGAAGACCAGGTACGGAAACCTTTTCAGCGGCCAGAAGCGCAGGCTCGCGACGCCCAGCTCAGCCGCGTAGCGCAACGCACCGGTCGCCGGAAAGCTGCGGATGTGGCCATAGGCATCCTCCAGCGCGTCGACAAACCGCAAAGCAAGCGCCTCGCCGCCCTCTTGAAGGTAGTGGTCAATGGCTTGATCGATGCTCTGCGCCGCCGCCTGTCGGACGGCGACGGGCTTGGCGCTCATCGCGCCACTTGCTTGCGGGTGCGCGCGCGCAACTTGGCGAAGTAGTCGGGCCCCATTTCGGCCACCACGGGCGAAGCTGCGGCTTGCAAAAACAAGCTGCGCAACTGGCTGCGGTCTTGCTCCTTGCGGATCAGCTCTCGCACGTACTCGCTGCTGGTGCCGTAACCACGTTGCGCCACTTGCTCATCGACGAACGCTTTCAAGGCTTCGGGCAGGGAGATGTTCATCGTGCTCATGGGCGGAATCGTAGCGGCGATGGCAAAATTTGGCAAGACTGGGTGGGTGAGGCGAATGGGCCTGCGATGGCCGAGACGGTTACACCGGTGCCAGCGGCCGATGCGGCGGCAGAGGCAGTTCGACCACCACAGTGTCGCCGATGTTCACCTCGCCGCTGGCCAGCACGACGCCCATCACACCGGCCTTTCGGACCAGTTCGCCGCGTTCATCGCGCCCCAACACGGCGTTCATCAGGCCCGTTTGAAAGTGGTCGAGCTGCACGCAGGGGTTGCGCAGGCCGGTGACTTCGACCACCGCGTCCGCTCCCAGTCGCAGGCGGGTGCCGGTGGGCAGGCCGAGCAGGGCCAGACCCCGGGTGGTGATGTTTTCGCCGAGCTGGCTGGCGGATACATTGAAGCCGGCGGCACGCAGTTCGTCATGCAGTTCGGCATGCATCAGATGCACCTGGCGCAGGTTCGGTTGCGTGGGGTCGCGCGCCACCCGCGAACGGTGCTTCACCGTTGCGCCCCTGTGCGCGTCGCCTTCGACACCCAGCCCCGCAACGAGCCGCAGGCTGGGGCACGGTGATTTTCTGAAGCTGTGCGTGGGGCTGAGCCGCCGGAACGAAGCGCCCATGCAATGGCGCAGGGAAGGCGGCTCAAACTCAGGCCGACGCTGCCCCATTGCATCAGGGCTTCGCTCTGGCCTGAGGCTCAGCGCGGTGACAACCGCATCGGGAGTGGTGAGGTGATTCATCGGCGTCCTAATTTTCGCTTAACCGTCGTCTAACCGAGCCCTAATGCACGGGCCCTATCTTTGCGGCCATGCGGAATCTTCCGCGACCACATGAAGAGGGACTCCCATGAAGATCAAACCATTGGGCGCTGCGATGCTGGCCGCAGGCTTGCTCGCGATGGGCACCGCCGGTGCTTTCGAGTTTCCGCAACTGTTCAAGCGCGATGCCAAGGTGGCCGCCGCACCCAGCGACAACGTGACGAGCGCGGCTGCGAGCAATGCGCCTGCACCGGTGCCGATGCTGAGCGGCCAGGGCCTGGTGCCCAACTACCGCGCCATCGTCAAGCAGTCGGGCCCGGCGGTGGTGGGTGTCACGGTCGAGGGCATGCACAAGGCGTCGCTGGAAGAGCAGGGCCTGCCGCCGGGAGCCGAGAACGATCCGTTCTTCCAGTTCTTCCGCGGCATCCCGGGCATGGGCCAGCGCGGCCGTGGCAACCCTTCGGTGCCGTTTCGCGGCCAGGGTTCGGGCTTCATCATCAGCTCGGACGGCTTGATCCTGACCAACGCGCACGTGGTGCGCGAGGCCAAGGAGGTGACCGTCAAGCTCAGCGACCGGCGCGAGTTTTCGGCCAAGGTGCTGGGCTCGGACCCGACCACCGACATCGCGGTGCTGCGCATCAATGCGAAGGATTTGCCGACGGTGCGGCTGGGCGACCCGAGGCAGCTCGAAGTGGGCGACCCGGTGCTGGCCATCGGCGCGCCGTACGGGCTGGAGCAGAGTGCCACGCAAGGCATCGTCAGCGCCAAAGGGCGTTCGCTGCCGGGCGATACGGTGGTGCCGTTCATCCAGACCGACGCGGCCGTGAACCCCGGCAACTCGGGCGGCCCGCTGTTCGACGGCAGCGGTGCGGTGGTGGGCATCAACGCGCAGATCTATTCGCAGTCGGGCGGCTTTCAGGGCTTGAGCTTTGCCATTCCCATCAACGTGGCGCTGAAGGTCAAGGACCAGATCGTGGCCACCGGCAAGGCCAGCCACGCGCGGCTGGGCGTGACCATTCAAGACCTGAACCAGGCGCTGGCGCAGTCTTTCGGTTTGGAGCGGCCCGATGGCGCGTTGATTGCGAACGTGGCGCCGAACAGCGCGGCCGCCGCGGCGGGGCTGAAGTCGGGTGACGTGGTGACGGCCGTGAACGGCGAGGCGGTCACGCGCTCGGGCACGCTGTCCAGCCTGATCGGCATGGCCGCGCCGGGCGAGAAGGTCAAGCTCAAGGTGTGGCGCGACCGGGCGGCCAGGGAGGTCGAGGTCAAGCTCGGCGGCGCCGATGAAGCCGGCGCGAAGCTGGCCGAAGCCGAAGGCGCTGTGCAAGGCGGGCAACTCGGCTTGTCAATGCGTGCGTTGACGCGCGAGGAGCGGCGTGAGTCCAAGATCGACCAGGGGCTGGTGATCGAAAACGTGAGCGGCCCGGCGGCTCGTGCCGGCATCGAGGCGGGCGACGTGCTGCTGGCCATCAACGGCAAGCCGGTGCAGTCAATCGAACAGGTGAAGGGTGTGCTGCAGGGCAAGCCCAAGAGCGTGGCACTGCTGGTGCAGCGCGACGGCGAGAAGATCTTCGTGCCGGTGAACCTCAGCTGAGATCGGTCGACGAACAGCGGTGTCCCGCAAGGGACGGGTGTGCCGCCAAGGCTGCCCTATGATGAAACCGCGGCGGGCCAACAGCCCGCCGCAGCGTTCTCAGGGCGGGGTGAAATTCCCCACCGGCGGTGATGGCGAAACGGTCGAAGAGTTCGTTTTGCACAAGCCCGCGAGCGCCCGGCTTCCTTTGCGGAAGACGGGGTCAGCAGATTCGGTGTCAATCCGAAGCCGACGGTCACAGTCCGGATGAAAGAGAGCGCGTGCTGCAGGCTCCCCGCCGCGCAAGCGGTGCGGGAGCCTTTGCCCGTGCGCCCTGATTCTGGCAACACCTGTTCGAAGGACCACCATGAATCAGCTTCACTCCCATGCTCTCGTTTCGGAAGGCGGCTCGGCCGCATTGCGCGCCGAGCCGACCCGGCGCTTCGCCTTCATCCATGCGCAATGGCATGCCGACATCGTCGGCCGCGCCCGCGACGCATTCCTGGCCGAACTGGCCAGGCACCGAGTAGCGCCCGAGGCGGTCGACGTGTTCGCCGTGCCGGGCGCCTTCGAGTTGCCGCTGCATGCGCGCAAGCTGGCCGACACCGGCCGATACGAGGCCGTCGTGGCCTGCGCTTTCGTCGTCGACGGCGGCATCTACCGGCACGAGTTCGTGGCCGACGCGGTCGTCAGCGGCTTGATGCGCGTGCAGCTCGACAGCCGGGTGCCGGTGATCTCATGCGTGCTCACGCCGAAGAACTTTCACGAGCACGATGAACACCGGCGCTTCTTCGCCGAGCACTTCGTCATGAAGGGCGCCGAGGCGGCGCGGGCGTGCCTGGAGACGGTCGAAGGGCTGCGCGCAATAGCGGCCTGAGGCGCGGCGCCGCACACCGGCGGTCCGTGGCATGAAGGCGTTCAAGCGGCGGTGTGCTGCTCGAACGCCGGTGCGGCCAGATGCGCCGCATGTGCGCGCACGTCGACGGGCCAGGCCGCCACCAGCGATTCGAAGCGCGCCGCATCACCGGCGAACAGCGCGCGTGTCGCTTCTTCGAACCCGGTCATGTCGCCTGCCAGGGCCGACATGAAGCGGTACGCGGCCTCCTGCGATTGCCGCACACGGTCCTTGCCGCTGTTCACGCGCCGCGCTTCTTCCACCAGTTTGCGCAGTGCCACCGAGGCACCGCCGGGTTGCAGGTTCAACCAGTCCCAATGGCGCGGCAACAGCGTGACTTCGCGCGCCACCACGCCGAGCTTGGGGCGGCCCGGGCCGCGCGCTGATTCGGGGTGCGGTGACACCGTGGCGGCCACGTTCTTGCCGGCGTGTGTAAGCCGCGCCGAGACTACAGCTGTCGTGCCGTGAAAGTCGATGTCGATGCGCTCGCTGGTGGTGATGTCGAAGATCAACACCGCCGCATGTCCGCTTTTGTCGATGAGCTTCTTGGCTTTCAGCGCGACCTGCAACAGGCCGCCGCTGGCAATGCGCCGCATGCCGTCGAAGGCGATGCACTGCGGCGGGGTGGGGTCGTTCATGGGGCAGGGTCCGGGTGGCGCCAACGATGGCGATGGAGCTAATTTACCCGGGTAAATAAAACCTGTCAATAACACCCGGATGAAATTGGCGCCCGTCGGTCTCTCAAGGAAATGTGGCTTTGCCACTTTCCTTGATCCCCGCGGGGGACGGCCGCCGCCAAGCGGCGGCCTTGGGGCGCTCAAAGATCGGTGCGCAGCTTCCAGATTTCAGGGAACAGCACCACGTCGAGCATCTTGCGCAGGTAGCCCACGCCGGAGGTGCCGCCGGTCCCGCGTTTGAAGCCGATGATGCGTTCGACCGTGGTCACATGGCGAAAGCGCCAGAGGCGGAACGCGTCTTCCAGGTCGGTGAGTTCTTCGCCCAGTTGGTACAGGTCCCAGTAACGTTCGGGGTCGCGGTAGACCTGCAGCCAGGCTTGCTCGACTTCGTCGCTCACGACATACGGCTGGGTCCAGTCGCGCTCGGTGTGGCTGGTGGGCACAGGCAGGCCGCGGCGCGCCAGCAGGCGCAGCGATTCGTCATACAGCGAGGGTGCGCGAAACGTGGTGTCAACCAACGCCAGGATGTCGGGCCGGTGCGCGTGCGGTTTGAGCATGGCCGCGTTCTTGTTGCCCAGCATGAATTCGATGCGCCGGTACTGCCAGCTCTGAAAGCCGCTGCTGCTTGACAGGTACGGGCGGATGGCCGAGTACTCAGGCGGCGTCATCGTCGCCAGCACGTCCCAGGCGTGCACCAGCTGCTCCATGATCTTGCTGACGCGCGCCAGCATCTTGAACGCGCTGCCGAGCTGGTCGCGCGTCACGCACTGCACGGCCGCGGCCAGTTCGTGCAGCAACAGCTTCATCCACAACTCGCTGGTCTGGTGCTGCACGATGAACAGCATCTCGTTGTGTTCGGGCGAGAGCGGGTGCTGCGCGCCCAGCACTTCGTCCAGGTGCAGGTAGTCGCCGTAGCTCATGTCCTTGGAGAAGTCGAGTTGGGCGCCTTCTTCGGCGACGATCTTTTCTGTCATGACAACCCCTCGCCCGCCGGGTACAGCGGGCGATCCCCTGGGGCCACGAGGGGCCCCTTCGTGGCCCTTGGGATGCGGGCCGGCTTGGGAGCGGCCCGGCGCCCGGCCCGCTCCCGATCACGTGGCAAACGCATCTTCATGTGACAGCCGCCCGCTGGTTGAACCGCGCCTCGCGCCATTCGCCGTTTTGCAGCACCTGCGCCAGGTGCACCATCGCGTCCCACACGTCCACGTAGCGTGTGTACAGCGGCGTGAAGCCGAAGCGCAGGATGTCGGGCGCGCGAAAATCGCCGATCACGCCGCGTGCGATCAGCGCCTGCATGATCGCGTAGCCACCGGTCGCACGCGCAAAGCTGACCTGGCTGCCGCGCTGTGCGCTGTCGCGTGGTGTGAACAGCGTGAGGCCCTGGCCGATGCAATGCTCTTCCACCAATTCGATGAACAGGTTCGTCAACGCGACGGATTTCTGGCGCAGCGCTTCCATGCCGCCAAAAGCCTCCGCGGCCCAGAACACATCGAGCCCGCATTCGAGCGCGGCCAATGACAACACCGGTGGTGTGCCGCAAACGAAACGCTGAATGCCCTTGGCCGGGTGGTAGTCGGTCTTGAACTCGAACGGAGCGGCGTGGCCCAGCCAGCCCGCCAGCGGCTGGCGCATGTGCTGGCTGTCCATGGACTCGGTGTGCCACGGGTGGGCCCAGACGAAGGCGGGTGCGCCCGGCCCGCCGTTCAAGTACTTGTAGCCGCAGCCGACCGCGAAGTCGGCCGCTTCTTCCGGCGGACCATCGCCTTTCAGGTTCACCGGCACCGCGCCGGCCGAATGCGCCAGGTCCCACACCACCAGCGCACCGGCGGCATGGGCGGCGCGGGTCAGCGCCGGCATGTCGTGCATGCGGCCGGTGCGATAGTTCACGTGCGTGAGCATCAGCACCGCGAGCTGTTCGTCCAGGTGCGCTTCGATCTCGTCGGCGTTGACCAGCTTCAGCTGAAGTCCGTGCTCGCGTGCCAGGCTGTCGGCGATGTACAGGTCGGTGGGGAAGTTGCTGCGCTCGGACAGGATGATCTTGCGGTGCGCCTCGTCGGCCTTGACGAGCGCGATGGCCGCACTCAGCACCTTGTAGAGGTTGACCGAGGTCGAATCGGCCACCACCACCTCGCCGGCATCGGCCCCGATCAGGGGCGCTATTCTGTCGCCCAGGCGGCGCGACAGATCGATCCAGCCGGCGGTGTTCCAGCTTCGAATCAGGCCGGTGCCCCATTCGTCCTGCACCACTTGCTGAATGCGCGCAGGGGCGGCTTTGGGCATCACACCCAGGGAATTTCCGTCCAGGTAGATCACGCCGTCGGGCAACGTGAACTGCTCGCGCAAGGGGCTGAGCTTGTCGTTGGAGTCCAGGGCCAGGCAGTCTTTTCGGGTGGTCATCACAGTGCTTTCAGGGCAGTGCTCTCAAGACGGCGCGCACCGGTGAGGCGTCGGCCGTCATCAGTTTCAAAGGCAGGGCAATCAATTCATAGTCGCCGGCGGGCACATCGTCCAGCACCAGGTTTTCCAGCACGCGCAGGCCGTGCTTCAGCAATTGATGGTGGCTGTCCAACGCCTTGCTGTCGGCCGGGTCGACGGACTGGCTGTCAATGCCGACGAGCGTGACACCCAAGCTCGCCAGCAGGTTGATGGATTCGGGCGCGAACGCTGAAAAGTCAGCGGACCACAGCGTTGGCGCTGTTGCGCAAGTGCGAACCAACACGCGCGGCGGTAGATTGTCCAGCGCGTGCCGCAGGTGTTTGGGCTCCACCAGCGCACCGCAGCCGATGGCATGGATGACACGGCAAGGCCCGAGGTAGGGCAGCAGGTCGACCTCGCCGATGGGGGCAGCGCCGCCGCCGTAATGCAGCGGCGCGTCGGCATGCGCACCAATGTGCGGCGACATCGTGATGGCGCTGATGTTGACCGGGCAGCCGTGGCCGATCGTCGCAGTCCATCGCTGCGAATAAGCGGTGTCACCTGGAAACAGCGGCGCGTCGGCCGAGATCGGCGGTGAGATGTCCCAGAGCTTTTTCATGGCAGGCGAGAAGGTAGCACCGCGCTGAAGCGCGTGGTGTCGGTTTTTTCGCACACCACCGAAGACCGAGCCTTCGAGCCCACCGCCGGGATCAGCCTATTCGGCCGAGCAGCAGGTATTCCATCAGCGCCTTCTGCGCGTGCAGGCGGTTCTCGGCCTCGTCCCACACCACCGACTGCGGTCCGTCGATCACGTCGGCGGCCACCTCTTCGCCGCGGTGCGCGGGCAGGCAGTGCATGAACAGGGCGTCGGGCTGGGCTGCGGCCATCATGTTGCGGTCCACGCACCAGTCGGTGAAGGCGACTCGGCGTTCGGCGTTTTGGGCTTCATAACCCATGCTGGTCCACACGTCGGTGGTCACCAGATGGGCGCCCTTGCAAGCGTCCAGCGGATGCTTGAAGACCTTCACGCAGTTCGTGTTGCTGACACCTGCCACGGCGGCGTCGATCTCGTAGCCCGTGGGCGTGCTCACATGCAAGGTGAATCCCAGGATGTCGGCCGCCTGCAGCCAGGTGTTGGCCATGTTGTTGCCGTCACCGACCCAGGCCACTGTTTTGCCCTGGAGGCATTGGAGTGCGTCGACGCCGCCGCCGCGTGGGCCGCGGTGCTCGATGTAGGTGAAGAGGTCGGCCAGGATCTGGCACGGGTGGTATTCGTTGGTCAAGCCGTTGATCACCGGCACCCGCGAGTTGGCCGCAAAGGCTTCGAGCTTGGTTTGCTCGTGGGTGCGGATCATCACGATGTCGACCATGCGGCCGATCACCTTGGCGGTGTCTTCCACCGGCTCGGCGCGGCCCAGGTGGCTGTCGCCGGTGGTGAGGTGAACCACCGAGCCGCCCATCTGGTACATGCCGGCCTCGAAGCTCACGCGGGTGCGGGTGGATGCCTTCTCGAAGATCATCGCCAAGGTGCGGTCCACCAGCGGCGTGTACTTCTCGTAGTTCTTGAAGCGTTTTTTGATGATGCCGGCGCGCTCGAACAGGTAGGTATATTCCTCGGCGCGGAAGTCCTTGAACTGCAGGTAGTGTTTGATGAGACTCATGCCGGGTTTCATCTGGGTTCGGCCAGGAACTTCTTGATCAGCGGGCACAGCATCGCAACGATCTGCCGCGCCTCGTCCAGGCTCAGGATCAGCGGCGGCACCAGGCGGATCACTCGGTCCGCCGTGACGCTGAGCAACAAGCCGGCCTGGGCGGCACGGCCGAGCAAGTCGCCGCAGGGGCGGTCGAGTTCGATCCCCAGCATCAGCCCCTGGCCACGAACCTCCACGAAGCCGGCGACGCCAGCGAGTTCGCGCTCGATGCCGGCCTTCAGCGCGCTACCCACGCTGGCGGCGTTGGCCAGCAGCCCTTCTTCTTCCATGATTCGCAGCGTCTGCACACCGGCGCGCATCGCCAACGGGTTGCCGCCGAAGGTGGTGCCGTGGTTGCCGGGGCCGAACACGTCGGCCGCCCTGGGGCCGCAGACCACCGCACCGACCGGCACGCCCGAGCCCAGGCCCTTGGCCAGCGGCATCACGTCGGGCTGGATGTCGGCCCACTGGTGGGCAAACCACTTGCCGGTGCGGCCGATGCCGCACTGCACTTCGTCGAGCATCAACAGCCAGCCGCGCTCGTCGCAGATGCGGCGAATCGCCCGCAGGTAGTCCACCGTGGAAGGGTTGATGCCGCCTTCGCCCTGAATCACTTCGAGGAAGATCGCCACGACATGGGGGTTGGTGCGCGCCACGTTCTCGATGAACGCGACGTCGTTGAGCGGCACCCGCACGAAGCCTTCAACCAAGGGCCCGAAGCCGGCCTGCACCTTCGGGTTGCCGGTGGCCGACAGCGTGGCGATGGAGCGGCCGTGGAAAGCCTTCTCGTAGACCACGATTTCGGGGCGGTCAATGCCCTTGTCGTGGCCGAACTTGCGCGCGATCTTCAGCGCCGCCTCGTTGGCTTCCAGCCCGGTGCTGCAAAAGAACACATTGCTCAGGCCGGACAGTTCACACAGCTTGGCGGCGAGTTGTTCTTGCAGTGGCACCAGGTAGTAGTTGGAGCTGTGGATCAGCCGGCCGATCTGTTCCTGCAGCGCCGGCACCAGCTTCGGGTGGGCATGCCCCAAGGTGTTGACGGCAATGCCTCCCAGGCCGTCAAGGTACTTCTTGCCCTCGGTGTCCCACACCCAGCAGCCTCGGCCGTGCGAAAGCGCGATGGGCAGACGCCCATAGGTCTTCATCACATGCGGTTCGCGCGAGAGGGCTGGCTTGTCGGGGGCATTCATGGGGCACTCCACCTTAAAAATGCGGCTTGGCGTGCCGATTTGTCACACCCTGCGTCAAATGAATTCTACGGGGCGGCTCGGAAGTGCCGATGACGCTGGAATGAACCTGGTCCATCGCGGCGTCGGCGCTGCTGCGCCGCAGCAAAATGCCGACACAATCCGAATGTCGGTCAAACGGGCCCTGTGGACCGAGCATCCACCATGGCCAACGCTGACCCCCCGACCGCACACGATGACCGCGCCCAAGCCCCGCGAACTGTTGATCAAGGGCATCACCTTGGACGGCGGCACCTTCCGCCCGAGCGACTGGTCTGAGCGGCTGGCGGGTGCGATGTCGTGTTTTCGCCCCGAGGGCGCAGCCGGCGGGATCGGCGCTTTCATCGGCTATTCGCCGTACTGTGTGCCACGCACGATCGACGGCGTCAAATGCGTGATCGTCAGCGAGGCTCTGCGTGGAATCGAACCGATGGCCTGGGATTTTGTGACGAACTTCGCCCGCGACAACCGGCTTCAGATGGTCGATGCGCCTGTGCTGGCCGGCCCGGCCCGTTTGTCTTGATTTCCGTCGGCTCATGAAAAAAGGCTCGCAGTGCGAGCCATTTTTTTGTCGAATCGGGAAACAGATTCAGGCGGCCAGCGCCTTGACCTTGGACGACAGACGGCTCTTGTGGCGCGCGGCCTTGTTCTTGTGAAACAGGCCCTTGTCGGCGACCGAGTCGATCACGGTCTGGGCGGTCTTGAACAGGTCGGCCGCCTTGGCTTTGTCACCCGCGACAACCGCCTTCTGCACGTTCTTGATGACGGTGCGGAACTTCGAGCGCAGCGCGGTGTTGGCTGCATTGAGCTTCATGTCCTGCCGAACGCGCTTCAAACCCGAGGCGATGCGAACGGTCTTTTTCTTGGCTTTGGAGGTGGTGGCCATGCTGCAGCTGGTGTTGGGGTGAAACGAAGCCTGCGAGTATAGCATCGGGCACGCGGCGGCTTTCCTCCCGGGCGTTGGTGCGTGATAGGGCTCCCTATAATCCGGCCGATCCCGCCGACACCCCTCCGATCCCGACTCGCGCGCGAGCCGCTTCTCGCCGTTCATGAACCTGCTGCGCGCTGCCTCCACCGTTTCACTGCTCACGCTGGCCTCGCGCGTGACCGGGCTGGCGCGTGAAGTCATGGTGGCGTCGATGTTCGGCGCCGGCGCATGGACCGATGCCTACAACGTCGCGTTCCGTATCCCCAATTTGTTGCGCCGGCTGTTCGGCGAAGGTGCGTTCTCGCAGGCCTTCGTGCCCATCCTGGCCGCGACGCGTTCGCGCGATGGCGACACCGCGACAAGGACCTTGATCGACTCGGTGGCCACCGTGCTGTTCTGGGCCTTGGTGTTGACCTGCGCGCTGGGCGTGGTGGCGGCACCGGTCATCGTGTGGCTGATGGCCTCCGGGCTGGAGGAGTTCGACGCCGCGGTGGTGATGACGCGCTGGATGCTGCCGTACATCGGCTTGATCTCGCTGGTGTCGCTGTCGGCCGGTATTCTGAACACCTGGAAACGCTTCGCGGTGCCGGCCGCCACGCCGGTGCTGCTCAATCTGGCGGTGATCGTCGCCGGGTGGTGGCTCGCGCCGCAATTCGGGCGCTGGGGCGTGCCGCCGATCTATGCGCTGGCGGCCGGTGTGTTGCTGGGTGGGGTGCTGCAACTGGCCATACAGGTGCCGGCGCTGCGGCGGGTTGGAGGACTGCCGCGCATTCGACTGGGCCCGTCGTCGGTTCGGGCGGCGTGGGCGCACCCGGGTGTGTCGCGCATCCTGTCGCAAATGGCGCCGGCGCTGCTGGGTGTGTCGGTGGCGCATGTCTCGCACATCATCAACACGCAGATCGCCTCGCATGTGGCGGTGGGTGCGGTTTCCTGGCTGGTGTACGCCGACCGTCTGATGGAGTTTCCGACCGCGCTGCTGGGTGTGGCGCTGGGGGTGATCCTGTTGCCGCAGCTGTCGGCCGCGCAGGCCAGGCATGACGCCGTCACGTACTCTGCCTTGCTGGACTGGGGCTTGCGTTTGGTGCTGTTGCTGGCGCTGCCCTGCGCCGTGGCGCTGGTTGTCTTCCCGAAGGCCCTGGTGGCGGTGCTGTTCCACTACGGCGAGTTCACCGACCTCGCTGTCCAGCGGACGACCACCGCACTGATGGGCTACGGCGTCGGCCTGATGGGCCTGGTGGGTGTGAAGATTCTCGCGCCGGGGTTCTATGCGCGGCAGGACATTCGCACGCCGGTCAGGATCGCGATCGTCGTGCTGGTGCTCACGCAGCTGATGAACCTGGCCTTCGTGCCCTATCTGGGGCACGCCGGGCTGGCGCTGTCGATCGGCCTGGGCGCGCTGATCAACGCGACCTGGTTGTTCGTGGGCCTGCGGCGCTGCGGCGCCTACACGCCGCTGCCGGGCTGGGGCGCCTTTGCGCTGCGGGTGCTGCTGGCCTCGACCGTGTTGGGCGCGTTGCTGGCCTGGGGCGCGCACACCATCGACTGGATCGGCCTGCGCGATCAACCCTGGACGCGAATCGGGTGGCTGAGCGTCTACCTTGGCGGAGCGGCCCTGCTGTACTTCGGAACTCTGGCGGCCACCGGCTTGAAGCCGCACCAACTTGTCCGACGGGGCTAAACTTATTTCATGGCCGCGCCCCTGCAGTTTGAGCCGCCCACCGCGCTCGAGTACTTTGCCACCCTGGTGGCCGAGGATGCCAGCCTGTCGCTGACCGAAGCGGCGGCGGCGATCGCACAAGACGATTTTCCGCAGCTTGACACTCAGACCGTGCTGGCCGAGATCGACACGCTGGCCGCCAAGCTCAAGCGCCGAATCCCGCCCGACTCTGTGCCGGTGCAGCGCCTGCGCTGGCTGAACCGCTTTTTCTTCCAGGACATGGGATTCGCGGGCAACGTCAACGACTATTACGACCCGCGCAACAGCTACCTGCACACGGTGCTGAGCACCCGTCGCGGCATTCCCATCACGCTGGCCGTGCTCTACATTGAGTTGGCAACCCAGATCGGCCTGACAGCCCGCGGCGTGTCGTTTCCGGGGCACTTTTTGATCAAGCTGCGCATGCCCGAAGGCGAGGTCGTGGTCGACCCGTTCACCGGCCATTCGTTGTCGCGCGAACAGCTCGATGAATTGCTGGTGCCGTACAAGCGCAATCGGGGGCTGCTGGGCGACTTCGACGCGCCGCTGGGGCTGTTCCTGCAGGCGGCTCCGGCGCGCGACGTGCTGGCGCGCATGCTGCACAACCTGAAGGAAATCCACCGTGCCGCCGAAGACTGGCCGCGCCTGCTGGCAGTGATGGACCGCTTGGTCATCCTGCTGCCCCAGGCCTGGGAGGAGCGCCGTGATCGCGGCTTGACGCGCGCCGAACTGGGGCTGGACGAAATCGCTGCCACCGATCTGGCGGCTTACCTCGCCAATGCCCATGGCGCAGACGATCACGCGGCCATCAGCGAGCGCCTGGCCGGCTTGGGTGGGCCGGGGCCGTTGCGCCTGCACTGAGCGCCCCCAGTCGCTTCGCTCCGGCCCCCGAGGGCGCGGCCAGCTTGGCACGGCACGGCGCTGCACCGAGTCCGGCGCGCGACGCCGCCCTCCGAACTCTCCCGCAGACCGCCCGTAGAATTCGCTCGGCTTCGCGGCGGTGTTCCCGCAGCGCACAAGCCCGCGGCGCGGCCGAGCAACCACCGATGAAGTTCAACACCACCCAACGCCAATCTCTCACCTGGCTCGCGCTCGGCGCGCTGGGCCTGGGTGCGATCTGGCTGCTGGCACCGGTGCTCACTCCCTTCCTGGTGGGTGCGGTGCTGGCCTATGTGCTGCACCCGGCGGTGGAACGGCTCGTTGCGCTGCGCACGCCGCGCGTGTTGGCCGTGGTGCTGGTGGAGCTGACCGGCATCCTGCTGCTGCTGGCGCTGCTGCTGCTGATCGTGCCCATCATGTCCAAGGAGCTGCCGCTGCTGCGTGAGCAGATTCCGCTGCTGGCCGACCGCTTGAACAAGGGCCTGGCGCCGTGGCTGGCCCAGTACGGCATCAACGTGGCGTTGGACACCGCCAGCATCAAGGCCTTTGTGCTCAAGTACCTGGATGCCAACCTGGAAGAGTGGCTGGCCACTGTGTTGAGCTCGGCGCGCATCGGGGGCAGCATTCTGCTGGCCATCATCGGCAATGCGATTCTGGTGCCGGTGGTGCTGTTCTACCTGCTGATGGATTGGCTCAACCTGGTGGCGCGGATGCGCGAGATGGTGCCGCCGCGCATGCGCGACAAGGTCGAAGATTTCATGCAGGAGTGCGACTCCGTGCTGGGCCAGTACCTGCGTGGCCAGTTGCTGGTGATGATCATCCTGGCCGCGTTCTACAGCATTGGGTTGGCGCTGTTCCGTTTTGATCTGGCACTGCCGGTGGGCGTGTTCACCGGCCTGGCGATGTTCATCCCGTACGTCGGCTTCGGCATCGGCCTGGTGTTGGCGCTGCTGGCCGGGTTGCTGCAGTTCGCCAGTTGGTACGGCGTTGTCGCGGTGGCGGTGGTCTACGGCATCGGCCAAGTGGGCGAAAGCCTGTTTCTCACGCCCCGCCTGGTGGGCGAGCGCATCGGCATGAACCCGTTGATGGTGATCTTCGCGCTGCTGGCGTTCGGCCACCTGTTCGGGTTTGTCGGTGTGCTGATCGCGTTGCCATTGAGCGCCGTGCTGGTGGTGGCCGTTCGGCGCCTGCGCGGCCTGTACGTGGAAAGCCAGCTGTACCGAGGATGAGGCAGATTCCGCTGCCCATGGGCAACGAGCCTTTGCGCTCGTTCGACAACTTCATTCCCGGCGGGAACGCCCCGGCGCTGGCCCACCTGAAAGGCTGGGTCCGCGCCGGCGCCCCGGCCTACATTTGGGGGCCTGCCGGCAGCGGCAAAACGCATTTGCTCCAGGCGCTGGTGCAACGGTTCCACGACCAGGGCGCGCGCACCGCCGGGTTCAGTGCGGCCGACCCGGCGCCGTGGGTCCACGACGAGCATTGGGGCCTGATCGTGCTCGACGATTGCGACCGGTTCGACCCGGGCCAGCAGCAAGCTGCGTTTGCCATGTTTATCCAGGCCGCCACCCATGGCGCTGCCCTGGTTGCCGCCGGCCGGATGCCACCGGTGGACCTGGCCCTGCGGGAGGATTTGCGCACACGCCTGGGTTGGGGCCATGTTTTTGCACTGCAGCCGCTGAACGAACCCGAGGTGCGCACCGCGCTGCGCCGAGAGGCCGACCACCGCGGTGTGTTCCTCTCCGACGAGGTGATGGACCACCTGCTGACGCGGTTCGCGCGCGACCTCAAGCACCTGATGGCCTTGCTCGATCGGCTGGACGAGTTTTCGCTTGCCACCAAGCGCGCCATCACCGTGCCCTTGCTCAAGCAGATGTTGGCGGAAGAATCGGCAGGTGAGTCGCGTGATTGAAAAGAACCTCTGCCTGTTCGATCTGGACGACACCCTGTTGCCGCTGGACTCGGACCATGCCTGGGGCGAGTTCGTCATTCGCCTGGGCTGGGTCGACGAGGCCGAGTTCCGGCGCCGCAACGACGCCTTCCATACCCAGTACAAGGCGGGCCGCCTGGACATCCACGCCTACATCCTGTTTGCCACCGAACCGCTGCGCCAGCGCACCGCACGGCAGGCCGATGAAGCGCACGCCCGCTTCATGCGCGAGGTGATCGTGCCGAACCTGCGCGCGCCGGCGCTGGCGCTCATTCGCGAGCATCAGGCGCGCGGTGACTGGGTGGCCTTGGTGACGGCCACCAACGACTTCATCACGGGCCCGATCGCCCAGGCATTGGGCATTGCCGATTTGCTCGCGGTGCGGCTGGCACGCGGGCCTGGGGGTACTATCACAGGCTGCATAAACGGGACTCCCAGCTACCGTGAAGGCAAACTGAGCCGGGTCGAAGAATGGCTTGCGCAGCGCGGGGCGACCTGGGGCGACTTTGCGCGGATCAGTGTCTACAGCGATTCGCCCAACGACCTGCCTTTGCTGGAGCGCGCGACCGATCCGGTGGCGACCAACCCCACCGCAACGCTGGAAGCGATGGCACGGACTCGTGGCTGGCGCATTTTGAAACTGTTTGAATGATCAAGAAATTCATCGAAAAGCTGTTGGGATCACCCAAGAGAGCAGGCGCCGCGCCGGCGGGCAAGCGCGTCGAAGTTACCAAGAGCGAACACGGCATCGACCCGAGTCTGGTGGACGAACGCGCCGTCAAGGTGGTGCGCACCCTGGCCGAGGCGGGCTTCGAGGCCTACATCGTCGGCGGCGCGGTGCGCGACCTGCTGGTGGGCCTGGGGCCGAAGGATTTCGATGTGGCCACCGATGCCACGCCCGAGCAGGTCAAGGGCCTGTTCCGGCGCGCCTTCATCATCGGGCGGCGGTTTCGCATCGTGCATGTGGTGTTCGGGCGCGGCCGGCAGGATCGCGGCTTGAGCGAGGTGATCGAGGTGTCCACATTCCGCGCGGTGATGGACGCGGCCGCGGCCGAGCAGCTTGGCGGCAACGAGAAGACCTCCAAGGGCGATCTGGCGGGCAAGACCCGCGTCGTCGATGCCGAAGGCCGTGTGCTGCGCGACAACGTGTGGGGCCCGCAGATCGAAGACGCCGCGCGGCGCGACTTCACCGTCAACGCGATGTACTACGACCCGCTGACGCAGATCGTGATCGACTACCACGGCGGCATCAAGGACATCAAGACGCGCGCGCTGCGCATGATCGGTGACCCCGTCACGCGCTACCGCGAAGACCCGGTGCGCATCGTGCGCGCGGTGCGCTTCGCCGCCAAGCTAGGCTTTGCCATCGATCCGGCCACGCGCGCCCCCATCAAGGAAATGGCCGCGCTGCTGGCCAATGTGCCGGCCTCGCGCTTCCGCGAAGACCCGGTGCGCATCGTTCGCGCCGTGCGCTTTGCCGCCAAGCTCGGGTTCGATATCGAGCCAGCCACCCGCGCGCCGATCCGTGAAATGGCGGCGCTGCTCGATAACGTGCCCAGCTCGCGGCTGTTCGAC
>JANNDW010000119.1:0-17095 GCA_031378125.1 Methylibium sp. | reverse complement strand
CGGCCTGATCGCGCTGCCGCTGGCCTGGTTCGACCGCCAGGCGCTGGCGCGCCTGACACGCAGCGACTGGGTCGAGGCACTCAAGCTCGCGCTGGTGGGCAACATCGTCTACTACCTCTTTCTGGCCAGCAGCATCCAGCGTGCCGGCGGGCCGCTGCCGACCATGATCATCGGCACGCTGCCGGTGGTGATCGCCATCACCGCCAACCTGCGCACCGCGCGCGCCGGCATGCGCGTCGAAGCTCCGCTGCCGTGGCTGCGGATGCTGCCGTCGCTGGGGCTGATAGGCACCGGCATCGCGCTGGTCAACCAGGTGGAGTTGGTGCACCTGAAGGCCGATCCGGCGGCGGACCTGACGCGTTATGCGCTGGGCGCGCTGCTGGCAGTGGGCGCCGTGGTGTGCTGGACCTGGTACCCCCACCGCAATGCCGAATGGCTGCGCGCCCACGCCGACCGCAGCCCGCGCGCCTGGGCCACCGCGCAAGGCCTGGCCACGCTGCCGATGGCGGCGGTGGGCTTCGCGCTGTTCTGGGCCTGGAACAGCACGCAGGGCGCCGCCGCCTTCGCCATGCCTTTCGGTCCGCAGCCACTGAAGTACGTGGCGCTGATGCTGGCCATCGGCCTGCTGGCTTCCTGGGCCGGCACGCTGTGCTGGAACGAAGCCAGCCAGCGCCTGCCGCCCGCGCTGGCCGGGCAATTGATCGTGTTCGAGACGCTGGCGGCGCTGGCCTACGCCTTCGTGCTGCGCGGCCAGGTTCCGCAGGTGCAAACCGTGGCCGGCATCGTGCTGCTGGTGGCCGGCGTGCTGTGGGCGTTGCGCACGCGGCCAGCGGAGGTGAGTGCGGGGGCGCACCCGAACTGATCGCCGCCGCCTCTGGGTTCTCCCATTCAGCTTCTGGGCAGGCGTTTGCGCGCGACGTAGCCGATGGCAGCGAGATCGGCCAGGCAAAAACCAGGCTCAGTACTTCGAAACGAAGTCGAACACGACCTTGCTGAAGTCGGCCGGGTGCGTTCTGGGAAAGACGTGCGTTCCCCCGGTGATGGTGGCTCGCTCAACGCGGGCCAGACAGGGCGCCAGGTTGTCCAAGGTCTTGGAGAATTGCGGCGCCGTCTTCTCACCCTGGATCAGCAGAACGGGCATGGGCAGAGGGCGCAGGCTTTCGCATGCAACCTCAATACCCCCGCCCGACTTGCTGTTTCGGTAGATGGTCCATGCGTTGTCGCGCAGCGTTTGCTTGATGCCGTCGGGCATCTTGTCCCAGCTGCCGCCGATCGCTGTGACGAAGACTTGGAGCCCACCGTCTACATCCCCGCTCTCGAACAGGGACTGCAGCTTGGCCGCGGTGGCCCCATCGTCTGTCGTCTTTGGCGCGAAGGACGTGATGCTCATGCCCTCTGCGGAAGTGACGCTGCGAAGCAGCTCGGGCGCTTGCCTGGCGACGAAGAACACGACCGTTCCACCGTGCGAGTGGCCCACCAGATGAACGGGGCCGGCGTTCAGCGCGCGGATGAAAGCCACCACGTCACTGGCCAAGAGCGGGAAGTTGTAGTCCCCCTTGCCGTCCCATCGCTCCGGGTAGTGGTGGCGCAGACTGATGGAGATGACGCGATGGCGGGTGGCCAGCGCGTCCATCGAAGCCGTGAAATAGCGGTAGTCGACCCCGATGCCGTGCACAAGAATCACGGGGACACCGCTGCCCTTTTCGACGTACGCCAGCTCGTAGCCATTCGCCGGAATGGTCTTGACCCCGACCGGCAGATCCCAAGTGCGTGGCGCAATGCTCTGGCAGGCGCACAGAGCAAACCGCTCACTCTTGCCGAACTCCCGCTTCCGCGATGATCTTGCCCCACCGTGCATGTTCGGCTCGAATGAAGGCCGCGAACTGCTCGGGCGAGTCGCCGCCGACTTCACCGCCGGTGTTGATGATCGCCTCTCGAATGTCAGGCAAGCCGAGAACCTTGACAACCACAGCCCGGTTCAGCTTGCCGATCACTTCAGGCGGCGTTGCGGCGGGTGCCAGGATGCCTTGCCAGCCCGTGATCCGCATTCCCGCATGGCTCAACTCTTCGAACGTCGGCACCTCGGGCAGCACCGCGAGCCTCTTGTCGCCCGCGACCGCCAACGCCTTGAGACGCCCCGACTTCACATGCGGCCCGATCCCCGATGCAAAGTCAAACATCAATTGCACTTGGCCTCCGATCAGCGCGGCGGTGTCCGGACCGCCGCCCTTGGAGGGAATAACGGTGGTGTCGATGCCCACGGTCTTGTTGAGCAGGATCACGGCCAGGTGCGCAGTTGTGGACGCCGGGGTACCGGCAAGCCGGGACGGCGCACTCAACCGTGAACGGCATCTGCGAGCACCTCGGTGGCCCATTGGTTCAGGCTCTTGCCTGCTGCCTGCGCTGCAACCAACGCGGCGCCGTGGACCTCGGGCGGAACGCGCAGCATGAGCTTGCCGGACGCAGGCTTTTCCGGGCGCACGCCTTGTTCCTTGCAGTCACGCAGAAAGTCTTCTATCGCCGCCTCGAATGCCGAACGCAACTCCACCACCGTTTCGCCATGAAAGCTGATCATGGTGTGCAGCCCCAGAACGCGGCCCACAAAGATGCTGTCGCGTTCGTCGAACTCGATTCGTGCGGTGTAGCCTTTGTGAGTCATCGTGTTCATGGCCTGATTCCCAATCGTTCCAGCAACTCGCGCGCCTCTTCAACCTGATAGCGCTTGGCCTCTTTGCCCGGGTGTGGGCGATGACATCGCCACTGTTCGCCCTTCAACATGATCTTGACGCGCGACCCTTCGCGTTCCGTGACCGAACCACCCAAGGCAATCACCAAAGCTTCGACATCGGAGAAGGCCAACGATGGCGTGGTAGGTCTGGCAAAGATGGTTTTGAGTGTCTTTCGGTGTTTGGCATTCACGATGTTGAATGCTAGCGAAAGTTGCTAGCAACTGCAAGCAGAAACTGCTAGCTCGGCATCACCGCCCCGCACTTCCAGCACTGCTCGAACGGCCCGTCGATCACCTCATCGCAGCCCGGGCAAACCCAATGCCGCGCCGGTGGGTGGCGCAGCTGGTGCAGCAGCGTGCGCGCCGGTTCGAGCTGCCCGTCGTCTTGCACCCACAGCTCAGGCAGCGTCTGGTCGGGTGGCACTTCACCGGCGATGCTGCTGGCGTACTGGCGCTGCACGGTGGTGGGCACGCCGGCGTGGCTCAGCAGGTCGGCCCACAGGGTGGCCAGGGCCAGGTTCGGAGCGGAGGTCAGGCGTTTCATGGGAGCGCGATGCGGGCGCCGGCAGGGTTGGCCGCGTGATGGCACCATACCGCACCTTCGTTGAAGTGTCCCCGGAGAAACGCATGCCCCAGACCAGCCCCACCATCCTGATCCATCAACCCGGCGGGCCCGAAGCGATGGTCCTTGTCGACCTGCCGGTGGGTGACCCGGGCCCGGGCGAAATTCGCATCCGCCACCATGCCTGCGGCCTGAACTACATCGACGTGTACCACCGCACCGGCCTCTACACCTTGCCGCTGCCGTTGTCGCTGGGCATGGAAGCTGCGGGCGTGGTCGAGGCGGTAGGCGGCGGTGTCACGCACCTGAAGGCCGGCGACCGCGCCGCCTACGCCAGCAACCCGCCGGGCAGCTACAGCCTGCTGCGCGTGATGCCGGCCAAGTGCGTGGTGAAGCTGCCCGACGCCATCAGCTTCGAGACCGGCGCGGCGATGATGCTCAAGGGCCTGACGGCGCAATACCTGCTGCGCAAGACCCTGCCCCAGGCCGGCCTGCAGCCCGGCGACCATGTGCTGTTCCATGCCGCGGCCGGCGGGGTGGGGCTGATCGCCTGCCAGTGGGCGCGGGCGCTGGGCCTGCAGCTGATCGGCACGGCGGGCTCGGACGAAAAGTGTGCCTTGGCGCGCGAGCACGGCGCGGCGTTCACCATCAACTACAAGACCGAAGATTTTCTGGCGCGGGTGAAAGAGATCACCGGCGGCCAGGGCGTGAAGGTGGTGTACGACTCGATCGGCAAGGACACCTGGGACAAGTCGCTCGACTGCTTGCGGCCGTTCGGCTTGATGGCCAGCTTTGGCAGCGCCTCGGGGCCGGCGCCGCCGTTTCCCATCGCGCTGCTGGCGGCCAAGGGCTCGCTTTACGCCACCCGCGCCACGCTGTTCACCCACATCGCCACGCGCGAGGCCACCCAGGCCATGGCCGACGATTTGTTCGCCATGGTCAGCAGCGGCAAGATCAAGATTCGCATCGCCCAGCGTTATGCGTTGAAGGACGCGGCGCAAGCGCACCGCGACCTGGAGGCGCGCAAGACCACGGGGTCGAGTGTGCTGATTCCTTGACCCTCACTTGCAGTGCGCGCAGCGGCTTGCAAGCCGCTGCCGCTCGCCGGGCTCGGCGCATGCGCCTCGAAAGCCCCGGCTCGCCCCCAGCCCTCTCCCGCACGCGGGAGAGGGAGCCAGGCGGCCTCGGCTACGCAGGGAACACCTTGGTGCGCCCCTCGGCCGGCAGGCCGCGTGCCTCGTAAGACACCTGGTCGACGATGGCCGCCAGCGGGTCCAGCAGCGTGAGCGTGTCGCGCGTGTTGTTGAGTTGCACCGCACCACCCAAGTTGATGCGCCGCGCTTCGCCGGCCGCCAGCATGCCGCTGATCGCAAAGCGGCCGGACGCATCGGCGATGAACCAGCCGGCCAGGTTGATGTCGCCTGCCGTGGTGTTGAGCAGCGTCACGGTCTCATGCCCGCGCTCGGGCACTTGAATCGGGTTCACCAGCGCGGCAATGATGCGGATGTCGCCCGTGCCCACGCGCACTGGCGGCGGCGTGACGACCGGCGGCGCCGGCAGCACATAGTCGTCGGGCACGATCACCACGTCTTCGGTGGCATAGGCCAGGCGAATCTGCTCGCCGTCTTCGACGATCAGGTCGTGCATGTTGCCCAGCTCCAGGGTGGGCAGCAGCAGCCGGTCGTCGCGGTTCACCGGGTCGGCGCGCAGCCAGGCGTCCAGGCCGTCGAAGTTGGTGTTGCCCTGCACGAAATACGGCGCCAGGCGGCGAAACAGCTTGGGCCAGATGACGAGTTGCTGCAGCATGTCCAGCCCGGTGATGCGCGCGGCGCGGTCGGTGGTGCCGGTGGCCTGTGCCCACAGGCCGGCGTTGCCGGCCCGCGCCAGGCTCACGATGCCGCGCAGGTGTTCGCGCAGTTCGGGCGGCAGCGTGAGATAGAACGCGCCGTACGCAAGGCCGCGGCGCAGCATGAAGGCGTTGAGGCTGTCGTCCAGCATCTGCGGCGTGACGAAGACCTGCGCGCCGTCCATCGACGGGTGCTCGCCGGTGAACACGAACGCGATGGTGCGGCCATAGGTGTCGAGCCCGTTGGACAGGATGTAGCCGCGGACCGGGTGGTTCTGCACCGACTGCACCTTGAATGGGCTTTGCGCGAAGTAGCTCACCACGCCGAAGCCCATCTGCGCCAGCAGCGCGTCACGTTCGCTGAGTGCCAGGTCGAGCTTCTGGTGAAACTCCTCGCCCTGCACGTCGAAGTGCGTCTCCAGCGCGTCGATGGCTTCGAAGCGGATGCTGGTGATGCCGTCCAGGTTGAACGACGCCGCCTGGTTGGGCCGCGGCAGGTTGGTGATCAGGGCCCGGTTGACGGGCTGGAACTTGATCGTGTCGCCATCCGGCTCGGGCCCGTTCAGCGGCCGGGCCGGGTAGTGGATGTGGAACGTGCCTTTGATCAAGGTGTAGGCCATCTTGGGCTCCTGTGCGGGTTGGGTTGCGCCGGTGTGGCGGCACTGATGTGTACGCGCCGTGGATGACACGGGCGTGTCGGATTGTCTCCCGCCCGCGCCAATCGATAATGGCATGGGCAGGCTTGGCTAGGCAAGCTTGGTGAGCCGGCGGCTCTCAGCGGGAGGCTCACGCGCCGCAGAGGGCGGGCAGCACCTCGCCGATCGGCTCGCGCAATAGCGCATCGGCCAACGGATCCATCGGCGTCGGCTCGTTGTTGACGATCACCACGCGGGCACCGGCCCGCTTGGCCAACGGCACGACGCCGGCCACCGGTTGAACCTGCAAGGTGCTGCCCACCGCCAGCAGCAGGTCGGCCTCGGTGGCGGCCGTCATTGCGCGATCAATCACTTCCGGCACCAGTGCCTGGCCGAACGAGATCGTGTCGCTTTTCAAGATGCCGCCACAGGCCAGGCAGGCCGGGTCGTCTTCACCGGCGCGCACGCGCTCCAGCACGTCGAGCATGGGTGTGCGCTGGCCGCAGCCCCAGCACATCGCGCGGCGCAGGGTGCCGTGCACTTCGATGACCCGCTCTGCCGCGTGGCCGGCGATCTGGTGCAACTCGTCGATGTTCTGCGTGATCAGCGCATGCAGCTTGCCGCGCCGCTCCAGTTGCAGCAAGGCCAGGTGGCCACGGTTGGGCTGCGCCGTCCACGCCGGGTGGTTCATCCGGCTGCGCCACGCGGCGCGGCGCACCTGCGGGTCGGCCAAATAGTTTTCCAGGGTCGACTGCTTTTCGGCCGCCGGGTTGGTGGTCCACACGCCCTGCGGCCCGCGAAAGTCCGGGATGCCGGAGTCGGTGGAGATGCCCGCGCCCGTCAGCACGACCACGCGCCGGGCCGAGGCGATCCAGGCCTTGACGAGTGGGATGGCGTCGAAGGAAGGCAAGATTTCAATCAACGCTGTCGGTGGACTCAAGGCGCAAGCATTGTGGGTGCCGCTGCCACTTTGCCAGACTGCATTGCTGTTGCATGCAGCGGTAGAGTGAAAACTCGGTGCGTGCGCCGCAATCCTGGCGCGGGCTGCTCACGCTGGGCCCTGCAGCGTTGTCCACGGCGGGCCGCTTTGCCGCTGGCGCGGCAGGCGCAGTGTTCGGCGCCGGTGGGTCGGGCTGCGCCTGTGCGATGGGGGGTCTCGGTTGCATGCGCTCGGCAGCCAGGGGCGGCGGCTCGACCGGTAGGGCGCGTTCCAGCGCAGCGGCCACCAGCATCGGTGGCAGTGCCGCGGGCGCTTCTGTTTCCGTCACCGGTGCCGGCTGCGCAGTGCCAGGCGGCTGCAACAGCGCTGCGACGGTGAGGCGAAACGGCGGCGCCTGCAGCTGCCATGCGCCGACGCCGACTGCGGCCAGCGCGGCCAGCGTCAGGCTGGCCCACAGCGCCCTGTGCCCGCGCTGTGGCGGCGGCGCAGGCGCTGCGGGCGGGTCGCTCCGATCCGCCGGCAAGGCGCTCAGCAGCGGCATCGCGTACACATCCGACCGGAGCGCGGTGGCGAACGGCTCCGGGATCGAGTCGACCACACGCGGGATCCGATCCGCCATCGCCGCGTCGATCCCGTTGGCGGCATGCATGGCGCCCACCGTGTCCCCCGCACCGACGGTATCGAACCGGTCGGCGGGATCGACCGAGGGGGCTGGCGAAGCCGGGCGCTGGGGCTGCGCACGCAGCAACCGTTCGCGGAACTGCGCCGCGGTTTGCGGCCGCTTGGCAATGTCGGGCGACAGTGCGGCGTCAAGGGCACGCAGCAGTTCAATGTCGTAGCGCACCGTGGGCCGGTCTACGAACAGCCGCTCGACGGTTTCGGAGAGCGGCTCGCAGGGGCCCAGGCCAACCGGCGGCGGCATACCGGAAATGCAGAAACGCGCCAGCGCGGCAAGTGCATGGAAGTCGGTCCAAGGCCCTTGCGCCTGGCGATGGGAAGGACCTGCTTGCTCGGGCGGCGCGAAACCCGGGTTGGGCGGTCGCGCAGGTGGGTCGACCAAACCGGACTGCAGCGCGCGGCTTGCTGCACCGGGGCCCAGCAACAGCGCGCGGCCATCGTCGAGCAACAGCACCTGCGACGGGCTCACGCCGCGATGCACCCCGCCGACCCGCTGGTAGTCCTCCAGCCCGCCGAGCAGGTTGTCCAGCAGCAAACGCAGCGCAGCCTCGCTGAGTGGGCCAGCCATCTTGTGTCGCACATCCAGCAGCAGGCGGCCGCAATACCAGGGCATCACGCGGTACGCCGTGCCGTGGGCCTCGAGCAAGTCCAGCACCCGGACCAGAGACGGGTGATCGCAGCGCCCGAGTGTTCGCGCTTCGTCAACGAACGCGTAGCGGCCGCGCTCAAACAACTTTGCAAAGTCGGGCTCGGCCGGTTGAGCCTCGCCATTCGCGTCGCGCCGCGCCAAGGCCGCAGGCAGGTATTCCTTGATCGCCACCGGCCGCGCCAGGGCATGGTCCCAGGCGCGGTAGACCAGCCCGGTCTCGCCACGCACCACCACCGATTGCAATTCGAAGCTGCCTATTCTGTGGCGCGCGGGCCAGGCCGCCGCAGGCGGCAGCCCGCCAGAGGGCGCCAGTGGCTCGTCTGCGTTCATGGGCTTGCGAAAGAAGTCGATCGAGCCGGCACCGTAGCGCGATCCGGCGGTCGCGTTGTGTGCAGATGTAATTGAAGCGAACACCGATCTTGGCGCTGCCGCCAGCCAGCGCGCACTCCCGTTTGCTGGCGGCCCGCTTCAGCGCGAGCGCCGCACGCGCAGAATCTCGTCCAGGATCAGGCAGGCCGCACCAATGCTGATGGCGCTGTCGGCCACGTTGAACGACGGGAACCGCCCGCCATGGAAGACCGGCTCCAGGAAGCGCCAGTGGAACTCCAGAAAATCCACCACGTAGCCATGCAGCAGCCGGTCGATCACATTGCCCACGGCGCCGCCGAGGACGAGCGCCAGCGCCAGGCTGAACAGCCGCTGCCCGCCGTGGCTGCGCAGCATCCACACGATGAACACCGCGGCCGCCGCGCCCAGCCCCACGAAGAACCAGCGCTGCCAGCCCGAGGCCCCGGCCAGGAACGAAAACGCCGCGCCGGTGTTGTGCGCGCGCACGATGTTGAAGAACGAAGTGATGGTGCGGCTGTCGCCCAGCTGCATACTGCCGATGATCATCGTCTTGGTGATCTGGTCGGCCACGATGATGAGCAGGGCCAGGCCGAGCCAGGGGAGGAGGGAGTTGGAATTGCTGCGGAGGGCCATGGGGGTGTCAGGTGGGGATTCAAACGTTGCGCAATCGCCCGCGCAGCGAGGATGGGTTCTGAGATGTATGGAAGACGGCATGGACAACCACCTCTCCCGACTCCATCCGATAGAACACAACGAACGGGAAATGCCTGACCACGATCCGTTGAAAGTCGCGCCACGCGACCGGAAAGGCACTTGGCCGATGCTCGATGTGATCCAGCGCGGCTTCGATGCAGAGCCGGAAGGAGTTGCCGGCGTGCTCGCGTTCGGATTCGTACCAGCGGACTGCAGCGACATAGTCGGCCGCCGCTTCTTCGGTGAACCGGGGTCGGGTCATCGGCCCTCGGCGGTCATTCGCTTCACTTCTTCCCAGGAGAGCGTTTTGCTTTCGCCAGCGTGGTACTTTTCGGACCGCCGCCGAAGTTCGTCCAGCTGCCATTGCGGGATGGGCAGGGGTGCGACTTCGTCTTCGACGCTGTCCCACAGCTCTTGCGCCAGCCAACGGCGCTGCTCGGCAGGCAACTTGAAGAGCGAATCGAATTCAGGCGGGCGGTCCATGTTCAGCTCCTGATGTGGCTGCGTTCACGCCACTGTACGGTGTTCGCCTTCACCGTACAAATTGCTGGTGCAGCGGCCGCAGATGGTGGGGTGCGCGGGGTCGTGGCCGACGTCGTCGCGGTAGTGCCAGCAGCGCTCGCATTTGGGCGCGATGGACGGCGATACCTGAATGCCGAGTTCGCTGCCGGGCGCGACCTTGGCCTGCGATGTGATGGTCACGAACTTGAGGTCGTCGCCCAGCGACAGGAGCAGGGCTCGGTCGGTCTCAACGGCGCTGATGGCGACGACGGCCTGCAGCGACGAGCCGACCTGGCCCGCGGCTCGAACCATTTCGATTTCCTTGTTCACCGCGTCGCGGATCTCGCGGATGCGGCTCCATTTAGACAGCAACCCGACGTCGCCCCAGCCCTTCACGTCGCTGTACGTTTCGGTAAAGATCGAGCCCGCCTTCCCCGGCGCAAACACCTTCCACGCCTCCTCCGCCGTGAAGCTCAAGAACGGCGCCATCCAGCGCAGCATCGCATGCGTGATGTGCCACAGCGCGGTCTGCGCCGAGCGGCGCGCGAGCGACTTCGGCGCGGTGGTGTACAGGCGGTCCTTCAGGATGTCGAGGTAGAACGCGCCCAGGTCTTCGCTGCAATAGATCTGCAGCTTGCTCACGACAGGGTGGAACTCGTGGACGCCGTAGTGGCCGCCTTTGAACACGCCAGTGGCCGCATCGAAGGTCCCGACGATCTCGGCCTGCAACTGCGCCGCGCGCGCCAGCGCATAGCGGTCGATCTCCAGCATCTGCGCCAGCGGCACGGCGTCTTTGGCGGCATCGAAGTCGCTGGTGTTGGCCAGCAAAAAGCGCAGCGTGTTGCGGATGCGCCGGTACGAATCGACCACACGCGCCAGGATCTTGGCGTCGATGCCCAGGTCGCCCGAGTAATCGGTGGCGGCGGACCACAAACGAAGGATTTCGCCGCCGTACTTGTGCGCCGACTCGGCCAGCGGCATGTAGTTGCCCAGGCTCTTGCTCATCTTGCGGCCGGCACCGTCGACCGTGAAGCCGTGCGTCAGCAGGCCGCGGTACGGCGCGCGCCCTTCCATTGCGCAGGCGATCAGCAGCGACGACTGGAACCAGCCGCGGTGCTGGTCGTGGCCTTCGAGGTACAGGTCGGCCTCGGGGCCGCTCAGGTCGGTGGTGGTGGCCGCACCCGCATGGCTGCCGCGCAAGACGTGAAAGAACGTGGAGCCCGAGTCGAACCACACGTCCACGATGTCGTTGCTCTTGGTGTAGTGCTGGGCGGAATGTTCGCCGCTCTCGCCGAGAACATCCTGTGCGCTCAGGCGCGACCACGCTTCCACACCGCCTTGTTCGATGATGCCGGCGGCGCGGTCGATCAGCGCCGGCGTGTCGGGGTGCAGTTCGCCCGTGTCCTTGTGCAGGAAAAACGGCAGCGGCACGCCCCAGTTGCGCTGGCGGCTGATGCACCAGTCGGGCCGATTGGCGACCATGTCGCGCAAGCGGGTGCGGGCGTTTTCGGGGTAGAAATTGGTGGCTTCGATGGCATCCAGCGCGGTCTGGCGCAAGGTCCTGACCGGTGCTTCCGACGTGAACACGCCGGCGGTTGAACCTTCGGCTTCGTCCATGCGCACGAACCACTGCGCCGCGGCGCGGTAGATCACCGGCGTCTTGTGGCGCCAGCAATGCGGGTAGCTGTGCAGCAGCGTGTCGGTGTTGAACAGGCGGCCGGCCGCTTTGCCGTCACCCCGCAGTGCGTCGATGATGAGCGGCGAGGCCTTCCAGATGTTCATGCCGCCGAACAGCGGCAGCGCCGCATCGTACGAACCATTGCCCTGCACCGGGTTCAGGATGTCGTCGACCTGCAGGCCGTGCGCGCGGCACGAGTTGAAGTCGTCCACACCGTAGGCCGGCGACGAGTGCACGATGCCGGTGCCGTCGTCGGCGGTGGCGTAGTCGGCCAGGTAGACGGGCGATAGGCGGTCGTAGCCCGCGTGCACATGGGCGAGCGGGTGACGGAAGTTGAGGCCATCCAGCGCCTTGCCCTTCGCGGTGGCCAGCACGGTGCCGGCCAGCTTGTAGCGCGCCAGGCACTTGTCGACCAGCGCGCTGGCCAGCAGCAGCAAACCTCGCTCGGTGTCGACCAGCGCGTATTCCAACGCGGGGTTCAGGTTCAGCGCCTGGTTCGCCGGCAAGGTCCATGCGGTGGTGGTCCAGATGACGGCGAACGCGTCTTTGCCGTTCAGCGAAGGCAGGCCGAAGGCGGTGGCCAGCTTGGCCGGCTCCGCGCACAGAAAGCCCACGTCCACCGTCTGCGACTTCTTGTCCGCATACTCGATCTCGAACTCCGCCAGCGACGAGCCGCAGTCGAAGCACCAGTACACCGGCTTCAAGCCGCGGTAGACGAAGCCGCGCTGCATGATCTTCTTCAGCGCCCGCAACTCGTTGGCCTCGTTGCCGAAGTCCATCGTGCGGTACGGGTGGTCCCAGTCGCCCAGCACGCCCACTCTTTTGAAGTCGGCCATCTGCTGCGCGATCTGCTCGGTCGCGTAAGCGCGGCTCTTGGCCTGCACCTCGGCACGGCTCAGGTTGCGGCCGAAGGTCTTTTCGATCTGGTTTTCGATCGGCAAACCGTGGCAGTCCCAGCCGGGAACGTACATCGAATCGAAGCCGGCCAACTGGCGCGCCTTGACGATCATGTCCTTCAGGATCTTGTTGGCCGCATGGCCCACATGCAGCGTGCCGTTGGCGTACGGCGGGCCGTCGTGCAGCACGAAGCGCGGCTTGCCTCGTCGCGCTTCACGCAGGCGCTGGTAGACGCCCTGGTCGCTCCATTCCTTGACCCAGCCCGGCTCGCGCTTGGGCAGGTCGCCGCGCATCGGGAAGGGGGTGTCGGGCAGGTTCAGCGTCGCACGGTAGTCGGTGGTCGTCGCGCCGGAAGAGGTGTTGGGGTCGGTGGACATGCTCGGTCTCGGAAGTTGTCGTTCCCACCCGTGCAGGAACCGAAGATTGAGGTGACCCGGCGGCGCGTGGCATCCGGCGGGCGCGGGCTGAACGCAGGCGGGCCGGTCGCGCAGACCGGCCCGCGGCGCAGCACGTCAAATTCGGTCGCGCGTGGTTTGCCGGCCTGTGGAGGTGTGCCCGCGTATCGAAGGGGGCAGCATGGAGGACGAAAGCATGCGAGCAATTCTAGCGGGCCACCGCGATCTGTCCGCCGGGCGCCGCTGGCCGGCCAACGGACCTTCAGCCCGGTGGGCTGTGCGCCTTGAACCAGGCCAGCGCCGACGCCTCATCGCGCGCAATGCCGGCCCGCAGCGCGTCGATGCCGTCATAGCGCAACTCATCGTGCAGCTTGTGCAGCAGCTCCACCTGCACGCAGCGGCCGTAGCCGCCTTCGGCGCCAAGTGAAGCTGGCCAGTCGAAGCAGTGCGTTTCGAGCAGCACCCGCCCGGCTTCTTCTACCGTGGGCCGCACGCCCAGGCTCGCCACACCGCGCAGCGGCGTGTCCGCCAGGCCGTTCACCCGCACCACGAAGATGCCCATCGCGGCGGGCTTGGGGTGCGCGAAGTCCAGGTTCAGCGTCTTGAAGCCCAGCTCACGCCCGAGCTTGCGGCCGTGTAGCACATGGCCGCTGATGCTGTAGGGCCGGCCCAGCAGCGTGGCGGCCCGCGCCATGTCGCCCGCAGCCAGGGCCGCGCGCACGGCCGAGCTGGACACGCGCAGCCCGCGCACCTCGTAGCTCAGCATGCGCGCCACGTCCAAGCCTTGGGCCTCGCCGGCGGCGTCCAGCATGGCGTAGTCGCCGGCCCGCTTGGCACCGAAGCGAAAGTCGTCGCCGACCAGAACGTAGCGCGCGCCCAGTCCTTGCACCAGCATGTCGTGAATGAACGCCTGCGGTGGCTGCGCGGCCAACGCCGCGTCGAAACGCAGCACCACCGCTTGATCGATGCCGCAACGCTCCAGTTCGGCGAGCTTGTCGCGCAAGGTGGCGATGCGGGCGGGCGCCAGTTCGGGCTTGTTGGCGAGCCGCGCAAAGTAGTCGCGCGGGTGCGGCTCGAAGGTCATCACACACGACGGCAGGCCGCGGTGCTGCGCTTCCGAGCGAAGCAGCGCCAGCATCGCCTGGTGGCCGCGGTGCACCCCGTCGAAGTTGCCGATCGTCAAGGCGCAGGCCGGCGCGATTTGTGGATGGCGGGTGCCGCGGAACACTTGCATGGCGGCATTATCGGCGCGGCCACGGCCCGCAACCGACAGCCGCCGCGATCGCAATCGCAACCGCAACCGCGTTCAGGGCGGACGGGACTTTTTCACCTGCCGGTACACCAGCCCGCGCGAGACGCCCAGCGTGCGTGCCGCCTTGGAGACGTTGCCACCGCACTCGGCCAGGGTCTGTTCGATCAGCTGCAGGCCGGCCGTTCGCAAGCTAGCGCCCGCGGCTGAACCGACCCTTGCTGACGGCGCCGGCTCAAGCTCGTCGACGCTCCCGCGGTGCACGTTCGAGCCCTGAGAGCCCCCCAGTCGCGGCGCTCCTGCCCCCGAGGGGCGCGTCCGGCGTGGGGCGGCCCTGCGCTCGGACGGAGACGAAGGTTCGGGAACACCGCGCAGCCCGAAGGCATTGCCCACGCCGTCCGGCGCTTGCATGCGCGCCACCAACCAAACACGCAGCCCGCTGGGCAACCGGTGTGGTGATGCTTCGGGCCGTCGGGTCAGCGCGCTCAGGCTGTGCCGCTCCAGCCCGAAAATGGCGTCGGCGCGCAAGGCCGATCCGAGCTGCGGCTGGCCCAGCAGCCGGGCGGCTGCGTTGTTGACCCAGGCCAGGCAGCCATCGGCGGCGATCCCCGCCAGCGCCTCCATCGGCGTGCCGAGCAAACTCGGCGTGGTCTGGAAATGCACCACGATGTGCTCCCGCGATTGCGCGCGCAGCAGCCGGTTTTCGATCGCGGTGGCGTACAAACCCACTACGGCCGCCGCGTCGAAGCCGAACGGCCGGGACTCGCTCGACAAGTCCAGCACGCCGGCCACCTGTCCGCGCACGTCGCGAATCGGCGCGGCAGCGCAGTGCATCACCTGAACACAGCCGAAGAAGTGCTCAGCCCCCAGCACCAGGCTGGCCTGGCCGGTGTGCACCGTCACACCGGGCGCATTGGTGCCGATGTTGTCTTCGGCCAGACACACGCCGACGCGGCTGGCCAGCGGCATCAGCACCTGATCGCTGCGCTGCGGTGTGCGGGTGGCATGCACCACCACACCTTGCGGGTCGGTCAGGATCGCGGTGCAGGCCGTGCCTGCCAGGGTTGATTCCAACTGGCTCAGCTCCGTGGCGGCGGCCTCCAGCAACAGTCGGCTGCGCGCCAGGGCCGAATGAACCCGGCTGCTCGTGACCGGGTTGAAGGCCACCGCTTCGCGCGGGTCGCGCCGGGCCTGCAGGCAGCGCGCCCACGACTGGATGACGCCCTCGCTGACCAGGCCCGAAGGCCGCACGCCTTCTTCAAAGTAGCGCTGGCGCGCCAACGCCAGGCGCTGCTGCGGCGTCGAGAAGAACGGCTGCGCAGGCAAGAGCGGGTTGGCGTGGGTGGTGGTCATGGAGTCCCTTCGAAACGGCGCGCCAGTATGGAACGAGTCTTTGATTTGTGCTGAATCGGAACATTCCTGGCCTAGGGAAAGTACCCGAATTGGCGAGCGGCGGACTAGGGGCTAAGTTTCACACTGCGGCGGCGGGTGAAGCCTGCCTCGATGCAGCGCTGGCCGCTGCGACAAAAACCACAGGAGACAACATGACCCTTCCGATCGTCAAGACCACCCTGGCGCTGCTGCTCGCGCTGGCCGCTGGCGCCGCCGCGGCGCAAACCCTCGCCGACCTGCGCAACGACGCCGCCACACCGGCCGACGTGACCACCTACGGCATGGGCTGGGGCCAGCAGCGCCATTCGCCGCTCAAACAAATCAGCGCCGGCAACATCAAGAAGCTCGTTCCCGTGTGGAACCTGAGCCTGGACAACTCGGCCAACGCGTCGAGCCAGCCGCTCGTGATCGGCGACATGATGTATGTGACTTCGCACTCGCACACCCTCGCCATCGACTCGGCCACCGGCCGCCAAAAGTGGAAGACGCCGATCGAGCTGCCGGCCGACGTGAACGGCTTTTTGTGCTGCGGCATCCACAGCCGCGGCGCCGCGGCGCTGGACGGTGTGCTGTACCGCACCACCAACGACGCCCACGTGATGGCCATCAGCATGAAGGATGGCAAGACGATCTGGAAACAAAAAGCCGCTGACTACAAGCAGGGCTACAGCATGACGCACGCGCCGCTGATTGCCGGCGGTGTGCTCATCACCGGCATCTCCGGCGGCGAGTACGGCACGCGCGGTTTCATCGACGGCTGGGACCTGAAGACCGGCGAGAAAAAGTGGCACCGCTTCACCACCGCCGCCCCGAACGAAAAGGGCGGCGACACCTGGAAGCCCGGCATGTTCGAAAAGGGCGGCGCGCCCACCTGGCTGACCGGCAGCTACGACCCCGAGCTCGATCTCGTCTACTGGGGCACCGGCAACGGCGGCCCGTGGAACGCCGCCGCGCGCGGCGGTGATTCGCTCTACATCTGCTCGGTGCTGGCCATCAAGCCGTCCACCGGCGAGATCGTCTGGCACTACCAGTTCAGCCCCGGCGACCCGTACGACTACGACGGCACCAACGAGCTGGTGTTGGCTGATTTGCCCATCGACGGCAAGATGACCAAGACCGTCATGCAGGCCAACCGCAACGGCTACTTCTACGTGCTCGACCGCACCAACGGCAAGCTGCTGAACGCCAACCCGTTTGCCAAGAAAATCACCTGGGCCAGCGGTGTCGACATCAAGACCGGCCGCCCGATCGACACCCCGCTCACCGCCACCGTGCGCAAGACCGAAGTAGCGGCCGACTTCATCGAGGTCTGGCCCAGCGCCTTCGGCGGCAAGAACTGGATGCCGATGAGCTACGACCCCGGCCGCAAGATGGTCTACATGAACACCTTGAACATGGGCATGAAGGTCAAGTACCAGAAGCCCGAATACAAACAAGGCGCCTGGTACCTGGGGCTGGACCTGGGCGGCTGGGCCGACCCGGCCGACGGCAACCGCGGCGCGTTGGTGGCGTGGGACCCGGTGGCCGGCAAACAGGTTTGGGAAGCCACCAACAAGTCGCCGTTCTGGTCGGGCGTGCTGTCCACCGGCGGAGGGCTGGTGTTCACCGGCTCGCAGACCGGCGAGTTCATGGCCTTCGATGCCGGCAGCGGCAAGAAGCTGTGGCAATTTCAAACCGGCTCGGGTATTGCCGGCCTGCCGATTGCCTGGGAGCGCAACGGCAAGCAGTACATCACCGTGCTGAGCGGCAGCGCCACGGTGTACGGCGCGCTGGGCGGCGACACCAACTTGGCCGACGTGCCCACCGGCGGCTCGGTGTGGACCTTTGCGTTGATCGACGATTGAAGACGCCGGCCCGCCGCAGGCCACCCTGGCTCGCACCGGCCGTCCTTGCGTTGGCCGGCG
>JANNDW010000070.1:0-2936 GCA_031378125.1 Methylibium sp. | reverse complement strand
GCCGGCGAACAGGTCGAGCGCTCCGAGCTGCTGGACACCAACGACCGCATGGTGAAAGAAGGCAAGCTGACGGCGACCCACGCCGACGTGCTGCTGGGCATCACCAAGGCGTCGCTGTCCACCGACAGCTTCATCTCGGCGGCGTCGTTCCAGGAAACCACCCGCGTGCTCACCGAGGCGGCCATCATGGGCAAGCGCGACGAGTTGCGTGGGCTGAAGGAAAACGTCATCGTCGGCCGTCTGATCCCGGCCGGTACCGGCATGGCGTTCCACGAGGCTCGCAAGACCAAGGAAGCAATGGACGACGCCGAGCGCCGCAGCATTACCCTGCAGGAAGCCGAAGAACTGGCGGCCGTGCAGATGGCTGCCGTGGATTCGGGCAGCGAGAGCAGTGTCGACTGATTTCGTCCACTTCACGCATGCGGGGCGGCCTTCGGGCCGCCCTTTTTCTGGGTCAATGCCTCACGCTGCCGTGCCCAGGCCGCAGGGCTCAGGATCTCCAACCCGAGCGCCCTTGCGCGGCGCGCGCACCGCAGCACGGCGCGGTCACGGCTCAGCAATGCGCCGGCGCCGACCTGAATCCCCAGGTCGATGAACTTCTGATCGTCGGGGTCGCTGCAGCGCGGCGACTGGGGTGGCGACCCCGGAAGCGGCTGGACGATGCTCGCCCACCGGTCCCAACTGCACCACAACATCACCGCATCGGGCCTCCAGGCATTCAGTGTGTCGCGAGTGAGTACATGCTCCAGTTCCTCTCTCATCGCCGTGGTGGCGACCCACTGCACCTGACCGTTGCACAGCGCGACACCCAGGGCTTCACAGCCCGAATCCCGAAACACCAGCCAGTCCAACACCACGTTCGTATCCAGTACCAGCAGGGATCGCGGTTCGAGTTGCGGATTCAGGCTCGCCATCCTCACAGCGTAGCGCGGGCCGCGCAGCTCGGTGCGGCCGGGCGGTCTCTGCGCCTCGTTGGGTCGGAGCGGCGTTTGCGTATTGACACACCCGCCGAAGTTCGCGGATACTCTAAGGCTTCGCTGAAAACTCCTGCTTCACCGTTCGGTGGAAGAGGGTTTCGGCTCCGCCCAAACGGCCAGGCGTGGGAAAACGCGCCAGGTTTGACGGGCCCAAGACTGACCGCGTGAACGACGCACTGCGCACCCATGGTGGGCATGAGGCGATCAAACGGTACAAGTTGGGGACAGAAAAAATGATTCAAATGCAATCGCGGCTGGATGTCGCGGACAACACTGGCGCCAAGTCCGTCATGTGCATCAAGGTGCTGGGCGGCTCCAAGCGCCGCTATGCCGGCATTGGCGATGTCATCAAGGTCAGCATCAAAGAGGCTGCGCCGCGCGGCCGCGTCAAGAAGGGCGAGATCTACAGCGCTGTCGTGGTGCGCACCGCCAAGGGCGTGCGCCGGCAGGACGGCTCGCTGGTCAAGTTCGACGGCAATGCCGCGGTGCTGCTGAACGCCAAGCTGGAGCCGATCGGCACGCGCATCTTCGGCCCGGTCACGCGCGAGTTGCGCACCGAGCGCTTCATGAAGATTGTGTCGCTGGCGCCCGAAGTTCTTTGAAGTCGCGGCCGAAGCTTGAGTTAAGGGTATTGCCATGAACAAAATTCGCAAAGGCGACCAGGTCATCGTGTTGACCGGGCGCGACAAGGGCAAGCGCGGCACGGTGTCGCAGCGTGTGGACGAGGCTCGAATCGTCGTCGACGGCGTCAACGTCGTCAAAAAGCACGTCAAGCCCAACCCGATGAAGGGCACGACCGGCGGTGTCGTCGAAAAGACGATGTCCATCCACCAGTCCAATGTCGCCATCTTCAACCCGGCGAGTGGCAAGGCCGATCGCGTCGGCATCAAGCTCCTCGTGGACCCAAAGACCAACAAGACCAACAGGGTCCGGGTCTACAAGTCCAGCGGCGGCGAAATCAAGGTTTAAGAAGGCACCGATCATGGCTCGTCTGCAACAGTTTTACCGCGAAAAGGTGGTGCCGGACCTGATGGTCAAGTTCGGCTACAAGTCGGCCATGCAAGCCCCGCGCATCACCAAGATCACCCTCAACATGGGCGTGAGCGAGGCGGTGTCGGACAAAAAGGTCATGGATCACGCGGTGAGCGACCTGAGCAAAATAGCCGGCCAGAAGCCCGTGGTCACCAAGTCCAAGAAGGCGATTGCCGGCTTCAAGATTCGCGAGAACGTGCCCATCGGTTGCATGGTCACCTTGCGCGGTGTGCAGATGTACGAGTTCCTGGACCGCTTTGTCACGATCGCGTTGCCGCGCGTGCGCGACTTCCGCGGGATCTCGGCGCGCGCGTTCGACGGCCGCGGCAACTACAACATCGGCGTGAAAGAACAGATCATCTTTCCCGAGATCGAGTATGACAAGGTCGACGTGTTGCGCGGTTTGAACGTCAGCATCACCACGACCGCGAAGAACGACGAAGAAGCCAAGGCGCTTCTCGCCGCGTTCAAATTCCCGTTCAAGAACTGAGGACCGCGCGATGGCCAAACTTTCTCTCATTCAGCGCGAGCTCAAGCGTGAGCAGCTGGTTGCCAAGTACGCTAAGAAGTACGCCGAACTCAAGGCCACCGCCAACAACGCCAAGAAGTCCGACGAGGAACGCTACGCCGCCCGTCTTGAGTTGCAAAAACTGCCGCGCAACGCCTACCCGACGCGCCAGCGCAATCGTTGCGTGCTGACCGGCCGCCCGCGCGGCACGTTTCGCAAGTTCGGCCTGGGCCGCAACAAGATCCGCGAACTGGCATTCAAGGGCGACATCCCTGGTGTCGTCAAGGCCAGCTGGTAATCAGCGCGTCGATCAGGAGATAACCGTATGAGCATGAGTGATCCGATCGCCGATATGCTGACCCGCATCCGCAACGCGCAGATGGTGGAAAAGCCCAAGGTGGTGATGCCGTCGTCCAAGC
>JANNDW010000055.1:0-19015 GCA_031378125.1 Methylibium sp. | reverse complement strand
TACCGCGCGCGGGTCGACCAGCACTTGCGCATTGGCATCCGCGCGATGGAATTGCTGCACGAGCAGGGCGTGGACCAGTTGCACAGCCGCAAGCTCAGAAGCTTTGCGGAGGTGGCGTTTCAATGACATCGGCGGGGCGCGCAATACCGGCAAGACGAGCCGGCGCCGAGCGGGCTTACAGTCCCGGGTTGAAGCAAGTTTTTGGGGAGCACAGCGATCCGGGGCAGCGCTCCTGATGCGTCTGGGGTGAGCGGGCAACCCTAGAACTCCGAGAAGGCGGCGCGACATGGTTATTTCGAGATCGGTCGTTATCGAGAAGCGGCGCATCGCCGAAGTCGACCCCGAGCATCCGGCGATTTCGGAGCGTGACCGCGAGTTGCTTCGGTTGTTGCTCCAAAAGCATCAGACCTGCATCGAACAAGGCCGAGGCCATGAGTCCCATGGCATGGGCACGGCGATACTGGTCATATGGCAGGTTGCAACCCGGCCGGACAACCGAGCCCAACTGCCCGACAGCGGCCCGGGCGATCTTTGAAGCACAGGCTTTGACGGGCCCTGCCGCACGCCGCCCTTGCGCACCGCACCGGCCCCGATTGCCGACCGCTGCCCGATCCCTTAATCTCGCCGGATTGCACAAACCACCCCCGGGCGCTGGAGCCGCGCTCAAGGAGAGCGCCATGTCGTCCACCACACCGAACCCCGGCATTGCCGCCATCCGCACCATTGCCTTCGTTGGGCAGACGACGGCCGGCAAGACCAGCCTGGTCGAAGCGCTGCTGCATAAGGCCGGCGCCATCGGCGCGCCTGGCAGCCTGGAGCGCGGCACCACGGTGTGCGACTTCGACCCGATGGAGCGGCGTGCGCAGCATTCGCTGAATTCGGCCGTGGTTCACCTGATGCACCATGACACGCGGGTGCATTTGATCGACACGCCCGGTTATGCCGATTTCGTCGGCCAGTCGATGACGGCGCTGGAGGCGGTGGAAACCGCGGCCATCGTCATCAACGCGACCACGGGCATCGAGATGATGAGCGCGCGCATGATGGACTGGGCCGCCAAGCGCCACCTGTGCCGCATGATCATCGTCAACAAGATCGATGCGCTGGGGCTGGACCTGGGCGGCCTGGTGGCGCGCATCCAGGCCAGGTTCGGCAAGGAATGCCTGCCGCTGAACTTGCCGTCCGCAGGCGGAACCCGGGTGGTGGACTGCTTCTTCGCGGCTGCGGCGGAGCCCGGCCAGGAGGCGGACTTCTCGTCGGTGGCGCAAGCGCATCGCGCGCTGGTGGAGCAAGTGGTCGAAGTCGACCCGGCGTTCGTCGAGCGCTACCTCAACGAGGGCGACGTGGACCCGCGCGAGCTGCATGCCCCGCTGGAGCAGGCGCTGCGCGAGGGGCACCTGATTCCGATCTGTTTTGTCTCGGCGCGCAACGGCGCCGGCGTGGCCGAACTGCTGGAGGTGTTCGACCGGCTGCTGCCCAACCCGACCGAGGGCAACCCGCCGCAGTTTTACCGAGGCGAGGGCGCCGAGGCGAAGGAGCTGCACGCTGACCCGGATGCCTCCAAGCACGTCATCGCGCATGTGTTCAAGGTCACCGTCGACCCGTATGTGGGCAAGATGGGCATCTTCCGCATCCACCAGGGCACGGTCACGCGCGACAGCCTGCTCTACATCGGCGACGGGCGCAAACCGTTCAAGGTCGGGCACCTGTTCATGTTGCAGGGCAAGGAGCATGTGGAGGTGTCACGCGGTTTGCCAGGCGACGTCTGTGCGGTGGCCAAGGTGGACGAAATGCATTTCGACGCGGTCTTGCACGACGCCGCCGAAGACGACCATCTGCACCTGTTGCCGCTGGATTTTCCGGTCCCGGTGCACGGCCTGGCCATCGAACCCAAGCGCCGCGGCGACGAGCAACGCATGTGGGAGATCCTGCAAAAACTGGTCGACGAAGACCCGTGCCTGAAGGTCGAGCACGTGGCCACCACCAACGAGACCGTCGTCTACGGCCTGGGTGAATTGCACCTGCGCACCTTGCTGGAGCGCATGAACGAGGTCTACAAGTGCGAGGTCAACACCCGGCCGCCGCGCATCGCGTACCACGAGACCATCACCGCGCCCGCCGAAGGCCACCACCGGCACAAAAAACAAAGCGGCGGCGCGGGCCAGTTCGGCGAGGTGTTCCTGCGCATCGAGCCGCTGCCGCGTGGCGCCGGCTTCGAGTTCATCGACCAGGTCAAGGGCGGCACCATTCCGGGCCAGTACATCCCGGCGGTCGAGAAGGGCGTGCGCCAGGTGCTGGACAGCGGCGTGATCGCGGGCTACCCGGTCAAGGATGTTCGGGTGGTGGTGTACGACGGCAAGCACCACAGCGTTGACTCGAAAGACATTGCGTTTGCCACCGCCGGGCGCAAAGCCTTCATCGACGCGGTGCTGAAAGCGCGGCCGATCGTGCTGGAGCCGATCGTGAAGGTGGAGATCACCGCGCCCGAACACAGCATGGGCGACATCACCGGCGACCTGTCAGCCAAGCGCGGGCAGGTGAACGGCACGCACGCGCTGCAGGCCGGCAGCATGACGGTCAGCGGCCAGGTGCCGTTGTCCGAACTGAACGGCTACCAGGCCCGCTTGAACGGCATGACCGGCGGGCAGGGGCGCTACATGATCGAGTTGAGCCACTACGAGGCGGTGCCGCCGTCGGTTCAGCAGTTGCTGATGGGCAAGCACAAGACAGCCGACGACGACCAGTAGCCGGCGTCGCCGGAACTGCTCTCAGCGGCGCATCCATCCCGCCAGTGCGGGCAGCGCACGGCCCAGCAGCCTGGGATAGCGCTGAGCCAACGGCATCAGTTGCGCCAGATCATCTTCTGTCCAAGCCTTGAATGCGATCGACGCGGCAATGAAGACCAGCGCGTACAACACACCGGCCACGAACTGAGTGAGCAGGCTGGTGCTCAACCACAAGCACGCCGCGGCCACCGCGGCAGCGGCCATCGCCGCGAGCATCAACCGAGCCAACTCGCGCCACGGCAGGGCGAGCTTGAACACCTTCACGATCCCCCCGCCGATCAGCAAGAAGATCACCAGGCTGGAGCCGGCGTGCGCCGCCATGGCCCCGTTCAGGCCGTAGCGCGGAACCAGCAGGACCGCGGCCAAGATGCTCAGCACCACCGCGACAACAGCGGTAAACGCCCGGATTCGCTGGTGGTCGGTGGTTGACAACAAGGCGCCGAATGCACCCAGCGACAAGGTCGTGCCCGCGACCACCGCCATCACCCGGAAAACCTGGACGGCCGGTTGGTACTCGGTCCCGTACATCAGCGTGACGGCCACATCGGCCCAAAGGAACCCCACTCCCGCCACCAGGAAGCCGGCAAAACTGAAATAGCGCACCGAGTGGCCAAGGATGGCGTTGACTCGCACGGCGCCCCCCGCGCCGAAGGCATGGCCCATCAACGGCATCAGCACCGTGTTGAGGCCGGAGGAGAGCAGCTCGACGCCGCCGCGCGTCAGGCTGGCAGCGATGGTGAAGAACCCCACCTCGGCCGGCCCGACGTAGGTGCTCAGCAAATAGGTCTCGGCGGCCTTGTTGCCGAACGCGCCGGTGATGGCCATGATCACGGTCCACAGCAAGTGGGTCTTCAAGCGCGGCGCAATGCTGTCGTCCAGCCCTTGGGCCGAGGGGCTGATCTTGCGTGCGCGCAGCATGCGCCACACGATCAGGGCGTAGGCAGTACCGGTGGCCGCGAACAAGCCCAGGTAGGCCACCAACGGGGCGCGCAGAAAAAACAAGCTCAGCACACAAGCCAGGTTGATGGCGCTGACCGCCATGGACGCGAAGGCTTCGATCGAGTACTGGCCATAGCCCTTGGCGACCGAAATGTCGAACAGATAGAGGGTCTTGGCGATCACGCTGACCAGCACCACGCCAGCAAAAAGCGCGATGTGCACGTTCCAGCTTGCCGGCACGCTGAAAGGCAGCGTGATCAAGAACCCGACCGTTATCGCAACCAGGCACAGGTGCTGCAAGCGTCGCAGCCAGCCGTCAACGGCTCGGGCAGATTCAGTGCTGTCGCGGCCCAGACTCTCCGAGATGAATCGGATGCCGGTGGTGTTCAGCCCGTTGTTGCCGATCGCCACGAGCAGGCCGGAAAGCCACACGACATAAGCGTAGCGGCCGAAGTCCGCCGGCCCGAGCGCACGTGCGATCACGGCACTGACGATCAGCCCGAAGAAGAAGCTGACGTAGGTCGAGCCCGTCATCAGCAGCGCGGCCTTGGCCGTGGCGAGGCGGCTGAACGGATTGCTCATGGGTCGCTGCTCGGTGGCGCGCTGGGCCGGGTCGGCTCGCGGCGCGCCAACCGCACTCCATCCAGCCGCGCGAATCGCGGTGCTGTAGCATCCCCGCGACCGAGCGGCCTGGAGCTTCCCGGCCCGCAACCGCAACCCGGTTGCACGGCAATTCGGCCCAGCCCGCGCCCGCCGCCCGACGAATCCCGACCCCCCCCATGAAGCCAAGCCCCCCTTTGCTGAAGATCCTCCACGTGGTCGATTCGCTCGAGTTCGGCGGGCTGGAGAGGGTGATGACCGACCTGGCCAAGGCCCAGCAAGCGCGCGGCCACGAGGTGATTGTCTTCAGCATCAACCCGACCGTTGGGCTGCTTCCGGAGCTGCTGGCCGCCGGGATCCCGGTGGTCATCGGCGCCAAGTCGCGCAGCCTGGACCTCGACGTGCTGGGCAAGCTGCGTCGCACGGCGGTAGAGGGGAAGGTGAGCATCGTCCATGCTCACAACTTCGTGCCCAACTATTACGCGGCGGTGGCGCTGCTCGGGGCCAGCCCCCGGCCGCCGCTGGTGGGCACCTGCCACGACATGGGCAGCCGCCTGTCGGACCGCAAGCTTCGCTGGATGTACCGCCTTTCGCTGCTGCGCACCGCTCGGGTGGCCATGGTCGGGCAACAGGTTCACGACCGCTACATTGCATCCGGCCTGGTCAAGGCGGGCTCGGCGGAAACCGTGCTGAACGGTATTCCGGTGGAGCGCTTTGGCGGTTCCGCCGAACGGCGCCTGGCCGCCCGCAACAGGCTGGGGTTGGCCGACGCTGCGCCGGTGATCGGGTGCGTCGGCAGGTTGGTGCCGCTCAAGAACCAGCGCTTGATGATCGAGAGCCTGCCGGCGCTGCTGCGGGCGCACCCCAGCCTTCGCCTGGTGATGATCGGCGATGGCCCGCTGGAGCCGGTGTTGCGCGCGCAGGCAGCGTCTTTGAAGGTCGCGGAGCACATCGCCTTTCTCGGGCAGCGCTCCGATGTGGCCGACCTGCTGCCGGCCTTCGACATCTTTGCCCTGCCCTCGCAGACCGAAGGCCTCTCGATTGCCTTGCTCGAAGCCTGTGCCACCGGCCTGGCCGTGGTGGCCACCCGCGTGGGCGGCAACCCCGAGATCATCCGCGACGGCCAGACCGGCTTGTTGGTCCCGGTGGACGACGGCGATGCGTTGCGCGACGCGCTGGCATCGCTGCTGGACGACCCGGCCCTGCGCACCCGCCTGGGCGCCAACGCCAGCGAATGGGTCGCTGTCCATGCGTCCATCGATGCGCTGTGCAGCACCTACGACCGGTTCTACCGGCGCGCAATGTAGCCGCGGCACGCCAGCGCTCATTTTTTCTGGTCGCGCAACCAGCGGAATGCGAGTTCCATGGCTTCGCGCGTGGGCACGGCCTGCTGCCAGCCGATGGCCCGCAAAGGGGCGTTGCTGTACTTGAGCGGACGGTACATGGACCGGACCACATAGGGCGTGAACACGGCCGGCAACTGACCCTTGGAAACCCGGTGGTAGCGCTCAAGGTAGCGCGAGCCCCACAAAAACGCCCAGTAAGGAACCGGCACGGTGCGCAGTGGCTGGACCTGCGTTCGGTACGCTTGGAGGTACTGGCTGCAGGTCGGCAGGTCGTCATCGACGACATTGAAGGCGCTGCCGGCCGGGGCATTCAATGTGGCCTGGGCAACCGCGTCGGCGCAGTTGTCGACATAGGTCAGCGGCAGCGCAACGGCACCGCCCAAGCTGAAAAACAGCCCCATGGCCTTGAGGCCGACGCGTGGCGACAGCGCACCGCCGCCCGGACCGTAGACGACGCCGGGCCGCAGGATCACGGTCTCGAACGCGTGCTGTTTCGCCAGCGCCAGGAACATGCGCTCCTGGCGCGTCTTGGCGTACCCGTAAGGCCCCTTGTTGATGCCGACTTCCTCGATCGGCGTGGACTCGGCCAGCAGCGCGCCATCGGCAAGCGGCTCGGTTTTGTAGACCGAAAACGAGCTGATCAGCACGACCCGCTTGACGCCCTTGGAAACCGCCGCTTCGAGCAGGTTGCGCGAGCCCAGCACCGTGTTGGCGAACATGTCGGCGGCGGCCCCGCGCATGCCGGCCGCGGCGTGAATGACGCAGTCCACGTCTTGCACCATCGCGTCGAGCGTGCCGCGCGCCAGCAAGTTGGCCGCGACCGACTCGATGTGGGCGTGCGGAAACTGCGCCGCCAATTCTTCGATGAACCCCGCGGGCGGCTTTTGGCGAAAGTGCAGGCGGATGTCGACAGCGCCTTTGGCAAGCAGGCTGCGAGCAATGCGTTTGCCGAGAAAACCGCCCGCGCCGGTGAGCAGAATCTTCATGCGCGGGCCTCCATGCCGAGCACCATCTGGTCGATGGCGCGGCACACCCGCAGGATGTGCGGGTGCGGCACCGGGTCGGCGCCGCGGCCCTCGACGGCGTCGTAGAAGCGGTTCAGAAGCACCCGCATGGACTGGAAATAATGCGCCTCGTGGCGGCGAAACTCACCCAGCCCGCGCCAGCCGTTGCGCACGAAGCGGCGTGCCTGGACCCAGGGCGGGAACAGCCGGCCGATCGCGCTGGGCTGGGTCTGCCGAGCGCTTTGCACGAGGGTGCGCGCCGCATAGTCCAGCTCCACCGTGTCGGCCGTGCCAACAACCCGCAGCGTATGAGCGACCGGGCGGCCATGCGCGCTCACCAGGCCGGACACCGTCACCGCGCCGCCGCGCAACATGAAGCGCAGCTCGTCGGACATCGCGTCGACCGCCGGATTGCCGGTGGCCGGGCGGCGCCGGAACGCCAGCACTTGCACCGAAAAGTCGTCGCCGATGTGGGCGGCGACCTTGGCCAGCACGTGATCCAGGACGTTGTGAAACAGCTTGCCCGGCAAGCGATGGACCCAATGGCCGGGGTCGGCCATCACGGCCAGGCCATAGTCGCCGGCTAGGTTGTAGCCGTAGTTCGTCTCGAGGTGCACGATGTCGCCCAACGCACCGGCCGCGAGCAGCTTTTCCAGCTCAAGGCCCGGGGTTTCAAAGTTGTACAGGTAGTTGACGCTGACACGCTTGCCCGCCGCAGCCGCCGCATCGAGAATGACGCGCGCCTGTGCCTCGGTCAGCGCGAAAGGCTTTTCGACAAACACGTGGCAGCCCGCGTTGATTGCCGCGCAAGCGATGGCAACGTGCGAATCCGGCGGTGTCGCAATGTGAACCACGTCCAGCCTTTCGGCGCGCAGCATTTCGGCCAGATCGGTGTAGCGCGCGGAGATGCCCAGACGCACGCTCAGCTGTTCGGCCATCAGCGGCTCGCTGTCGCACACCGCCACCACCTCGCCACGGCCGATGGCCCGGATTTGCTCCACATGCCCGTCGGCAATCTTTCCACACCCCACGATTGCGACTCTCAGCACGCTGCCCTCACTGATGTTCTCTTGCTGTCTTGTTGATGAATGGGCGGTCCCGTGAGCTCACGGTCGCAGCACCCCAGGCCATCGGAACGAAGCTCGGATGCAACCGGACGATTTTCGCAGACTCTTCCGAGTTCTCGCCCCGGAGCCGCTGTGGCCCCGGCGTAACCGTGATGTTTGACGCGCCGGTTCAGCGGCTGGTGCGCCGCCACGACCCGCTGTATTGCCCGGCCATGTAGCGCTTGGAAGCCACCAGAAATGCCCAGTTCAGGGCGAAAAGAAACGCCGGGATTCGCAGTGCCGACGGCAATGAACGCCCGCTCTTGCTGATTCGGTACCAGACGGCCGCACTGGCGTACGCGACCCCCTGCAGCAGCGCAAACACCAGCCAGCCCGACGACTGCACGGCAAGCGCCAGCGATGCCGCCAGCCCCAGGAGCAGCAGGTGCGGCGCCGTCCAGCGCAGGATCTTGTGGGAGACATAGGCGAACACGGTGCCCGCGGAGCTGCGCCACAGGTACTCGGGGTGGCGCATCATGGCCTGGAAGTTGCCGATGCCGATGCGCACGCGGCGCTGGTACTCGTCGCCGATGCCTTGGGGGGTGTCTTCCTCGGCCCAGGCGGCGGGTTCGTACACCAGGCGATGGCGCGCGGCAGCCACGTTCATGGCCACGCAAAAGTCGTCGCAGATCGTGTCGCTGGCCAACGGCCGCCACAGCGATCGGCGTATCGCATAGATGGCGCCGTTGGCTCCCAGCAAGCCACCGATCCGCGCCTCGAAGAATTTCAGGAACTGTTCCAGCCGCCAGTACAGGCTGTCCTGGTTGTCGCCGCCGGCACCGAGCAGGCGCAGCTCGCCGCTCACCCCGCCCACGCGCGGATCGGAAAAATGCGCCACCAGCTTGCGCAGTGCGCCCCGCTCGAAGAAGGTGTTGGCATCCGAGAACGCCACGATGGGCTCGGTGGTGCGCCCCACCAGGTCATTGAGCACGCTGGCTTTGCCGCGGTTTTGTTCGAATACGAAGGCGGCAACGCGCGCGTCCCGGCATGCCGAAAGAATCGCGCCCGTCGCATCGCGGCTGCCATCGGAGCCGATGTAGGCGCGCAGCAGGTGCGGCGGGTAGTCGAGCGCGAGCAGGTTGTCGATGCGCTGCTGCAGGTGTCTTTCTTCATTGAACGCCGAGATGACCACGGCAACCGCGGGCAACTCCTGGTCGGTGCGCGCCCGGCGCTCCTGCTTCTTGAACACATACCTGGCGTCGCGCAGCACTTGCACCAGCGCCGCCACCCCGGCCAGCACGAACGGGTACAGCAGGTACGAGTAAATCACCGCGCCGATGCTGAGCAGCGCAATCACTTGCAAGACCGCGGCCAGCATCACGCGGGCTCAGCGTTTGGCATACCGCGGACGTGCGATCACGTGGTCGCGGTAGCTGCCCGGATCGCCGTCCAGGCCGGCCTCCGCCGCCTTGATGATGTTGTAGGTTTCGCGGGCGCTGACGTAGTGGAGCTTCCACTCGCGGCCGTCGTTGTAGCGTTGTTCCAGGTGCTCAAAGGCCTGGCGCATCGGTTCGCCCAGCAGCGTGTCCATGTCGCGCTCTTGCGTGCCGTGGGTGTGCACTTTGACGAAGACCCACTCGGGCTTGCCTTGAACATGGATGCCCATGTCCACCCAGGCATCCACCCGCGCCCGGGTCGGCGGCGAACTGGTTCGCACGTCGGCGTTCTCGATGCGCGGCATGATGCCGAATTTTCGGTTGTGCCACATGAAACCGAGCGGGCCCTGGATGATCAGCAGGTCGCCCGTGGGCGTGCCTCCGACCCGAACGCGCTCGCCGCTGTCGTGCGACTTGGGGCGCAGCGGGTCATCGGTGGCGTAGTAGATCTTGTTGATGCTGCGGGTCTGGCACGGGTCGGGTGCGGCCGGCAACGTGAAGTCCGCGTAGCAGCCTTCTTCGCGAAGAACGATCAGCTCGTTGTTCACGCCGCACCCGGTGCCGGCGGGGTGGCAGTTGTCGAGCGCCCAGTTGCCGTGGATGAAGCCCCACTGCGGCTGCCCGGTGCTGGGATGGCGGGGCAGTGCATCGTGTCTGGACGCCAGCAGCTCGGTGAACCGGCTCAGCTTCTCCCTGAGCCCGGCTTCGGTGTCGTTGTCATGGTGCAGATGAATTTCGATCTCGCCCAGGCCCATGCGGCACAGATCGACCAGTGCATCCAGGTGTTCGGGGCGGTACTCCTCTTCGGGGTAGAAGAAGGTGTGCACCGGCGCGCGGCCGTCGGCGTCGCGACGGCCCTCACAGAGCTTGGGGTACTCGCGGCTCCAGCGTGCGACACGCGCGCATTCGGTCTCGTAGGAGGGTTGCTCCCAACCGGGTTCGTAGTGGTCGACAAAACAGAACATCAAGTGCTTCGTCGCGCCTTGCGCCGGCTCGCCCCGCCAGTCCTGGCGCGCGAAGCTGCCAATCCAGCCGGTGACATTCTTCTTGCGAATCTCGATGGCTACCAAGGCAAAAACGGCCAAAACCGCTGCCATCACGGCAATTAGAAAGAGTGTCATGCGAACCTTGAATGTCGAGTCCGCGCGTCTGCGCAGAGCAAATTGCGATCGCGCGCGGCCGCGCACTTGAATCGGCGCGAACCTCGTGCAGCCGGTGCTGCGAACGACCCGGCCACGTCATCGGGTCTCCAGATCGGGACGGCTTGCGTCGTTCGCCGCTGGCGCACCGCGCGGACGAACAAACCTCGGACGAAGTCTATTGGAAAGCTGCGGCGCTTCAAACCCTGCACGGGACGGTCGCCAGTGAATCGGAACTCTGTCACATTCAGCCCGTTTGGCGTTGCACCAGAACAAACGCATAGACCGCGGCAATGCTCACGACCATGGTTGCCAGCGTCGACATGCGCCACACCAGCGGCATCTCCAGGACCGCCTGTGGCGGCGGCCCGTGGATTTGTCGCACCCCAAACCATGACGCCACACAAAGTGCCAACAGCACGAACAGCCCCGGCGAGTACGTGCGCGACAGGAACCAGGCGCAGGCCAGGAATGCCACCAGCGAAGCCTTCAGCGCCAGCGCGAGTTCTCGTTCGGGAGCGTTCGGTGGCGCCAGCCGCAGCGCCTGTTCAAGGCCCTTGTAGGTGAGGACGATCAAGCCAATCCACGCAAAGTAGCCGACCAGGCCCAGTTCGGCAAAGCACAACACAAAGGAGTTGTGCGCGGTGAGGTAATGGTGGTCCGTGAAGTTGCCGTAGCCCACCCCCAGCACCGGCTTGGCCCTGAGCATCGTGATCCCCTGCTGCCAGGCTTCGACGCGTTGCGCGGCCGATTGCTCCTTGGAAGAAAGCTCGCGTCCGCCAAAGCTCAAGATGCTCATGCCCGCCACCAACAGCGCCGCCAGCAGCAGGGTCCGAAACAGCCCAAGAAAGCGCTGCGCGGCAAGCAACCCGAGGGCGGCCACACCCAGCAGTGCGCCGCGCGATTGGGTGAGGTAGATGGCATAGCCCAGCAACGCGCCCGGCGCGGCAACGACGAACAGGTTTCTCAGCCAGCGCCCTGGAACGTAGAACCACCAAAGCAAGGGCAGCGCCATCACCAGGGTCTGTGCGAAGTCGTTGGGATCGTTGAGAAACCCCAGGCTGCGCGCACGCAGCAGATAGCGGCCTGACTTGTCGTCGGCCGGCGCGGCGTGCTCCTGCACCTCTTCGGGCAGGTCGGACTCGTCATCGTCATTGGTGTTCTGACGCAGCACGAGCTCGTCGGCCATGAAGCCGGTGTGAAACGAAACCGTGCTGAGGCCCGCCAACACGATCACGCTGCAGGCAATCACAACACAAGTGACCTGCAGCCGCCGAAGCGAGGTGAGGTTGAGCATGCAAAGCACCATCAGCATCGCAGCCGTGCTGAACTCGGCGACGGCCGGCAGGGCGCCGCCGGCCCATTGATTGGCGATCTGCGAAAGAGCGATCGATGCGATCAGCAGGCCCAGCAATCCGAAATGCACCGGTCGCGCCGCGACTTCGTTGCGTGCCAGGGCGCGCGCGCCGGCCGTGACGAAGGCCAACGCCCACAGGATCAACATCGGCCGGTACGGGGCCAGATCAGGGGCAATCGTCTCGAACGGCCGCAGGTAGGTGAACAGGATGTAGAGGATAAAAAGCGCAAAACTCATTGATTGACACCCTGTCCGCAAACCACCGCTTCAGTGCGTGAAATGCACACGCTGGCCAAGGCTTGGGCGCCAAAGTCCCTCGGCATAATAGGCCAGCACATGAACGGTGCCCATTCAAGAAATCACAGATGTCGACCCCACAGCTCTCTGATCGCGTGAAGCGAGTGCTCTATCACCACCGAACGCAAGGCAAGGCTGTGGAAGGCGTGCACATTCGGGGCATCACCGATGCACTGCGCGTCGAAGGCATCGCGGTGGACATCATTTCATTGCCCGGCGCCGATCCCTACGCCAGCCCGAAGGCGATGTCGCCGACGCACCAGGCCACGCGGCTGATGAAACTCGTCTCGAAGCTGCCCGAGCCGCTGTTCGAACTGGCCGAACTGGCCTACAACCTGGTTGCGGGTTGGCGCATCCTGGCCTATCTGCGCCAGCACAAAGACGTGGCGTTCATTTACGAACGCTACTCGCTGTACATGTTCGCTCCGGTGTTGATCGCGCGCCTGCGTGGCCTGCCGGTGATCCTCGAGATCAACGACTCGGCCACCGTGGAACGGGTGCGGCCCTTGTTCTTCGCATCGCTCGCAATGGCCGTGGAGCGGTGGGTTTTTCGCAGGGCCAGTGGCCTGGTGTTCGTGTCCAGTGTGTTCCGCGACCGTGCGCTTGCGGTGCATTCGCGCATGGCTCCCGCCATCATCACGCCGAACGCGGCAAACATCGACAAGTTCAGCTTCACGCCAGCGCAACGCGCGGCGGCCCGGGCCAAGTGGGGCCTCGATGGCCATGTGGTCTGCGGCTATCTTGGCGCGTTCGTGCCCTGGCACGCGATCGACCAGTTCGTCTACCGAATCGCCGACCGGCTGGCCGAAGCGCCGCACCTCAAGTTGCTGCTGGTGGGGGACGGGGCGACATTTCCCGAGGTGGCTTCGTTTGTGAAGCAACGCGGCCTGGAGGGGCGCGTTGTGTTGAGCGGGCGGGTGCCGCACGACGATGTTCCCGGGCTGTTGGCCGCCATGGACATGGCCATTCTGCCCAGCGCCGGTGACTACACCTCGCCGGTGAAACTGTTCGAATTCATGGCTTGCGGCGTGCCACCGGTGGCGCCTGATTTTTCACCCATTCGCGAAGTCTTGGTGGAAGGCCGAACGGGCTGGATGTTCCCGGCCGGCAATCTCGATCGCGCGGCCAGCGCCGTGCTGCAGCGCAGCCAGAACGCCGCCGAGTTGCAACGCGTCGGCGCCACGGCACGGGCCTATGTCGCCGCCGAGCGGCAGTGGCGCAACAACATCACCCAGCTGGTTGACTTCCACCTCGAACTCCGCAAGAGCAAGCCGGCATGATGCTGCTGGCAGACTTGCGCGCCAAGCAAGCCCTGTACTCCCAGTACGGCCAGCACTGTTCACTGCTCAAGGCAACGCTGACCGATGGCACGCTTGCCAATGCGCTGTACCGCGCCCAGGCCGCGCTGAGCCGCTGGCATCTGGCGCCGCTGGCGCTGGTTCCTCACTGGCTCAACAAGTGCTTGAATGGCTGTGTGATCGGCGTGCGAGCGCAGTTTGGGCCCGGCTTCGTGCTGATTCACCCGGTGGGCGTGGTCATCAACTCATCCACCCGCGGCGGCCGCAATGTTTGGCTCGAAAGCGGCGTGGTGATCGGCGACAACCGGGGCCTGTCCCCCGTGCTGGCCGATGACATCTTCGTGGGTGCGGGCGCCAAGATCATCGGCGGCGTGACATTGGGTTCAGGCGCCCGAGTGGGCGCGAATGCGGTGGTCTTGAAGAGCGTGGGGCCGGGTGTCACGGTCGTGGGTATTCCGGCACGCCCGGTCGGGCGGGCCGGCCCGCGCGCGGCGAGCGACGCCGACCGAGGAGACGCCCGGCGCTCAGAGTGACGCCGCGTTGCTTCGCGGGTCCGCCGCGTTCAGGCCTTTGCCTCGCGGCGCGCTGAGCAGTTTTCTGAGCCGGGGCGCCAGCGGCTTCTCGACGAAGCTCACGATGATCCAGGCCAAGACAGCGACCGTGGTGGCAGCAAACAGCAAGCGCAGGCCGAATGGCAACCCCGAAGGGGCCAGCGTTTCAAGCAAGACATAGCCGATGTTCTGGTGGAGCAAGTAAACCGGGTAGGTCATCAGCCCAGCCCAGACCGACAGCGACGAGGGTTTGAACTGTCGCTGACCCCCTGCAATCCAGAAGAACAGGGCATAGAAGGCGGTGATTGCAGCGCCGCCGACCCACGCTGAAACGAGATCGGGCGCCGCTTGCGAACTTCGCAGATTGGGGCCGACCTCGTAGACCAAGGCCAGCAGGTACGAGACGGCGATCAAGACCAGCCTGAGCGGACTTCGGCCCCGCGTGCTGAGCAAATAGAAGCAAATCCCCGCGGAGAACAGCGGCGCCCACTTTGCGGCGAGCCAGAATTCGAGCGGATACATGGGTCGCAGCGCGTTCACCGCGGCGATGGCGAGCCACGCCGCCACCCACCATTCGGCGCGATCCATCCACTTCAGCGCAACGGCAACGGCGATGAGCAGATAGAACTGAACTTCAACGGCCAAAGACCAATAGGCGCCGTCGACGAATTCGACCTTGAACCAATGCGCCAACATCGTCATGTTGACGGCCAGCTGCAAGGCCTGAACGCTGAAATGGGGGCTGTTCAGCGCCCAGACGATGATCGCCGTCAGCGGCGCCGCGACCCACAAGGCGGGGTACAGGCGCGCGACCCGGGAGGCGGCGAAACCTCGCAAGCTGCTGCCCTGGGCCGACATGAAAATGACGAACCCGCTGATGATGAAAAACAGGTGCACCCCAAGGTAGCCGTGGCGTGCGACGGCCTCGATTCCCGGATGGGCGTGCGTGGCGATCCAGCCCGCGCTCTGGCCTCGATAGAGGTAGTGGAAGGCAACGACCGCGAGGCATGCGACGCCTCTGAGCAGGTCAATTTCGTGAAAACGGCGATTCGACATCAAACTGCGACGGTGGCGCGCTGATAGCGCCTGTCATGCAAGACGGTTGGGGCTTGATTTTGAGCCGTTTGGGCGGCTTGCCTGAACCGCTGCATGGTCTCATTTGACGATGATTGCTGTTTCCGATTGGACATTGTTCACGCGCCAAAGCCTGCCGTGACAAACCTCACACAAGGACAAAAACACCAGGAATGGTTGACATCTGCCACATCAAACCGACGATCGGCAGTTCAAAATGCGTTCCTTGATGGGTGTAGCGGGCTTGCCGATGCTTTCACCATTTCGGGCTGCCATGGCCCGCGCCACAGCGGGCTTCGCTGATCCAGACGGAAACCCCATGCCGGCCATCCACCCGACGGGCGCAGCAATGCGTTCGCGCTCGATGAGAATCGCCGTCGTCACGCCGATGTTGCCAGTGCCCCACGACCAGACTCGGGGCCGGTACATCCACGAAACCGCGCGTTCGCTGTCGAAGCTTGCGGATGTGCGGGTCTTCTTTCAGTCCTTGCGTTATCCGCGGCTGCCGGGCCTGAAACCGCGCAGCTTCTTGCCGGGCGGCGCCGGCGCGGGGTACACCTTGGCCGGCGTGGATGTTGACGCTTTTGACTACCCGGCGGTTCCGGTCATCTCGCGCGGTATCAACGGGCTGGTCAGCAGCTGGGTTCTGCTGCCGCGGGTGCGTGCCTTCAAGCCCGACCTGGTCTTGGCCTATTGGGTGTACCCCGACGGTTTTGCGGCGCTGCGGGTTGCGCGGGCGCTGGGGGTTCCGTGCGTCGTGGGCGCGCTGGGGTCGGACATCCATGTTCGGGATGGCCTGAATGTCATGCTGACTCGACACACGATCACCCGGGCGGACGCGCTGCTCACGGTCAGCGAAGCGATGCGAAGAACGGCCATCGATGACTTCGGCGCCACGCCGGCGCAGGTTCACACGATCGTCAACGGCTTCAACACCTCCGTGTTCGGGCCGGCCGACCAGGCGCAGGCTCGGCATCAACTGGGCCTGGGCGCCGATGAACAGGTGGTCGTCTATGTGGGTCGCTTTGTCGAGGCCAAGGGAATGCGCGAGCTGGTTGCGGCGGCCCAGCAGCTGGCTGCGGCCAACAGCCGCTTCCGCCTGGCCTTGATCGGCGACGGTGTCATGAAGGCGGAGTTGTTGAAGCTGATCGAGGCAGCCGGACTGGCATCCAAAGTCCATCTGCCAGGCGGCCTTGCCCCGGACAAGGTGGCGCAATGGATCTGCGCGTCCGACGTTCTGACGCTGCCGAGCTGGTCGGAGGGGTATCCGAACGTTGTTGTCGAAGGGCTGGCTTGCGGACGGCCGGTGGTCGCAACCGACGTGGGCGGGACCCGCGAAATCGTCAGCGCGGACAACGGCATCCTCATCCCTGCGAAGGACGCCACGGCGCTGCGCTTGGCGCTCGAGCAGGCCCTGCGACGGCAGTGGGACCACGCCGGCATTGCCGCCTCGATGCGAAGGTCATGGGACGATGTTGCGCAAGAAACCCTGCAGGTCTGCGGATCGCTGGTGGCGGGCAACCGCCCGCAGCCCCTGAGCTCGCGGCAATAGCGGACCGGCGAGCCTGGTGGCCGAGTGTGCCGCGAGGGCAGCACGGTTGTGGGGATCGGATCGACAGGCGCACTGTTTGGGATGGCGCTGCGTTGACAGGAGTGCGACCATTCGGTTCGGTACGCCGTTGATGACGGCATGTGTTTGATGGGAGAGAGTCATGGCGACAACGAGAAAAGTTCTGCTTCTGGAGTTCAACGAAATCAACTGGGCGGTCATCGACCGGCTGATCGCCGACCGTGGCGCCCGGTTCCTGCCGAACTTCGTCCGCCTGCGCGCACAAGGCGCGTGGGCCCTTCAGTCCGCGGTGGAACGCCCGCCGCTGCTGGACCCGTGGATCACCTGGGTCACGCTCCACACCGGCGTGTCCCCGGCCGTCCATGGCGCGTCCGTGCTCGAGCAGGATGCCGAAACCATCTCGGCCAAGCGGACCTGGCAATACGTTGCCGAAGCGGGCGGTTCCGTCGGCGTGTTCGGCAGCATCAGCGCCTACCCGCCAGCACCGCTGCGCGGGTTCATGGTTCCCGGGCCGTTTGCACCCAGCGATGACACCTTTCCGACCCGCCTGCAGCCGGTGCAGGCCATCAACCGGCGCTACACACAGGCCCACAACAAGACATCCAAGGCCCCGAGTGCGGTGGAGGGTCTGCGCATCGGCGCCAAACTGATGCGCCTTGGCCTGCGGCCGTCGACCTGCGTGCGGGTTGCGGCGCAATTGGTGCGAGAGCGCATCTCGCCGCACGCAAGGTGGCGCCGGGTTAGCCTGCAGCCGTTGTTGAACTTCGACTTCTTCGCGAAGCTGTACAGGGACGAGCGTCCCGACTTCGCCACCTGGCACAGCAACCACGCCGCGCACTACATGCACCACTATTGGCGTGCCTGGGACGACTCCAAGTTTGCGGCCAAATCGCCGCCCGGGGAGAAGGAAAAGTATGGCGAAGCGGTCCCCTTTGGCTACCAGGTTTGCGACGAGTTGCTCGGGCGGGCCTTCGAGCTGATCGACGACCAAACCGTCTTGGTGGTGGCCTCGAGCATGGGCCAGCAGCCGTATGTCAGCGACAAATACGCCCAGGGCAAGATCGTGGTCCGTGTGAAGAACATCGATGCCCTGCTCGAACGGCTGGGCAAAGACGGCGTTCAGGAAGCGGTGCCCACGATGGTGCCCCAATGGAATCTGGTGGTCCCCGATGCGGTGCGGCGCCAATCGATCCAACGGCAACTGGAAGGCGTGCGCCGTATCGTCGCCGGCGTCACTGAAGCCGGCTTTGCGGTCACCGAGGTCGGCAACGCGCTGACCATTACGCCGCTGGGCCTGGCGCGCATGGTGCCGGGCATTCAGTACATCTTCCCTGCGACGAGCCTGCGCGCCGAGAGTCGACTCGCGATGGAGGACCTGTTCGCGGTGGACACGCCGACGGTGAAGCAAGGCATGCATCACATCCACGGCGTGCTGGCGTTCTACGGCAAGGGCATCAAGCGCGGCGCGAATCTGGCCTCTTGCACCAACCTCGACGTGGCGCCGACCATGTTGTCGATCATGGGTCTGGGCTTGCCGGCGGTCATGGAAGGGCGCGTGTTGCATGAAGCGATGGCATGACCCAAAGCTCGGGTGTGCGTTGACAACGGCGAGGGGCGGGTCGCGCCGCGTTGGCGGCTGGGTGCGGGCGTTCTGGCTGCTAACGATCGCGGCGGGTTCGACACTTGCCGCGGCGCAGAGCGTCGGCAGAATCGACCTTGAACACCCGGGCATGTTGGTTTGGCCGCCAGAAGCCGCCGCCAGCGGCCCGAGCGCCTGTTCGGTCGCTCTGGCGGGGGACCCCGCCACTTTCAACGTGGGTCCGGGGCAGAAGTACACCGAACTGACCCAGGTCCCTTGGCTGTCGTTGCAGGCCGGCGACGTGGTGAACGTGTTTCACCGCCCCACGCCGTACCGCACCAAGATCGGCCTGCGCGCCCAGGGCAGCCTGACTGCGCCGGTGATGATCAACGGCGTGACCGACGCCAACTGCAACCGCCCCGAAATCAATGCGCAGAACGCTGTCACGGCAGACGATGCGGTGCAAGCCCGGTTCTTCAACAAGCAGCACAGCGAGAACCTGGGCGCCATCTTCATCTACCAGGCGTCCAGCGATCCCTGGGGCTACAAGCCCAGAAACATCGTTATCCAGAACTTCAGGATCACCGGCGCCCACAAGAGCAATACCTACACGGCGCAGGATGGCACGACGGGGTCCTACAGTCTCGGCGCGGCCGGCATCTACGCGGTGCGGGTTGAAGGGCTGACTGTGCAGAACAACGAGATCACCGGCAATGGAAACGGCGTTTTCGTGAACAGCCGTGGCGATGACGACTACAGCAGCTTCATCACAATCCGGCGCAACCGCATCCATGGCAACGGGAATGTAGGCAGCTACACCGAGCACAACCTCTACATTCAGGCCGTTCGCTCGCTCTACGAGGGCAACTACATCGGGCAGTTGCGGGTTGGTGCCATAGGCTCGTCGATGAAGGACCGCAGCAGCGCCACCGTGGTTCGGTACAACCACATCGTCGCAGCGGCACGCGCCATCGACCTGGTAGAAATCGAAGG
>JANNDW010000037.1:0-8403 GCA_031378125.1 Methylibium sp. | reverse complement strand
GCGCCGAGCCGGGCGCCGCTTGGTGGGCGCAGGCGCCAAGGCCGGCACTGGCAAGCAACGTCAACCGAAAAAGGACCGAGCTGATTTTCAATCAAGCACCTGCGGAACAACACGACGACACAGCTTACTGCGGGCGCCCGTTTTCGTTCACTGTAGTGACAAGGTTCTCCGGCGAAGGCAGGTTCGCCAGGCCGAATGAGTTCAGTAAGATTGCCCCCGAAGCGCGCCTCTCCCGAAGCGCCACCGCCGAATCCGAAGACCGCATTGAACCCGCACCTCAACCCCTGGCGCCTCTCCGTCGCTCCGATGATGGACTGGACCGATCGGCACTGCCGCTATTTACACCGCCTGCTGACCCGCCACACCCGCCTGTACACCGAGATGGTGACGACCGGCGCCCTGTTGCACGGCAACGTGCCGCGGCATCTCGACTTCAATGCCGAAGAACATCCTGTTGCGCTGCAGCTCGGCGGCAGCGAGCCTGCCGACCTGGCGCTGTGCGCGAAGCTGGCGCAGCAGTGGGGCTACGACGAGGTCAACCTGAACTGCGGCTGCCCGAGCGAGCGTGTGCAGCGGGGGGCATTCGGCGCCTGCCTGATGGCCGAGCCGCAGCTGGTTGCCGACGGCGTGAAGGCGATGCGCGACGCGGTCTCGTTGCCGGTGACCGTGAAACACCGCATCGGCATCGACCGCACCGAGAGCTATGAGTTCGTGCGCGACTTTGTCGGCACGGTCGCAACGGCCGGCTGCGAGGTCTTCATCGTGCACGCGCGCAACGCCTGGCTGAAAGGCATCAGCCCGAAAGAGAACCGCGAGCTGCCGCCGCTGCGCTACGAGACGGTGCACCGGCTCAAGCGCGACTTCCCCTCGCTCACCCTCGTGCTCAACGGCGGGCTGCGCAGCTACGCGCAAATCGACGAGCAGCTGACCCATGTGGACGGTGTGATGCTGGGCCGCGAGGCGTACCACCACCCGTGGTGGATGTCCGACTGGGACAGTCGCTATTTCGGCGACCCGCAACACGCTGCCGGGCGCGACGCCGTCGAGCAGGCGATGGTGACCTACATGGACCGCATCGCTGCCGACGGCGAGCCTTGGTCGCGCGCGGCGCGGCACATCATGGGGCTGCGCCACGGCGAGCCCGGCGCCCGCCGCTGGCGCCAGGTGTGGTCCGATCACAGTCTCAAGTCATGGCCGGCGGCGGCCGTGTCCGCCAAGGCGATGCGGGCCTTGTCGGCCGCTGACGCCGGCCAGGTGGCCAGCACCACGCCCAGCAGCGCCAGCGCGAACGCCACGGCCTGAACGGTGCTGAAACGCTCGCCCAAAAACACCACCCCCACCAGCGCCGCGCTGACCGGCAGCAGCACGGTGAACACGCCGGCCTCGGATGCCGGCACATGCTTCAAGCCGGTCATCCACAGCCACACCGTCACCATGCTGGCCGCGAGCGAATAAAACACCAGCAGCCACCACGAGCCACTGGCCACCGCGCTGAAGTCGAAGTCCCATGCCTGCCACAGCCCGAACGGCGTGACCAGCGCCAGGCCCCACAGGTTGATCAGCGCGCTGATGCGTTTGGGACTGACGTTGCCGGTGAGCTTTTTGCCGATCACCACGTAGATCGCCTCGCAGGACACCGCGCCCATCAGCAGCAGGTTGCCCAGCAGCGAGCTGGCGCTGGCGCTGTTGCCCGGGGCGTCCGCATGTTTGCTCATCGAGACCAGCACAATGCCGCCGACCGCGCACGCAATGCCGGCAGCCACGCGCCGCGTGATGCGCTCGCGCAGCAGCGCCCAGGAGAGCAATGCGACGACCGCCGGCAGGGCCGCCATGATCACGCCTGCCGCCAGGGCGGTGCTCATGGACACGCCGAACAACATGCAGACCGAAAACAGAAAGTTCCCGAAGAACGATTCGAGGAACAGCAGCCGGCGTTCGTGTGCGCTGAGCGGCGCCTCACTGGCTGCGCGCTTGACCCAGGGTGCCATGGCGGCCGCGGCGATTCCAAAGCGCAGCCAGGCCAGCAGCAGCACCGGGAAAACGATCACCAGCACCTTGGACAGCGCCACATAGCTGCCCACCACGGCCATGCTGGTGGCCAGGCAAAGGTAGGAAAGCCAGGGCGTGCGGTGCGGACCGGTCGGCTGCATCGGTGGTTGTCAGCCAGGCCGCAGGCCGGTCCCGCGCGGCCCCGGCGGCATCATGTCAGTTGCTCCACCGCGCTTGGCGTGACCCACGACGCATGAAACGCGCGGCGGTTTCGTTCGACCGCTTACGGCCCGTTGCTGCCCTTCGCGAACAACTGCTTTGCGGGCGTTGGTGCGGGATCGGGCCGCTGGGATTCTTTTTCAGCAGTTGCCAAACACCCGAATGCAGCCGAGGGCGTTGGGTGGGCGACGCAGCGAAGTAAAGGGGGAGGGCCGAGTCTTTTCCGGCCCGGAGGAGTGCGCCCGGACACAAACAGTCCGGTGGACTGTTTGTGCCTGGTGCACGCCCGGGGCTCCGTCCCCGGGCATGAGCGGAGTTGCCCACCCGATGACCTCGGCCCGCGCGGCCCGTCAACGTGAGTGCAGGCCTTCGCGAATGGCAACAACGGGCCGACGGCAGCCAATGGTTCCGGATGGCCGCTTCATGCGTCGCGGGTCGCGCCCAGCACGATGGAGCAACTGAGATGGGCCGCCTTCGGTGCGCAATTGCCAGGCGCGTCCCTTCGACGGCTCAGGCCGCGCGCGCCTTGCTGGCGAAGGTCTTTCTGAACTTCTCCACCTTGGGCCCGACGACAAACGAGCAATAGCCCTGGTTCGGGTGTTGGGCGAAATAGTGCTGGTGGTAGTCCTCGGCGCGCGAGTAATGGGTCTCGGGCAGCAGCTCGGTCACCACGCGCCCGCCATGGTGGGCGTTCGCCTCGGTCAGCACGTCGCGCGCAATCCGCTGCTGCTCGGGATTGTGAAAGTAAATGCCCGAACGGTACTGCGTGCCGCTGTCGTTGCCTTGCCGATTCAGCGTGGTCGGGTCGTGCACGACGAAGAAAATCTCCAGCACTTCGCGCAGCGTGATCTGCGCCGTGTCGAAGCGCACTCGCACCACTTCGTTGTGCCCGGTGGTGCCGCTGCACACCTGTTCGTAGCTCGGGTTGTTGACATGCCCGTTGCAGTAGCCCGACTCCACGGCGATCACGCCCTTGACCTGCTCGTAGACAGCCTCGGTGCACCAGAAGCAGCCGCCGCCGAGGGTGATGGTGTCGATGAATGTGCTCATGGAAATCTCCGCAGCCTGGATGATCCGGTCGCCATTCTCCGGCAGCCCGGCCGCTGGCGCGCCAGCGGCGGCTTATGACCCCGCACGCCACTCATCGGTCGGCGCGGAGGTGCAAGGCTTACAGCGGCGCGGCTTTGTCACTGCCACTCGTACTTCGCCGACATCACCAATGTCCAGTTGCGCGGCGGGGCCGATTCGAAGAAGCGCTTGTTGGCGTCGTTGACGATCACCGAACCGGCATAGACCTTGTCGGTGGCGTTGTCGACGCGAACCAGCTGGCTGAACTTCCACGGCCCGTTGGTCTGCGCGAAACCGGCCCGCAGGTTCAACACCGTCGCCGCGGGCGCGGCATCTTCGTTCACGTCGTTGACGTACAGCGCGCCGGTGTGCACCAGCTCCACCGCGCTGTTGAAACCGCCCCAGGCGTTGTTCGGCGCCCAGGCCAGCTCGGCAAATGCACTGCGTTCGGGGGTGCCGGCCAGGCGGCTGCCTGAAGGCACGGTCACCGCGGCGGCCCCGCTGCCGCTGATGAAACTTTCGGCAAAGCGCGCCCGCAGCGCCGTCAGGCTCAGCGTGGCACGCCACTCGTCGCCCAGCTGCCCCAGATAGGACAGTTCGGCCCCGCTGCGCCGCGTGCGCCCGGCGTTCTTGAAGGTGGAACGCCCGCCTGCATTGGTGTCGACCACGATCTCATCAAGCGTGCTGATGTCGAACAGCGCCGCGTCGAGCCGATGCCCGTCGGCCACCTTCCACTTGGCGCCGAGTTCGGCATGCCGGCTCTTCGACGCGCGCAGCTCGGTGTTGAGGCCCGTGCCCACCGGCCGGTAGGAGAGTTCGGTGAAGGTCGGCGTCTCGAACCCCTTGCCCGCGTTGGCGTACACGTTGAGCGTGGGGCTGGCGCGCCAGCTCAGGCCCAGCACCGGACTGGTGGCGCTGTAGCTCAGGCTGCCGCTGTCGTCGGGGTTGCCTGCGATGATGAAGTTGTCGGCGCTGCGAAAGCGCACATGGCTGGAGCGCAGACCCGCGGTCGCCGTCCATTGCGGGCTGACATCAAAGCTGGCTTGCGCGAAGACATCGCGGTTGTCTGCCTTGTTGCGCTCGTCGCGCTTGAGCGCGCCTTGCACGCCGGCGGTGTTGATGAAGCCCTTGCGGTCTTCGGTGCTCTCGTCCACATCGATGCCACCGACCAGCCGCAGCGCCTGGCCGTCGCCGAACTTGATGGCGTGGCTCAACTGCAGGCCCAGGCCCCCGTAGCCGCGCGCGAAGCTGACGATGCCGCCGCTGGCGGTGGCGGCGGTCTGCGCAGCGGGCGGAATCGACAACGCGTTGTCCAGGTCGCGCTGGCCGAAGTACAGGCGCGCCGTCAACTGCGTCGCCTCGCCCAAGCGCTGCTCCAGCAGCGTGCCAATTTGCTGCTGATTGACGGTCTTGCGCGCATCCTGGGTCTTGGCCAGAGCCACGGCCTGCGCGGGATTGGCTTCCCATAGCGCACGCGTCAGACCCAGCGGGTCGAGCGACAGCGGCTGGTCGAGAGAATTCACGACCACGCTGAAGCGCGTGCCGGGTCCCGCGTCGTGCTGCCACTTGCCGTTGAGCTGGTCGCGCCGGGCCTGGCTGTGCTCGCGGTAGCCGTCGGTGCGGAAGGCCGATGCGTCCAGGCTCACCGCATCGTCAGCCCCGGCACCTACGAATTTCAGGCCCGCCTTTTTTTGATGGAAGGAGCCGACCGCGCCGGTCACCGTTGCCGTCGGGCGAGCGGCCTCCATGTCGGTGAACACCTGCACCACACCGCCGGCAGCATTGCCGTAGAGCTGTGCCAGCGGGCCGCGCAGCACCTCGATGCGCCCGGCCGAGCTGAGCGCGATATTGGAAGCCTGGCCCTGGCCGTCGGGCATCGAGGCCGGGATGCCGTCGACGATCAGCCGCACGCCCCGAATGCCGAAGGTCGAACGCGACCCGAAGCCGCGGATCGACAGCTGTAGGTCCTGCGCGTAGTTCTGCCGGTTCAGCACCGAGATGCCCGGCACGCGGTTCAACACCTCGGACAGGTTGACCTGCGGGCCACCGCTCTCGATGGTCTCACGCGTCACGGCCGAGATGGCGGCGGGCGCATCGAAGGTGGTCTGGCGCGATCGCTCGGCGCTGATGACCACGGGATCGAGCCGGGTCGGTGACGATGACTGGGCGCGGGCGGCGGACGGGGTCAAGAGCGTGGCAGCCACGAGCGCGGCGGCCAAGGCATCCAAAGCAAAACGGTTCTTCATGTGTCTCACAGATTCGTCGCGGGAACGGCCGAGTCTATGGGCGCGTTTCACTCCGCCGGCTCATGAAATTCTTTGTTCTGCCGGCGTGCTTACCCGAAGCCTCATCGGAGCGCTTGTCGAGGCGCCGGTCGAGGCGCCGTTGAGGCGCCGGTCGAGGCGGTTACTGCGGCGCCTTGGCCTCGACCGTCAATGACGAAAACCACGCCGACAGGTCGCCGATGTCGTCGTCGCTGAGCGGCTTGGCCATCACCGACATCACCTCATGGAATCGCTTGCCGCTTCGGTAGGCTTTGAGCTGCTCGCTGAGGTAGCGCTCGGGCTGGCCCGCGATGTGCGGTGTGTCGGGCGCCGTGGCCACGCCGAGCGCGCCGTGGCACACGGCACAGGCGCGCGCCTTGGTCTTGCCGGCCGTGACATCGGCCTGTGCGAGGCCTGCGGCAGCGGCCAGCAACACGAGCGACAGCAAGCGGATTTCAATCATTGCGGGGTCCGTTGTCCAAAAGGAAAGCGGGCCGGTGAATCACCGGCCCGAGACAGAAGCCTGTCTGCGCAGCGCCGGGTTTTACTTGGCGTCGCCCACGTAGGTCACGCGATACAGGGCGCCCGCGAAGTCATCGCTGATGAGCATCGAACCGTCCTTCATCATCGCCACGTCGACCGGGCGGCCACGGTACAGGCCGGTGTCGTTGTCGAGCCAGCCTTCGGCAAACACCTCGGTCTTGTCGGCCGTGCCGTCGGCCTTCATGCTGGTGAACAAGATGCGCGCGCCGATCGGCTTGGTGCGGTTCCATGAGCCATGCTGGGCCGAGAACAGGCCGCCCTGGTACTTGGCCGGGAAGGTCTTGCCGGTGTAGAAGGCCAGGCCCAGATCGGCCGCATGCGCTTCCGTGTAGACCTGCGGGTCGGTGATGTTGGCCGGCAGCGGATCCTTGTCGTAGCCCTCGTCGGTCATCCGCGTCTTGCCTTGCTTCCAAGGGTAGCCGAAGAACTGGCCGGCCTTGGTAGCGCGGTTGATTTCGCCGGTGGGAATGTCGTCACCCATGCCGTCGGTCTGGTTGTCGGTGAACCAGACGGTCTTGTCCTTCGGGTTGAATTCGATGCCCACCGAGTTGCGGATGCCGGTGGCAAAGACTTCGCGCTTGCTGCCGTCGAACGGATTCAGGCGCACGATGCCGCCGATGCCGACCTTGTTGAACAGGTCGATCTTGCTGCGCGGCTGCACGTTGAAGGGCTGGCCGAGCGTGATGTAGAGCATGCCGTCCGGCCCGACGCGGCAGGTGCGCGCGTGGTGGTTGTACGACTCCTCTTCCGGCGGGATCAGCTTGCCCTGGGGAACGGTCTCGATCACCGCCACGTCGCCGCCTTCATAGAAGAACTCGGCGGCGGGGAAGTTGAGCACCCGGTTGTGTTCGACCACGATCAGGAAGCCGTCCTTGGTCCAGCACACGCCGTTGGGCACGTGGAACTTGGCCGAGGGAGCAAAGGGCTTGACTTCGGTGGCCACGTCGCCGCTGTTGCGGTTGGTCACGGCCCACACGGTGCTCTTGCGCGTGCCGACGAACAGCATGTTGGTCGACGGCGCCACGGCCATGTGGCGGGCATCGGGAACCACCGCGTACAGATCGATCTTGAAGCCCGGCGGCATCTTGATGCGCTTGAGGTTCTCGCGCAACGCGGCCGCGTTCTTGCCTTCCTGCGGCACCGGCGGCATGGTGGGGTCGACGCCGGACACCTTCATCTGCTTCAGGTTTTCGATGTTCGGCGCCTGGGCCTGGGCTGTGCCCGCGGCCAGCAAGGCCGCAGCGACAGTACCCAGCAAAAATGTGGCAACTTCTTTCACACTCATCTCCTGTGTTGTGGTTGGGCGAAATGCGCGTGCGCCACGGCACGATGCGCAGATAACGTGAGCGGCCTTTTACGTAAACAAGCTTCTACTGGTAGTGGCCGTGGCGCTCCAGCATTTCGATCTTGTAGCCGTCGGGGTCCTGGATGAAAAAGAAGCGCGCGAGCAGTTCGTCGTCGCGCTTGAATTCCTTCACCGCCGCGGGCTGGTAGCCCTTGGCCGACAGCGCCGCTTGGGTGGCGGTTGCATCGGGGATGACCACACCAATGTGCCCGTAGCCATCGCCATGGGAATAGGGTTCTACCCGGCCTTTGTTCCACGTCAGTTCGATCTCGAAATCGTTCTGTGGACTGCGCAGGTAGACGAGCGCGAAATCCGGGAAATCAAGCCGGTGCGATTCATGCAAATCCAGCACGTCGGCATAGAACTTCAGCGACCGATCCAGATCGAGCACGCGGATCATGCTGTGGATGACTTTGGCCATGGGGTCCGGATACGTGGGCAACGAGACCAAGCTCAGTTGCGTGAAGCCAAGGGAACGACTTTCGGCGCGACGCCCGTGACCGCGCCGTTTGGGCGTGCACGTTCCGGCGCACCGGACAAGCGTTCGGCCTGGGTCAGCATGCGCCGCAGGTAGCGCATCGCCGACACGCGCAGGAACGATGCGAAGTTGGGCACCTCGCCGCGGTGGGCCAGGATTTCGTCGTGGAACTTGGAGATCAGCGCGTTGGTCGTGCACATCTCTTCTTCGGCCATTTCGGCCAGCGTGTCCCACACCATGTTCTCCAGCCGGATGCTGGTGAGCACCCCATGGATGCGCACGGTCCGCGAGCGCTGCTCATAAGCGATGGGGTCTGCCTTGACGAAAAATTCGCACATGGTGATCTCCGGTGGAAGGCCGCGTCAGATTGCGCGGGCCGTCATCTGCTTGGCAATGTAGTCGGCCTGGCGAATTGCCAGCGTCACGATCGTCAATGTGGGGTTCTCGGCGCCGCCGGTGGTGAACTGGCTGCCGTCCGAGATGAACAGGTTGGCCAC
>JANNDW010000017.1:0-2100 GCA_031378125.1 Methylibium sp. | reverse complement strand
CCCGGCCATGATCTTGAGCAAGGTGCTCTTGCCCGAACCGTTCGTCCCCAGCATGCCGATCTTGGCGCCGGGAAAAAAGCTGAGCGAGATGTTCTTGAGGATCTGGCGCTTGGGCGGAACGATCTTGCCCACGCGGTTCATCGTGAAAACGTACTGAGCCATGGTGTCGGGTGTCTGCGGAAGTGGTGGAGACGGCGCGCCGGGCAGCGAGAACACGGCGGAACGCATGATTGTCGCCGGTTCGTACCGGGCGGTCCCAACGGACTGGACGCATCACCCGACGCCTCGCCCGGTGTCACGGGCTGAGACCACTCCGATGCCATGCTGCCCAAACGGCCCGTCCTACGTCAATTCCCAGACGCAAAAGGTGCGCGGTGAGCGCAGACGTGAGTACATCGACGCACTACTTGATTCCAAATCGCCGGGCAACGCTTTCGAGACCACGACTAGCGACATCGGCTTGACTGCCCTTCCGAACAGTGAGCAGACCCCAATCAACCGGCCCAAACTCGGCGCCCAGATCCTTCTTGTGTTGCTCGGACAGGGCACCGTTTTCAGCAATGGTCTTTGTCGCTTCCCGGGTAAGACGGTCGAAGGCATCGTGTTTGGGGGGCCGAACTACACGCAGACGCCGGTGTGTGAGCTCAACCGGATCGACGCGGCGGTGGCGTCGCCGCTGGTGGGTGTTGGCAACCTGCCGGAAGACGCTCTTGTGGTGGGTGGCGCCACCAGCAGGGGTGGTGCGACGGCGGGTTCGGGAACCGGGCGCTTTGTCGCGGGTTTGGGTGATCCGAATGCAAAGGTTGCCGGCAACGTGGGCGACATCTTTCAGCGGCTCGATGGTGAGCCCGGCGCCAGCTTCTACGTCAAGGAGTCGGGAAACGGCGGCAATGCGGGGTGGGTTCCGAAGTAGTCCGCCAATCGAGTCCGCGGCGGGTTCAGGGAGAGTTTTGAGGCCGTGCTGATAGGCGGCCCTACACTTCAACATGGCCCTGCCGAACGCTGATCGCGCCGTTGTTGAGCCAAGCAAGGTTCGCGACTACCTGCTTTCTTCGAGTCACCCCATCGGGCGATTCAAGGCCGTCATCTTCTTCGCGTTGGGCTACAGCGCTGAGCACTGGCAGTTGCTTCAAGACGATCTGCTTGAAATTGCTCGCACCGGTACCACCGTACCAGGCAAACCCAGCGCGTTCGGCACGAAGTTCGAAGTCGCTGGTATTCTGGTGGGGCCATCCGGGCGTTCGGCGGCTTTCAAGACCGTGTGGCTTATCCGACCCGAAGACGAATCGCCGACCTTCGTCACTGCTTTCCCGATCTGAGCGAGGTGAGCCATGTTCAACGTTCTCGACACTGTTGCCCTCACCCGCGATGTTCCAAGCGCAGGGCTGCGGCGGGGTGATCTTGGCGCCATCGTCGAAATTCTTGCTCCGGACGCGCTGGAAATCGAGTTCGTCGCAGCCTCGGGCCGCACCCAGGCGCTGCTGACCCTGGGCCTTGAAGATGTGCGCCACGTCGGCGACCAGGATCTCATTGCGGTCCGGTCGCTGAAGCAAGCGGGCGGCTGACCATTGCAATTGATCCATGGCAAGGAAGATTTGCAATGTTCCTTGTTGTGCGTTGGGGCCACGACCCGACCTGCCGGCGCTGCCGAGCTGCGTGGCTGCCGAGACACCGCTGACCTGACCCAAGCGCCCTTGATTCCAGCCGGCGTTGCCACCCACTTCCGTACGCTGGTTGCACGATTTCGGGTTTTTACCAGCCTCATAGCGCAAAGAAGTACAAATAATCGCGTCGCTCATACCAGTATGCGCATCGAGCTATGACTATCTTTGCGGCACCGACAGTCCAACATGTCGGACTGCCAACTCACTTCGGAAACATAGGAGACATTCCATGAACCTCAAAGCATCGCTCGCCCTGGCCTTTGGCCTGGCCGCTGCAGCCGGCACCGCAATGGCGGCAGACCTGGTGATCGCCACCGTGAACAACGGCCACATGATCGAAATGCAAAAGCTCACGCCGCATTTCGAAAAGGCCAACCCGGGCATCAAGCTCAAGTGGGTCACGCTCGAAGAAGGCGTGCTGCGCCAGCGCGTGACG
>JANNDW010000004.1:0-1672 GCA_031378125.1 Methylibium sp. | reverse complement strand
GACTTCTACCTGGCGCGCGCCCGCAATCAACCCGACCCGCTGGCATTCCCCGGTACGCCCGACCCGGGCTATGGCGACTTCCTGTACTTCGCTTGTGTCATCGGCACCTCGGGCCAGACGGCTGACGTGGCGTTTCAGGGTGGCGCGTTGCGCCGCGTGGGCACGCTGCACTGCGTGCTGGCATTCTTCTTCAACACCACGCTGCTGGCGCTGACGATCAACATTGCGGCGGGGCTGTTGCAGCCAACCGGCGCAGGCTGAGCCGCGCACGCAATATCGAATGAAGATCTGGTCGGGGTGAGAGGATTCGAACCTCCGGCCTCTACGTCCCGAACGTAGCGCTCTACCAGGCTAAGCTACACCCCGATTGGCGACCGGCTTGCTCGTCGCTGACCACTTGATCAAGACGAACGCTGCACGGCGCGAATCGATAATTCTAGCAGTGCCTCGCGGGCTCTCGACGCCGGCAGTACAGAGAGCGCCGCACGGGCCTGGTCCGATTCGCGGCGAGCTGCATCGCGCGTACCTTCCAGCGCTCCGGTGCGCCGCACGATGGCCAGTATGTCGGGCAGCCGGTGCAGCTCACCCTGCTCGATGGCTTGGCGCAACAGCGCGTGCTCGGCCGGCGTGGCCCGTTCCATCGCCAGCAAAAGCGGCAAGGTCGGTTTTCCCTCGCGCAGGTCGTCGCCGATGTTCTTGCCGAGCTCGCCCGCGTTGCCTTCGTAGTCGAGCAGGTCATCGACGAGCTGGAATGCGGTGCCCAACGAGCGGCCATAAGCGGCGCAGGCTTCTTCAAGCGCCGCGTCGGCGCCGCCAAGCACGGCGCCCAGCCGGGCACTGGCCTCGAACAACTTGGCGGTCTTGAAGCGGATGACCTGCAGGTAGTCGGCCACCGCCAGGTCGGGGTCGTGCATGTTCATCAACTGCAAGACCTCGCCCTCGGCGATGACGTTGGTGGCGTCGGCCAGCACGTCCAGTACGCGCATGCGGTTGACCGAGACCATCATCTGGAAGGCGCGCGAGTACAGGAAGTCGCCGACCAGCACGCTGGCGGCGTTGCCGAACATGGCATTGGCAGTGGCGCGGCCGCGGCGCAGCGAAGACTCGTCGACGACGTCGTCGTGCAGCAGCGTAGCGGTGTGGATGAACTCGACGATCGCGGCCAGCTCGTAACGTTCGGCCCCTTCGAACCCCAGTGCTTCAGAGAACAGCAGCACCAGCCGCGGGCGAATGCGCTTGCCGCCAGCAGAAACGATGTAACGCGAGATCTGATCGATCAGCGCCACCCGCGACGACAGCCGTTCTCGGATAACGACATCCACCTGCCGCAGCCCTGCGTCGGTCGGGTCGGTCGCGGCGGTGGGTGGTAGGGGGGTGTCGAGCACGGCGGGGCCTGCACGGTCAATAGCTGATTATAGAAATGCCGCCCCCGTAGGCGGGTTGGGCTGCGCGAGGCCTCTGACGCGGCCCGACGCGAGGGCCTCGCAAGGTGTTCGAGGCAATCGACCATGCTATATTCAAAGGCTGTTCGCTGCGGGTACCCACGTCAGGGAGCCAGTGACGCAACAGATTCTTCGAGAGGTCACACATGTACGCGGTCATAAAAACCGGTGGCAAGCAATACAAGGTTGCTGCCGGCGAAAAGATCAAGGTAGAACAGATAGCTGCGGAC
>JANNDW010000408.1:0-3349 GCA_031378125.1 Methylibium sp. | reverse complement strand
AGAGTGCGCCGATCGACAGCAAGCGTGTCACGTTGTGAAGGGACGAACGGGAGTGCGTGGAGGACCGCGAGGCCCGAGGTTCAAATGCGAACGAGTCTGATTTGTAATGGCGCCACTATCATAGGGGCATGTTTCTTCAGCTCGATCGCGTCGAAATCCGTTACGGTGCGAGTGCGCCGCGCGCCGCGGTCAATTCGGTTTCGCTCGGGCTGCGCCGCGGCGAGGTCGGGGTTCTGATCGGGCCTTCGGGTTGTGGCAAGACCTCGCTGTTGCGCGCTGTAGCCGGCCTGGAAACGCTGCGAACCGGGCGCATCACGATCGAAGCCGATGCGCTGGGCGATGCCGCGCTCGGTGTGCACGTCCCTGCCGAGAACCGCAAAGTCGGCATGGTGTTCCAAGACTACGCCCTGTTCCCTCACCTGAGCGTAGCGCAGAACGTCGCTTTCGGTATCGCCCATCTGGGCGCGCAGGCGCGCCGTGCACGAACTCAGGAAGTGCTGGATCTGGTAGGCCTGGGTCACGCCGGAAAACGCGCGCCGCACGAGCTCTCGGGCGGCCAGCAACAACGCGTGGCCCTGGCCCGCGCACTTGCGCCCCAGCCGCGCCTGCTGTTGCTGGACGAGCCTTTTTCCAGCCTGGACGTCGACCTGCGCGAGCGCCTCGCCCAGGAGTTGCGCGCCATTCTCAAGGGTTTGCAGATCACCGCCTTGTTCGTCACGCACGACCAGTTCGAGGCCTTTGCGATCGGCGACGTGATCGGCGTAATGAACATGGGCGTACTCGAACAGTGGGACGACGCCTACACGCTGTACCATCGACCCTCGACACGTTTTGTCGCAGATTTCATCGGCCACGGCGTATTCGCGCCGGCGCAAATCGTTGCCACGCCGGGCGGCACGATGGTGCGCACCCCCTTGGGCGACTTGAGCGACGTGCTCGAATGCCCCTTGCCCGACGCCTACGAGGCAGGCTTGTGCGACGTGCTGCTGCGTGCCGACGATATCGTGCACGACGACGCCGCGGCCGTAAAGGCGCGTATTGAGCGCAAGGCGTTTCGCGGTTCGGAGTTCCTCTACACGCTGCGCCTGGCAAGCGGCGAACAGCTGCTGGCCCATGTGCCGTCGCACCATGATCACCAGGTCGGCGAATGGATCGGGATCCGGCCCCAGGTGGACCATGTCGTCACATTCCCGCGTCAGCCTCGCCCTTGAATTCGCTTGCTGCATTCGCTGACCAGGCTCACCCCGAGTCTCGGGGGCTGCGGACAAAAGGGTGTTGCGGCGTGCAACTTTCCCGGGGTGAGGCCGCTCCAAAACCGAGTGCAGGAATATACTGACTGCGCAGTTTTTCATACGATGCGCCAATCAGGCGCGGGCACAAGGGGCACTCGATGGGCAGGAAACTCAAGGTGGCGGGCTGGATTGCGCTGGGCGCGGTGGCCGGCGCGCTGGCCACCATGCAATTGCAGGCGATCGCCCGAAGTTCCGTCGCCCAACTGCCTCTTGAAGAGCTACAGCAGCTCGCCGCAGTCTTTGGCATGGTCAAGAGCGACTATGTCGAATCGGTGGATGAAAAGAAGCTGATCACGGACGCGATCGGTGGCATGGTCTCCGGGCTGGACCCGCATTCGCAGTATTTCGACAAGAAGACGTTCAAGGAATTTCGCGAGGGCACGACCGGCAAGTTCGTCGGTGTGGGCATCGAGATCGGCATGGAAGACGGCTTGGTCAAGGTGGTCTCGCCGATCGAAGGCTCGCCCGCATTTCGTGCCGGGATGAAGAGCGGCGACCTGATCACGAAGATCGACGACACCGTCGTCAAGGGCCTGAGCATGGACCAGGCGGTCAAGCGCATGCGCGGCGAGCCCAACACCAAGGTCGTGCTGACCCTGTTCCGCAAGTCGGAGACGCGCAGCTTCCCGGTCACCATCGTGCGCGAAGAAATCCGCCAACAAAGCGTGCGCTCCAAGGTCATCGAGCCCGGCTATGCCTGGTTGCGCGTGAGCCAATTCCAGGACCGCACCGTCGACGACTTCGCCCGCAAGCTGGAAGAAATCTACAAGCAGGAGCCCAACCTGAAGGGGCTGGTGCTGGACCTGCGCAACGACCCGGGCGGCCTGCTCGAAGCGTCGGTGGCGATCTCCGCGGCCTTCTTGCCCAGTGACGTGGTGGTGGTCTCCACCAACGGCCAGATTGCCGATTCCAAATCGGTCTTCAAGGCGGCGCCCGAGTTCTACATGCGCCGCGGCGGCACCGACCCGCTGCGCAAACTGCCGGAAGCCGTCAAACGGGTTCCGTTGATCGTGCTGGTGAACGAGGGCTCCGCATCGGCCAGTGAAATCGTCGCCGGCGCGCTGCAAGACCACAAGCGCGCCACCGTCATGGGCGCGCAGACCTTTGGCAAGGGCTCGGTGCAGACCGTGCGCCAGCTGTCGCCGGAAACCGCGCTGAAGATCACGACCGCGCGGTACTACACACCCAGCGGCGCGTCGATTCAGGCCAAGGGCATCGTGCCCGACGTGATGCTGGACGAAACGGCCGAAGGCAACCTGTTCGCGTCGCTTCGGGTGCGCGAGGCCGACCTTGAGAAGCACCTGCAAAGCGGCCAGGGTGCCGAGCAAAAAGATGTTGCGCGTGAGAAGGCGCGTGAGGAAGCGCGCAAGAAGCTCGAAGATGAAAGCGCTGAAAAGAAGGCGGCTGTTCCGCCGAAGCCGCTGCCCGAATTCGGCAGCGCCGAAGACTTCCAGCTCGCCCAGGCGCTCAACCGCCTGAAGGGCAAGACGGTGCTGGTGAGCAAGACGGCGGTCGAACGCAAGGCCGAGGTCACCACCAACTGAAGGCCGAAGGTCCTCGGCTCGAAAGCGCCCGCGGTCAGCGGGCGTTTTTGTTTGTATGCTGCAACGATGAACGACGACCAACTGCTGCGCTACTCGCGCCACATCCTGCTCGACGAACTGGGCATCGAGGGGCAGCAGCGCCTGCTGCAATCGCACGCGCTGGTCATCGGCGCGGGCGGCTTGGGGTCGCCGGTGCTGATGTACCTGGGCACCGCAGGAGTGGGGAAGATCACCGTGGTCGACCACGACACCGTGGACATGACCAACCTGCAGCGCCAGATCGCCCACACCACAGCGCGCGTCGGCAGCCCGAAGGTCACGTCGGCGGCCCAGACCATTGCCGCCATCAACCCCGAGGTCGAGGTCATCGCGTTGCAGCAACGCGCCGATGCGCAGCGCCTGGACGCGCTGGTGGCCGGCGTCGACCTGGTGCTCGATTGCAGCGACAACTTCGCCACCCGCCACGCCGTCAATGCCGCGTGTGTGAAACACCGCAAGCCGCTGGTGTCGGGT
>JANNDW010000386.1:0-8702 GCA_031378125.1 Methylibium sp. | reverse complement strand
TACAACGCTGACGGTCTCGATCAAAACCAGCAGGTCCAGGAAGAGTGAGTTGTTTTTGACGTAGTACAGGTCGAACTGGTGTTTGCGCCGGGCGTCCTCCAAGCTGGCGCCGTAGCTGTAGCGCACCTGGGCCCAGCCGGTGACGCCGGGCTTGACGCTGTGGCGCACGTCGTAGAAGGGGATCTGCTCTTTGAGCTGGGCCACGAAGCTGGGCCGCTCGGGGCGCGGGCCCACCAGGCTCATCTGGCCTTTGAGCACGCTCAGCAGTTGCGGCAGCTCGTCGATGCGGGTCTTGCGGATGAAGGCGCCGATGCGGGTGATGCGGGCGTCGTTCTTGGCGGCCCAGCGGGCCACGCCGTCTTTTTCTGCGTCGGTGCGCATGCTGCGGAACTTCAAGCACATGAAGATGCGCCCGCCCAAGCCCACGCGCTCTTGCCGGTAGATGATGGGGCCGGGGCTGTCCAGCTTGATGGCCAGGATGGTCAAGAGCATGACGGGGCTGGCAAGCGTGAGCAAAACGCTTGAGCACAGGATGTCGAAGCCGCGTTTGGCGATCTGGCGTGCCCGCCCCTGCACGAAGCCGTGGCCGTAGACGAGCCAGCTGGCTTTGAGGCTGTCCAGCGGGACTTCGCTCTTGGCGCGTTCGTAAAAGCCGGCCAGGTCGATGACGGGGATGCCGCGGATGCGGCAGGCCAGCAGTTGGTCCATGGGCACGCCGCCGCCGCGCTGTTCGCGTTCGGCGACGATGATCTCGTCGATGCGGTGGCGCTCGACGAGCTCTTCGATGGTGGCTTCGCGGGAGAAGACTTTGGGGCTGTCTGCTCTGGAGCTGTCTTTGAGGTTGAGCGCGCCGGGGTTGCCCTGGGGTGGCTCGTCGCTGGTGGGGTAGAAGCCGACCACGCTGTTGGACACGCGCCGCAGGGCTTTGAGGTCGCCGGCCACGGCGTAGGCTTCTGCGCCGGTGCCCACGATGAGCACGCGTTGCATCGTGGCCACGCGCTTGAGGTAGTACAGGGCGCCGCGCACGAACACAAGGCCGACCAGGCAGTACATGAGGGCTGAGCCGATCAGGAGCTTGACGTATTCGGGCTCGGCCACGATGAGCAGCATCAGGTAGGTCAGGTAGCTGCCCACGACCAAGGCGATGACGGTGCGCATGAGCTTGGCGCTCAAGCCGATGGGGGTGGGCCGGTACAGCCCCGCGAAGGAGTACATCAAGGAGATGACCAGCGCAAACTGCGCCCCCGTCAGCACCACTTGGTAGACCTGCAGCGGGTAGGCGCTGCGCGCCCCCGCCAGCGTGGATGCAGCCAGCACAATGGCCACAAAACACAGCAGCATGTCGGCCATCATCGCGGTAAAGGCGGCTACCGATACGTGGTGCCGAAATACCATGAACATCGTTCTCTCCCCATCCTGTGTTCGTGCCTGCAACACGCCTTCGGGTTTCCAGAACCCCCTAGGCGCTCACGCACTTGCCAACCCGACTGAAAGAATTATCAGGATGTAACGCCCCGGCGCCATCCCACAAACAGGGGAGCCGCAGCTCGGGTTTCGTGGTGAATTTGACGGTCCGGTAACCGTTACTTGTTCCTGTAACAAGCAATGGCCACGTTGCTCAGCCGCCAAAATGCAGCTGATAGGTCGACCCGCCGGACAGGACACGGGCGCCGATTCCGATCGCCGGGCCGGTGATCAAAAACTCACATTGCGCGTTCACGCCTTTGGTGCCGAACGCGTTGGCAATGCCGGGCCGGCCGGTGAAGCTTCGCGAGGCAAAGCCCAAGGCCTGTGGATGCCCCCAAAAGCAGCGCAGTTCGCGTCCACGCGGGTGGCTTCGCCCTGCGGCGTGTCGCCGAGACAGGCCAGCGTGAACGCGCCGCAATCTGTGTGATTGTCGACCGCCACGGCCGTGAGCAGGCCGCCCGTGTTGGCCTGAGCGCTGAGCGGGTAGAGCCGCGCCGTCAGCACGCTGGGTTGTGGCGGGGCCGCGGGCACGAAGACAACGGGCGCAGCGCGCCCCAATGGCTGCGCTATTCTGCGGTTCTGCTTCGTGAAACCGTCCATGACCCTCACCGAACTCCGCTACATCGTCGCTGTTGCCAGGGAGAAGCATTTCGGGCGCGCTGCCGAGGCATGTTTCGTATCGCAACCCACGCTGAGCGTCTCGATCAAGAAGCTGGAAGAAGAACTCGGCGTCCCAATCTTCGAACGCGGCACCAGTGAAGTGAGTGTCACGCCGCTTGGCGAAGAGATCGTGCGCCAGGCGCAGTCGGTCATCGAGCAGGCGGCTGCGATCAAGGAGATCGCCAAGCGCGGGCGGGACCCGGCGACCGGCCCGCTGCGGCTGGGGGTGATCTACACCATCGGCCCCTACCTGCTGCCCGCTCTGGTGCGCCAGGCCATCGAGCGCATGCCGCAGATGCCGCTGATCCTGCAGGAGAACTTCACCGTCAAGCTGCTGGAGATGCTGCGCACCGGCGACCTTGACTGCGCGATCATGGCCGAACCCTTTCCCGACACCGGCCTGGCGGTGGCGCCGCTCTACGACGAGCCCTTCATGGTGGCGGTGCCCAAGACTCACCCGCTGGCCAAGCGCAAGGGCATCAGCGCCGAGGAGCTCAAGCAGGAGACGATGCTGCTGCTCGGCACCGGCCATTGCTTTCGCGACCATGTGCTCGAAGTCTGCCCCGAGTACGCGCGCTTTTCGAGCGACGCCGAGGGCATCCGCAAGAGCTTCGAGGGTTCTTCGCTGGAGACCATCAAGTACATGGTGGCCTCGGGCATGGGCGTGACGGTGGTGCCGCGGCTGAGCGTGCCGAAAGAAGTGCAACCACACATCGCGTACATCCCGTTCAGCGGCTCGGCGCCGACGCGCCGGGTGGTGCTGGCGTGGCGCCGCACCTTCACGCGCTACGAAGCCATTGCGGCGCTGCGCAACGCCATCTATGCATGCCCGTTGGAGGGTGTGGCCCGGTTGACCGCTTGAGGCGCAAACCTCTCGCGGCGCCGACGGGTCTGCGCCGCGGGCCAGCCCTCGGGTTAAGCTCTATTTGCTCTGACCGATGGGCAAGCGCCCATTCCGCAGCACCACGGATGGGTTCATCATGCGCATCGCCATCGTCACCTTCGACGGCTTCAACGAGCTCGATTCGTTCATCGCGCTGGGCCTGTTGAACCGCCTCGGTTCGTTGGGCTGGAAGGCCGAGATCACGAGCCCGACGCCGCATGTCACATCGATGAACGGCGTCACGGTGCAGGCGCAGCAGCCGCTGGAATTCGCCAACGAAGCCGGCGCGGTGATCTTCGGCAGCGGCATCTACACCCGCGCCATCGCTGAAGCCCGCGGGCGCAAGGGCGCCATGCTGGACCGGTTGCGGCTGGACCCCTTGCGCCAACTCATCGGCGCGCAGTGCTCGGGCGCCTTGCTGCTGGCGCGCCTGGGTTTGTTGGCCGACATGCCGGCCTGCACCGACCCCGCCACGCGGGCGTGGCTGGTCGAAGCCGGGGTTCGTGTGCTCGACGAGCCGTTCCATGCGCGCGGGCCGATCGCAACCGCCGGGGGCGGCCTGGCCTCGCAGTATCTGGCGGCGTGGGTGATGGCGCGCGCTGCCGGCATCGACGCGGCGGTGCAGGCGCTGCACTCCGCCGCGCCGGTGGGTGAACAAGACGCCTACGTCAAGCGCCTGCTCGATGTGGTGCGCCCGTTCGTCGATGCGCCCTGAGCAGCGGCCCTGGCGGCGACTGTAGGTATTGGGGTATCACCCCGCGGGCGGCCCGCCGCCGCACACTGCGCGAGACCACCCCACGCAGGAGACCGGCGATGAGCGCGAACACCTACTACACCCAGGAACTGCACGGCCCGTTCGAGACCCACGACATCGGCGACCTGGCGCTGGAAGAGGGTGGAACGCTGCACGGCTGCAAGCTCGCTTACACCACCTTCGGCAAGCTCAACGCCGCCAAGGACAACGCCATCCTGGTGCCCACCTGGTACTCGGGCACCACCAAGATCATGGAACAGATCTACATCGGCGCGGGCCACGCGCTCGATCCGGCCAAGTACTTCATCGTCAGCATCAGCCAAATCGGCAGCGGCACCTCCAGCTCGCCGCACAACACCCCCGCGCCGTTCAACGGCCCCAAGTTCCCGAAGGTTCGCATCGGCGACGACGTGCGCGCCCAGCACAAATTGCTGACCGAGAAGTTCGGCATCACGCAGCTGGCGCTGGTGTTCGGCGGCTCGATGGGTGCGCAGCAAACCTATGAATGGGCGTTGCGCTATCCCGACATGGTCAAGCGCGCGGCCCCGCTGGCGGGCACCGCGAAGAACAAGCCGCACACCTTCATGATGGGCGAGGTCGTCAAGGACATCCTGAGTTCAGACCCGGCATTCAAGGGCGGCTTCTACGCCGATTCGAACCACCTGCACCTGGCGCTGCGCAAACACGCCGCGTTCTTCACGGTGATTGGCTGGTGCCACGAGTTCCTGCACGACGAGACCTGGCGCGGCCTGGGCTTCACGTCGCTCGACGACTTTGTGACCGGCTTCATGGAAGCCTACTTCCTGCCGATGGACCCCAACAACCTGCTGGCGATGGTCTGGAAGTGGCAGCGCGGCGACGTGAGCCGCCACACCGGCGGCGACCTGGCCGCCGCACTCGGCCGCATCAAAGCCAAGGTGACCGTGATGCCGATCGAGACCGACCTGATCTTCCCGCCGGCGGCTTGCGAGGCCGAAGCGAAGTTGATTCCGGGCGCGAACTTCCAGGTCATCAAGAGCCGCTGCGGCCATCTCGGGTTGTTTGCGATCGAGCCCGGCTTCATGGAGCAGATCGACAAGCACCTGCGCGAATTGCTGGCGACTCCAGCTTGAGGTTGCGCGCCGGGCGGGTCAGGCCAAGTCGTCGGCCAAGTCGTCGGCCAGGTCGTCGGCCAGGTCGTCGATGTGGCGCGGCCAGCTCGCCTTGAGCAAACGCGACAAGGCTCGGTCTGCCAGCAGCTTGCCGCCGGTCTGGCAGCGCGCGCAGTAGTTGGTTTGATTGGCCGCGTGGACGATGCGCTGGACCGGCGCTGCGCAGACCGGGCACGGCAAGCCAAAGCGTCCGTGCACCGCCATCTCGGGCCGAAACGCGGTGACTTTGCCGGGCCAGCCCCCGTTGGCCAGCGCCTCGGCCCGCAAGCGCTCGGTCCATTCCGACATCACCGCACGGGTGGCCTCGAACAGGCGCTGGACCGGTTGCTCCTTCAGCGAGCCGGTCAGCGCCAGCGGCGACAAACGTGCGCGGTGCAAGACCTCGTCGGAGTAGGCGTTGCCAACACCGCTGAACAGCCGCGGGTCGGTCAGCGCGCGCTTGAGCGTGTGGTTCTCGGCCATCAGGCGTTGTTTGAAAGCGGCCAGATCAGACCGCAACACGTCGATGCCGCCGGGGTCCATCGCAACCAGCGCCTCCCGGCTCGCCAGCAGGTGCAGGCTGGCGCGGCGCTGGGTGCCGGCTTCGGTCAGCACAAGCGTGCCGGCGTTGAACTCGAAAGCCGCCAAGGCCGACTTGCCCGGCGGCTTGGCGCCGGCCTCAAGCCACTTCAGCCGGCCCGCGATCATCAGGTGAATAACGAGGAACAGGCCGCCCTCCAGCGCCAGCACCACCCGCTTGCCCAGCCGCTCGACCCCGCTGACGCGACGGCCCTCGGCCTCACGCAGGGGTGGCAGCGCGGTGCGCAGCAAAAAGGGGTTGAGAACACGAACGCGCTGCAAGACGCCGCCCTGCACCTTGGCTTCGAGACGTTCGACGTAGACGGTGATATCGGGTAGTTCGGGCATGTCCTGCACCTTGTCGCGCAGTCCAGTGTGCCACCCGCAACCCAATCGCAACCCCATGAAGGCCCGGCGCCTCGGCGGATGGCCCGTGTAACGCAATGCGCGGCAACGTTGCGGGCTCGCGACGAAAGCCGGCCGCGGTTTGCACTGCGCGCCGGTGACGGGTCGGTGTGCCGGGCCTGACGCCGATACTTCACCATCCTCCCCCCGACTGTCATGGCGATTTCCACCCGCGTCACCTTGCGTCAATGGCTGACGCTTCCCTACGTCGCACTGGTCACCGGCCTGGCGCTGCTGATCGGCGCGTTGTCGTACCAGGCCGGCAGCCAGGCGGTGGACACCGTGGCCGACAACCTGCTGCTCGAAACGGTGGCCCGCATCGGCCAGGCCGTCGATCGCCATGTCGTGGGCTCGGCCGCGGTGCTGGAGGCGGCGTTTCCGCAAGGCGTGCCGGCGCCGCAAAACATCGAGGCCGAGATGGCCTCACTGCGCTCGCGGTTCTGGATCGCCACGTCCTTGCATCTGGACCCGAACAACTACGTCTACTACGGCAATCGCTCGGGTCAGTTCTTCGGTTTGTGGCGTCACTCGCAGCAAGACGGGGAGCTGCGGCTGAAGTTCAAGGCCGACGAACCTCGCCAGCTGTTTCGCTTCACGGGAATCGACGGCGGGTTGTCGGCAGCGGTGCGCGAGACACGCCTGTTCGACCCGCGCGAGCGGCCCTGGTACAAGGCGGGCGCTGGCAACTCGTCGCACACCTGGACGGCCATCTACATCGACTTTCGCACCTCTGAACTCGTGGCAACGCGGGCGCGCCGCGTGATCGATCCGGCCGGCGAGCTCCAAGGCGTGGTGGCCACCGACCTCTCGCTGCGCAAGCTGAATGACTTCGTGCGCGGCCTGAAGACCAGCGAACATGCCATCGCCTTCATCATCGAGCCCGATGGCAAGCTGATCGCATCGTCGCGAACCCCCAACATCCAGCCGGCGGCCGAGGGCGGCTCCGCACGGGTGAGTGCAGAGCAGAGCGGCGATGCGGCGCAAGTGGCCGCCTACGGCCAGGTGCGGCAGTGGCTGCGGGCGGGCAACCGGCTCGACAAGGCCGTCACGCAAGGTTTTGAAGGCCCGTGGGGCGAGGTCATGCAGCTGGCATTCGACCGGCTGCGCGACGATGCCGGCCTGGACTGGATCACGGTGGTGGCGATGCCGCGCAGCGATTTCATGCAAGGCGTGACCGGCAACCTGGTGCGCACGGCCTTGATTGGCGCCGCCGCCGCCGGGGCCGCGCTGGCGCTGGGCTTGAGCATCCTGGGCTGGATCACCCGAGACCTGGGCCGCCTGGCGGCGGCGGCGCGCGAGGTGGGTACCGGCCGGCTCGATGCGCCGCTGGCCTTGCACCGGTCCGACGAGATCGGCGATCTGGCCGACAGCTTCCGCCAGATGCAGCGGCAGTTGTCGACCGACAAGCTGACCGGCCTGGTCAACCGCGACGCCCTGCTGCGAAACATCACCGCCCGCATTCAGCAACACCGGCGCGCCGCCGACGACAGGCACTTCGCGGTGCTGTTCATCGACCTGGACGACTTCAAGCTGATCAACGATCGGCTCGGCCACGCCGCGGGGGATCGCGCACTGATCGAACTCGCGGCCCGGCTGCGCAGCGTGTCGCGCGCCGAAGACCTCGTTGCGCGCTACGCTGGCGACGAGTTCGTGATGCTGGTGGACAACGTCGACGGGGCCGCCGCTGCCGAGCAGATGCGCGCCAAGATCGAACGCCTGCTGCGCGAATCGCCGAGCGAAGCGGCGCCGCACGGCGATGCCGGTACGCCGGTGGGCGGCACGGTCGGCGTGGCGGCGTACCCCTGCGACGGCGACAGCGCAGAAGCGTTGGTTCAGCACGCCGACAAGGACATGTACAAGCGCAAGCGCAGCCGCAAGGCCGAGCGCGGCCCGCGCTGACAGAAGCACGCGGCGACCGCCGAACCGCGATAATCGCGGCCCCTTCACGTTGCGGCCGCGTCCCCTTCGAGCGCGCGGCCCTTGGTCCCATGTCTTCCGACCCCACGTCCGTCGCGCGTCAGAAAGAAGTGCGCCGCCGCCGCACCTTCGCCATCATCTCCCACCCCGACGCGGGCAAGACCACGCTGACGGAAAAGCTGCTGCTGTTCTCCGGGGCGATCCAGATCGCCGGTTCGGTGAAGGCGCGCAAGGCCAGCCGCCACGCCACCAGCGACTGGATGGAGATTGAAAAGCAGCGCGGCATCTCGGTCGCCAGCTCGGTCATGCAAATGGAGTACCGCGGCTGCGTGATCAACCTGCTGGACACGCCGGGCCACCAGGACTTTTCGGAAGACACCTACCGCGTGCTGACCGCGGTGGACGCGGCGCTGATGGTCATCGACGCGGCCAACGGCGTCGAGCCGCAAACCCGCCGATTGCTGCAGGTTTGCCGTGCCCGCAACACGCCGATCCTCACCTTCGTGAACAAGATGGACCGCGAGGTGCAGGCGCCCTTTGTGCTGATGGAAGAAATCGAGCGCGAGCTGGGCATGGAGGTGGTGCCCTTCACCTGGCCGGTGGGCATGGGCAAGGCCTTTCACGGCGTGATGGACCTGCGCGAAAAACAGATGCGCGTGTTCAGCCCCGGCGAAGACCGCAACCACAACAACGACGAAATCCTCGCCGGCCTGGACAACCCCGCTTACGCGCAGCGCTTCGGCATGCAGTACGAACAGGCGAAAGGCGAGATCAGCCTGCTGACCGACGCCGCCCCGCCGTTCGACCGCGAAGCCTTCCTGGCCGGCAGACAGACGCCGATGTTCTTCGGCTCGGCCGTCAACAACTTCGGCGTGCGCGAAGTGCTGGATGCACTGGTCGACCTGGC
>JANNDW010000384.1:0-62983 GCA_031378125.1 Methylibium sp. | reverse complement strand
GGGCGGCCTATGACGACGCGGGCCGGACGATGGCCTGCAACATGATGGACGAGGCTGCCCTGGAAGGCGTGCAAGCGTTCATCGAGAAGAGAGCGCCTGGATGGGCCGGTCCCTGAGCGGCCTTGTCGTTGCGACGCTTGTCGCGGTCAATGCGCAGCGCTGCACTGCACCGCCGGCATCGAGAACTCACGGCCGATCAGGGTTCGGGCGTACAGATAGCTGTTGCGCAGCCGGTCGCTGAGTGAATCAAGGTCGACACGGCCGCCAGCGTCGCAGGGAAACGCGTAAGCGCGGCCCTCATCAAAAAGCGACTGAAAACGCAACTGGTAGCGGGCGCTTTCGTGGGCGATTTGGCGCTGGGTCATGGGCTGGCTGTTCATGGTCTTGCCTCAAGGGTGGTGGATAGCGACACCCTTGAGTTGCACGCCCGGCGCGCCCGGTTCACATGCCCGCGTAATTCGGCCCGCCGCCACCCTCGGGCGTGACCCAGACGATGTTTTGCGTCGGGTCTTTGATGTCGCAGGTTTTGCAGTGCACGCAGTTCTGCGCGTTGATTTGCAGGCGATCCGTGTTGTCCGGGTTTTTGACGAACTCATAAACGCCTGCCGGGCAGTAGCGGCTTTCGGGGCCGGCGAATTTGGCCAGGTTCAGGTTCACCGGCACCGAAGCGTCCTTGAGCGTCAGGTGCGCGGGCTGGTTTTCTTCGTGGTTGGTGTTGCTGACGAACACCGAGCTGAGGCGGTCGAACGTGAGCTTGCCGTCGGGCTTGGGGTAGACGATCTGCGGGCACTCCGAAGCGGGCTTGAGCTTGGCGTGGTCGGGCACGCGGCTGTGAACGGTCCAGGGCGGGGCCTTGAAACCCAGCTTGGGCAACAGCCACAGCTCGATGCCGTTCATCAGGGACGACAGGCACAAGCCCTTCTTCATCCATTGCTTGGTGTTGCGCGAGGCTTGCAGTTCTTCAAACAACCAGCTTTTCTCGAACGCCTCGGGGTAGGCGACGAGTTCGTCGTGCTGGCGGCCGCTGGTGACTGCGGCGAACGCGGCGTCTGCGGCCAGCATGCCGGTCTTGATGGCGGCGTGGCTGCCCTTGATGCGCGCGAAATTGAGGAATCCCGCATCGCAGCCCACCAGCGCGCCACCCGCAAACACCGTCTTGGGCAGGCTCATCAGGCCGCCGCAGGTGATGGCGCGCGCGCCGTACCCGATGCGCTTGCCGCCATGCAGGCACTCACGGATGGCGGGGTGCGTCTTCCAGCGCTGCATCTCCTCGAACGGGCTCAGCCAGGGGTTGCTGTACTCCAGGCCGGTGATGAACCCGAGCGTCACCGTGTTGCCTTCCCCGTGGTACAGGAACCCGCCGCCATAGGTCTGGTTGTCCATCGGCCAGCCGAGCGAGTGAATCACGTGGCCCGGGATGGCGCGGGCCGGGTCAATCTCCCACAACTCCTTGATGCCCAGCGCGTAGGTCTGCGGGTCCCGGCCAGCGTCGAGGCGGAATTTCTCGATCAGTTGCTTGCCCAGGTTGCCGCGCGACCCTTCGGCAAAGATCGTGTACTTGGCGTGCAGCTCCATGCCCAACTGGAAAGCGTCGGTGGGCTCCCCGTTTTTGCCCAGCCCGAGGTTGCCGGTGGCCGCACCTTTGACCGAACCATCGTCGTTGCAGAGCAGTTCAGCCGCCGTGAAGCCGGGGAAGATTTCAACTCCCAGGGTTTCGGCCTGCTGGCCCAGCCAGCGCACCACGTTGCCCAGGCTGACGATGAAGTTGCCCTCGTTGTGCAGTGAATCCGGGATCAAAAACTGCGGGACACTGAGCTTGCCGGACTGGCTCAGCAACAGCATCTCGTCGCCGGTGACAGCCTGGTTCAGTGGCGCGCCGCGTTCCTTCCAGTCGGGGAACAGCTCGGTGATCGCCCGCGGGTCCATGATCGCGCCGCTGAGGATGTGCGCGCCGGGCTCCGACCCCTTCTCCAGCACCACCACCGACACCTCCTTGGCCTGCGCCGCCGCCAGCTGCTTGATGCGGATGGCCGTGGCCAGGCCGGCCGGGCCGGCACCGATCACCAGCACGTCGTACTCCATCGCTTCACGCGGGCCGTATTTTTCGAGGATGGCGTCGGGGCTCATGGCATTCCTGTGCGTAGGGACCCGGAATTGTATCGAGCCCTCCATGGAAAAGTACGGTCGTTCTATTCCATCGCAGTGCGCGGCGCGGGTTCCTCGGCGTCGCGCGGCACGTCGGACCGTGCCATCTGAGTCTGCGAGGAACAGCGCGGGTGTCGTGCTATCTTGGCGCATGGCCGACAACTCGATTGCCCCGAGCTCGTACAGGCAGCTGCCGCGGTCGCCGGCCCAACAACATGAGGAGCGGATTGCATGAGCTACAACATCGATCTATCGGGCCGCGTGGCCCTGGTGACCGGCGCCTCCAGCGGCTTGGGCGAACAGTTCGCCAAGACCCTGGCCAAGGCCGGCGCCGCCGTGGTGCTGGCAGGGCGCAGAGTCGAGCGGCTGAAGACCTTGCACGCCGAGATCGAGGCCGGCGGCGGCGACGCGCATGTGGTGAGGCTGGACGTGACCGACCATGACAGCATCAAGGCTGCCGTGGCGCATGCCGAGACCGAGGTGGGCACCATCGACATTCTGGTGAACAACTCGGGCGTGAGCACCACGCAGAAGCTGGTCGACGTGACCGAGGACGACTACGACTTCATTTTCGACACCAACACCAAGGGCGCCTTCTTCGTGGCGCAAGAAGTGGGCAAGCGCATGCTGGCGCGTGCCAAGGGCTCGGCGCCCGGCACCTTCACCGGCGGGCGCATCGTCAACATCGCGTCGATGGCCGGCGTGCGCGTGCTGTCGCAGATCGGCGTGTACTGCATGAGCAAGGCCGCGGTGGTGCACATGACCCGTTCGATGGCGCTGGAGTGGGGCAAGTTCGGCATCAATGTCAACGCCCTGTGCCCGGGCTACATCGACACCGAGATCAACCACCAGCACTGGAAGACCGATGCCGGCAAGCGCCTGATCGACATGTTGCCGCGCAAACGCATCGGCCAGCCGCAAGACCTGGACGCGGTGCTGATGATGTTGTGCGCCAACGAAAGCCATTTCATCAATGGCGCGGTCATTCAGGCGGACGACGGCTTTGCGATCTGAGCCGCCAAAGCGAAGCGCTGATGCAATGGCGCAGCGTCGGCGGCTCAAACTCGCGCCTTCACTGCACAGATGCTCAGGTGCTTCGTTGCGGCGCGAGCCGCCAAAGCGAAGCGCTGATGCAATGGCGCAGCGTCGGCGGCTCATGCTCTGGCCTTCTCTGCGCAATCGCATGTGTGCGAACGTTCGGGCCTGAGCGATGACGCTGCGTCCGCTGTCGCTGCTGGAAGCCCGCGCGCTGGGTGTGCTAATCGAAAAAGCCCACACCGTTCCCGACAGCTACCCGCTGTCGCTGAACGCACTGGCGATGGGCTGCAACCAGAAGACCGCGCGCGACCCGGTGCTGAGCGCCACCGATTCCGAAGTCCAGGTGGCGGTCGACTCGTTGAAGGCGCTGAGCCTGGCGTTCGAGTCCAGCGGCTCGCGGGTCAACCGCTATGAACACAACCTGGGCCGCGCCTTGGGTTTGCCATCGCAGTCGGTCGCCTTGCTGGCGGTGCTGATGCTGCGCGGGCCGCAGACCTGTTCCGAATTGCGCAGCAATTGCGATCGCCTGCACCGGTTTGCCGACCTGTCCTCCGTAGAAGCGTTTTTGGACGAGCTGGCCGCACGCAGCGACGAGAAGGGCGGGGCGCTGGTGGTGAAATTGCCTCGCGCGCCCGGTGCGCGCGAGCCGCGTTGGGCGCAGTTGCTGTGCGGCCCGGTGGACGCTTCCGCGTTTGCGGTGGCTGCGCAGAGCGAGGACTTCGTGGCCGCGAGCGAACTCGCGGCGCTGAAGGCAAACCAGGCATTGATGCAGTCCGAGTTGAGCGAGCTGCGCAGCATGGTGGAGCGCCTGTACGCCGAATTGGGCGTGCAGCGCGGATGAGGGGCCGAGTTCATGCGCTTTGAGCTTCCCGAAAAGAAAAAGCTGACGCTGGAGATGGTGATCCCGATTCGCTGGGGCGACATGGACCCGATGGGCCATGTCAACAACACGCTCTACTTTCGCTACCTGGAGATCATCCGCATCGAGTGGCTGTACCGCGTCGGTGGCCCGCCTGACCCGCTCGGCGAGGGGGCGGTGATCGTCAACACGTTCTGCAACTTCATCAAACAGCTGGAATACCCCGGCGACATTCTGGCCAAGCACTATGTGGCCGACCCGGGCCGCAGCAGCTTCAACACCTTCATCACACTGGAGCGCATCGACGCGCCCGGCGTGATCCACGCGTCGGGCGGAGCGAAAACGGTGTGGGTCAACTTCCCCAAGCAGAAGTCGGTGCCGCTGCCCGACTGGTTGCGCAAGCTGGTGGATTCTTCGTGACGGCCGCTCAAGGACTTACGTAGTACGCTGCGCGACTGCTACTCAAACGGAGACTGCGTATGAAGAAGGTGTTCCCCAGTGCGGCCGCGGCGCTCAAGGGCATTGTGCGAGACGGACAACTGCTGGCCGTCGGCGGCTTCGGCCTGTGCGGCATTCCCGAGGCGCTGATTGCCGCGCTGCGCGACAGCGGCGTGAAGAACCTGACGGTGATTTCCAACAACGCCGGCGTCGACGGCTTCGGGCTGGGACTGCTGCTGGAAACGCGCCAGATCAAACGCATGATCTCCAGCTACGTGGGCGAGAACAAGGAATTCGAGCGCCAGTACCTGGCCGGCGAGCTGGAGCTGGAGTTCACACCGCAAGGCACGCTGGCCGAGAAGCTGCGCGCCGGTGGCGCCGGCATCCCGGCGTTTTTCACCCGCACCGGCGTGGGCACGCTGGTGGCCGAGGGCAAGGAACTGCGCGAGTTCGATGGTCTGACCTATGTGATGGAACGTTCACTGGTGCCCGAGGTGGCGCTGGTGAAGGCCTGGAAGGCCGACCATTCGGGCAACCTGATCTTCCGCCGCACCGCGCGCAACTTCAACCCGGCGGCGGCGATGGCCGGCAAGATCACCGTGGTGGAAGTGGAAGAGATCGTCGAGACCGGCAGCTTCGATCCGGACGCCGTGCACTTGCCGGGCATCTACGTGCACCGGATCGTGCTGAATGCAAACCCCGAGAAGCGCATCGAGAAAAGAACCATCACTGAAAAGGCGGGAGTCTGAAATGGCCTGGACACACGATCAAATGGCCGCCCGCGCGGCCCAGGAACTGCAGGACGGCTTTTATGTGAACCTGGGCATCGGCCTGCCCACGCTGGTGGCCAACCATGTTCGAAGCGACATCGAGGTCTGGCTGCACAGCGAAAATGGCCTGCTCGGTATCGGCCCATTCCCGACCGAGGACGAGGTCGACGCCGATCTCATCAATGCCGGCAAGCAGACGGTCACCACCATCGCCGGCTCGTCGATCTTCGGCTCCGAACAATCGTTCGCGATGATCCGCGGCGGCAAGATCAACCTGAGCATCCTGGGCGCCATGCAGGTCAGCGAAAAAGGCGACCTGGCCAACTGGATGATCCCCGGCAAGATGGTCAAAGGCATGGGCGGCGCGATGGATCTGGTGGCCGGCGTCAAGCGCGTGCTGGTGCTGATGGAGCATGTGGCGAAGAAGAAGGACGGCGGCATCGACCTGAAGATCCTGCCCGCCTGCACCTTGCCGCTGACCGGCGTGGGCGTGGTCAACCGCATCATCACCGACCTGGCGGTGATGGACGTGACGCCGCAGGGACTGAAGGTGGTGGAAATGGCCACTGGCGTGACCCGCGAAGAGCTGCAGGCCAAGACCGGCGTGCCGCTGCACTGACCCGGGTTGTCAGTACGTGGCGCGGCCGCCCGAGATGTCGAACACCGCGCCGGTGCTGAAAGCACAGTCTTTAGACGCCAGCCAGCTGATCATCGCGGCGACCTCGTCGACCTGAAGCAAACGGCCCATCGGAATCTTGGCCAGCATGAAGTCGATGTGCTCCTGTTTCATCGAATCGAAGATCGCGGTCTTGGCTGCCGTGGGCGTGACGGCGTTGACCAGCACACCGCTTTTGGCCAGCTCCTTGGCCAGCGACTTGGTCAGCCCGATCAACCCGGCCTTGGACGCGCTGTAGTGCGACGCGTTCGGGTTGCCCTCCTTGCCGGCGACCGAGGCGATGTTGACGATGCGCCCGTAGCCGCGGCTGATCATGTGCGGCACCACGGCGCGGCAGGTCAGGAACGGGCCGACCAGGTTGACGTCGATCACGCGTCGCCACACCGCCGGGTCCAGTTCCCAGGTCGGACCGTTGCCACCGGTGATGCCGGCGTTGTTGACCAGGATGTCGATGTGGCCGTGAGCATCGAGCGCCGCCTGGGCGGCTTGTCGCACCGCGGCTTCTTCGGTGAGTTCCACCACCGTGGCGCTGACCTTGCCCAGCGCTTCAAGCGCGCCGCGGGCTTGCTCCAGGCGTGCGGCGTCGATGTCCCACAACGCAACCGCCGCGCCTGAATTCAACATGCGCTGAGCAGTGGCAAAACCGATTCCCTGCGCTCCACCGGTGATGACGGCGACTCGATTCTTCAGGTCCAGCTGGTTCATGGGCTGTTCTCCAGTTCGGTGAGCGGCTGCAAGCTGAAAACACGCAGGGCGGATGCTAATGTTGGCAGCGCGGATGCTAGCGGCGGTGGCACTGGCCTTGGGCTAGAGTTCCGCGCATGCACAGCGCTGCACAGGGAGGCCGCATGTTCATACGAAACTGCTGGTACGTGATTGCCTGGGACTTTGAGATCGGCGCCGACGCGCTGTTCAGCCGCGTCGTGCTGGGCGAGCCCATTTTGGTCTACCGCACCTCCGATGGCGGCCTGACTGCCATGGAAGACCGCTGCTGCCACCGCCTGGCGCCGCTCTCGGCCGGGCGCAAAGAAGGCGACTGTGTGCGTTGCGGCTACCACGGCCTGAAGTTCAATGCCGCTGGCCAGTGCATCGAAGTGCCGGGGATGGAGCGCGTGCCACCGCAAGCGCACGTCAGGACCTATCCGCTGGCGGTGAAGAACAAGTGGGTGTTCGTCTGGATGGGCGCGCCCGAGAAGGCCGACACGGCCCTGCTGCCCGACAACTTTTCCTGCGACCACCCCGAGTGGCGCAACCAACCCGGCTACCTGCACTACGACACGAACTACCAGCTGATTTGCGACAACCTGCTGGATTTTTCGCACCTGAGTTACGTGCATGAAAAGACCTTGGGCGGCAGCCCGGCGATTGCGCAGGCGCGTGCGAGCATCGAGGCCATCGCGCGCGGGATTCGCGTGACGCGGCGGGTCACAGGCGTGCCGGCGCCGCCGTTCTACCAGCGCTTCCGGAGCTTCGATGCCCCCATCGACCGCTGGTTCATCTACGACTTCGTGCTGCCCGGAACGCTGCTGATGCACTCGGGCGGCAAACCCAGCGCGGATGCCGAGGGCAACCTGGACAACGCCGTGCAATTGCACAGCTGTCAAACGCTGACGCCGGAAACCGAGACCAGCACGCACTATTTCTTTCAGCAATCGCATCGCGCGGGCGAGGGCGACGAGCGCATCGTTCAGTCGATCTTCGACAGCCTGGTGGCCGCGTTCAACGAAGACCGCGACATGATCGGTGCGCAGGCCCGCAACCTGGCCTTGCGCCCCGGTGCGAAGATGCTGCCGCTGGCGATGGACGCGGCGCTGCTCCAGTTTCGCCGGCTGATCGATGCCGAGCTGGCGGCCGAGCAGCCCGGCTGAACTTCAATGCGCGGCGAGCGCGCGCGCGGCCTGCGTGACCAGCTCCGGCCCTTTGTAGATGAAACCGGTGTAGATCTGCACCAGGTCGGCACCCGCCGCGATCTTGCCGGTCGCATCCGCCGCACTCATCACGCCGCCGACGCCGATGATCGGGAAGCCCTTGCCGAGCGCAGCGCGCAGTTGTGCGATCACCCGGTTGCTCGCCTCGAACACCGGTGCGCCCGACAGGCCCCCCGCCTCGTGGCCGTGCGGCAGGTGCTTGACCGCGTCGCGCACAATCGTGGTGTTGGTGGCGATCACGCCGTCGATTCCATTTTTTTTCAACGTGGCCGCGATCAGCTTGACCTGCGCCTCGTCCAGGTCCGGCGCGATCTTCACGAAGATGGGGACGGCGCGGCCATGCTGACCCACCAATATCGCCTTGCGTTGCTGCACCGCGCCGAGCAGCGCGTCCAGCGTCTCGTCGCTTTGCAGCGCACGCAGGTTCTGGGTGTTCGGGCTGGAGATGTTGACTGTCACGTAGTCGGCATGCGGGTACACGCCGTCCAGGCACAGCAGGTAGTCGTCCACCGCGCGTTCGATCGGCGTGCTGGCGTTCTTGCCGATGTTCAAGCCGAGGATGCCACCCCGCTTGCGAAAGCTCGCGCGCCGCACGTTGGCGATGAACGCGTCCAGCCCGTCGTTGTTGAAGCCCAGGCGGTTGATCAGCGCATCGGCAGCGACCAGCCGGAACATGCGCGGTTTCGGGTTGCCGGGCTGCGCATTGGGCGTGACCGTGCCCACCTCGATGAAGCCAAAGCCCATCGCCCCCAGCCCGTCAATGCAGCGGCCGTTCTTGTCCAGCCCCGCGGCCAGGCCGATGCGATTGGGAAACTTGAGGCCCGCAATCGTTACCGGGTCGTTCACCCGCGGCTGCATCACACCGCACACCAGCGGCGTATGCTGAATGCGCGCCAGGGCGCCCAAGGTCAGGTCGTGCGCATGCTCCGGGTCCAGCCCGAACAGGAAAGGGCGCGTCAGCGCGTAGGGAATCAGGGCCATCGGTGAGCTGTCTCGGGAGTAGGGTGCCGAGCGGTCTCGGATAATCGAACTATTGTCTCAAACGGATATACCTCGAATGGATCCGCCTCGAACGGAAGCATGCGCATGACCCAAGACGAACTGAAGGCGGCGGTAGGACAAGCCGCACTGGCCTATGTGGTGCCCGGCAGCGTGGTCGGCGTCGGCACCGGCTCCACGGTGAACTGCTTCATCGACGCGCTGGCTTCAATGCGAAGCGGCATCCAGGGGGCCGTGTCCAGCAGCGAACGGAGCACCGAGCGGTTGCGCGCCCTTGGCATTGCCGTGCTCGACAGCAACACGGTGCGGAGCATCCCGGTTTACATCGATGGTGCCGACGAGATCGACCCTGCCGGCCACATGATCAAGGGTGGGGGCGCGGCGCTGACGCGCGAGAAGATCGTGGCCGACATTGCCGAGCGTTTCATCTGCATTGCAGACGTTTCCAAGCTGGTGCAAACACTGGGCAACTTCCCGCTGCCGGTGGAGGTGATTCCGATGGCGGCCGCTCAAATCAGCCGCAAGCTGCGCGCGCTCGGCGGTGCGCCAGAGTTGCGTCAAGGCGTGGTCACCGACAACCGCTGCCAGATCATCGATGTGCGCGGCCTGCGCATCACCGACCCGCGGGCCATGGAGGCCGAAATCAACCAATGGCCAGGGGTGGTCAGCGTGGGCATCTTTGCGCGTAACAAAGCCAGCGTGTGCCTGCTGGGGACCGCGCAGGGCGTCAAGACGATGACATTCTGACCCCGCTGTCGCGGAGCGCGGCTGAAAAGCGCGTAACCTCGCGACTGTTGTTGATCACCTCGGCACTTCACAGGAGCGACGGCCCATGGCCAAACCCAACTACTCGTTTGAAAAGCGCCAGCGTGAGCTGGCCAAGAAAAAGAAAAAGGAAGAAAAGCTGAAAGAGAAAGCCGGTCGCAAGACCGAGCCGGGCCAAGCCGATGAGCCCGGCGAGGAGACCACACCCGCCCAGGAGACCGAGGCCGGAGGCTCGCCCGCTCCGTGACTGGATGAAACATAAGAGCGGGCCCACCCCGCGCAAGCGCACCAAGCCCCGCCCCGACGCTCAAGCGCCGGTCCCGCAGGCCGCTTGTGCAGCCTACGCACCAGCGCTGAACGCGGGCGTTCAGGCCACCGTTCAAACGGTGCAGGACATGCACCACGCCATCGCCGACAAGACCTTCGACGGTCTGCAACGCGTGCCGGGGCTGGCGGTTCCGGCCCGCATCGTGCAAGGTGTGCACGACGCGATCACCCAAGGTGTCTATGCGGCGGTGCGTCACGGAAGTGGCGCGCTGATGTCGATGGGCGGCGTTGCCGAACGGCTGGCCAGCGATGCTTCCAGAACCCCGCAAGGCCCTGAGCTTGCGGTTCGAAGCGCGCTGAACGGCGTCTTCGGTGATGCGCTTGCGGACGCCGGCAGCTCGCTGTCGGTGAGCATGGGTTTTCATGCCAATGGTGCGCGCTTGCCGCCGTCGCCCGAGTCGCTGGCGGGCTTGCGCCCGCGGGTGTGCATTTTCATTCATGGGCTGGCCTGCGACGAGCACAGCTGGTGGCGCCCATCGGAGGCCTGGGCGGGCACGCCGTGGGCGCATTCGCTGAAGCCCGCTGAGGTGATCCACTACGGCGCCTTGCTGGCCCTGGAGCCGGACATCAGCCCGATCTACCTTCGCTACAACACCGGCTTGCCGGTTGCCGAAAACGCCCGGCAGCTGGCCGAACAGCTGCGGCAACTGGTGCAGGCGGCACCGAAGCATGTGCGCGAACTGGTGTTGATCGGCCACAGCATGGGCGGGCTGGTGGCGCGCAGCGCGTGCGAACACGCGGCTGAGCAGTCTCTCTCGTGGCTGGGTCGGGTTCGGTTGCTGATCTGCCTGGGCACGCCGCACCAAGGTGCCCGGCTGGAAAAGCTGGGCCACCTGGCCGGCCTGGCGCTCGGTGTCTCCAAAGTCACGCAACCGCTGGCCCGAATCGCGAACGCCCGCAGCCAGGGCATCAAGGATCTGCGCCACGGCCTCAAAGCCAAGGGCGGCCGCACGACGCCCGCGCCAGCCGCGCCGGTGGCCTTGCGCTTCATCTCGGCGAGCCTGGGCGATGAATCCGACAGCGTGATCGGTTCGCTGATGGGCAGGGCGCTCGGCGACGGCCTGGTCATGCCTTCGAGTGCCTCTGACGACGGATTGGGCGGCGACGTGCAGCGTGTCGAACTGGCCGGTCTGGGACACATGGCATTGCTGAACCACCCGCGCGCATACGCCCACATCCACGCCTGGCTGGCCGACGCTGCGCGAGCCTGATCAACCGCGTGCGCTTGATCGCCGAACCGCGCGCGCGACAAAGCGCGCCGGGTCAATGGCGTCCAGCAGGCTTGCCTCCAGCGGCTGCGGCGCGCCGGTGATGCTTGAGGCCAGAACCTGCGCCCCCAGCGCCGACCAGGTGATACCGCGCGAGCCCAGCGCGGTGAACACGTACAGGCCGGCAAGGCGCGGCACAAAGCGTGGCTGGTCCAGCCGCCGGTTGCCCCAAGCGCCCACCCCGGCCCTGTCGGGCACCGCGCCGATGATGGGCAAACGGTCGCTGCTGACCATTCGCCAAGCCGTGCGGCCGGTCACTTCTTCGGGGCGGATGTGATCGACCGACACACCGGTCAGCCGCGCCAGTTGAGACAGGTTGTGGGCGTGGTCGCTTTGGCGAACCGTCGGGTCCGCGTCGTCGGCTTGTGAGGTCGCGCCGAAAATCACTTGAGAATCGATCTGCGGAAGCAGGTAGCCAGCCCCGGCGATGGGCCTGCGCAGCAGCGTCCAAGCGGCGTTGGCGGCGGCGGTGGGCGGCCAACAGCTGATCTGGCCACGAACCTTCTCGACCGGCCAGGCCGGCCAACCCAGCAGGCGCATCGCATCGAAGGCATTGGCAAGCACCAGCGTCTGGGCAACCTCAATGACACGGCCGCGCGCATCTTGCAGTTCCCAGCCCGTTGCGCAACGCCGCAGGGCTTGGACCTCGATCCCGCCGCGATACGTCGCGTCAGTCCCGGCCCTTGCCAGCAACGCTCGCGCCAGTGCGCCGGGGTCGACCCATCCACCGCCCGGGTAGAACCACGCCGGGTGCCGCAGCGGCATGCCGCACAGCGCACTCGCGTGCTCTGCGCTGACCGCCTGAACATAGTCGCTGGGCAGCCCCATCCGCAGCCACTGCTGCTGCATTGAAGCGGCGTCCACCAGCGACGGCTCCAGCCGCAGCATGCCGTCCGCACGACCCGTCACGCCGTGCTCGGCGATGGCGTGGCGCACCGCCCGCTGTGCCTCCAGCGCGGCAGCGCGGTTGAAGCGTGCGTGTGCACCATCCTGCGGGTTGACGATGCCGTGAAACAGACCGCCGGGGTTGCCCGAAGCCTCTTGCGCGGGCGTCGCATGGCGGTCGATCAGCGTGCTCTTCCAGCCCTGTTCCGCCAAGGCCCAGGCCGCGGCGCAGCCGGCCAGGCCCGCACCAACGATCACGGCGCGCCCCGGTGCAGCCGGTGCCGATGCGGATGAACGCCGCGCAAGCGCCGCACGCCGGGGTTGAAACGCCGGCGCAAAACGCGCCAGCGTGATGTCGCGCTTGCCGCCGGTGCCGGCCGCGAGTTGCACGTCGAAGCCGGCCGACTGCAGCCCGGCCCGCACCGCCTGCGCGGCCGTCCAGGTGGCCACCGTAGCACCCGGCGCCGCCAACCGGGCCAGGGCCTTGAACAGGCGGGGTTGCCACATGGCCGGGTTGCGGTCCGGTGCAAAGCCGTCAAGGAAAAACGCATCCACCTGCGCCACCAGTTCGGGCAGCCACGCTGCCACGTCGCCCAGCGCCAGCAACAGCTGCACTTGCCCGTTCTCGAAACTCAGGCGATGCAGATTCGGCGTCAATGGCGGCCAGGCGTCGATCAACGCGTTGGCGAGGTCATGCAACGGCGAGGCCTGGTGAACCTGCGCCAGGTCGACGCGCATCAAGGGGTGCCGCTCGACCGAGATGAAGTGCAGCTGCCGGCAGCGCTGCGGGTCCTGGCGCCACGCGTCCAAAGTCGCCAGGAAGTTGTTGCCCAGGCCGAAACCGGTCTCCAGCACCACGAAACGCGCTCGGCCCCGCCACCGCGCGGGCAGCTCGTTGCCGCCCAAAAACACATGCCGGGCTTGCGTGAATGCGCCCGACTGGGGGTGGTAGAGGTCGCCGTACTCCGGCGAAAACGCCAGCCCTTCAGCGTTGATGCCCCAACGAGCCGGCACGATGGCCGCGGTCTTCATTCGCGCTGCGGACGGGCGCGCGCTTGCAGCCAGCCCAGCAGCCGCTCGCGCGCGTCGGTCAGGCCGCGGTAGGCCAGCACGTTGGCGCTCATGCTGGCCAGCGCGTCGTGAAGCTGCCGAGCCTGCGCGGCTTCGGTGATGGCTTCGGCCAGCGGCTGTACGTCGACGTGGATGGTGAAGATGGCCTGTTGATACAGCGGCAGCGGGATGAAGGTTTGCCGCTCGGTGCGAAAGTGGGCCTGCGCCGCCAGCGCGTCGGCACTGGCGTGCGGCGGCCACGGCGCGGATTCACAACGTTGCGGGTGCGTGTCCAGGCCGGGCCGGCGCGTGATCGTCCAGACGAAACGCTCCCAGCGATCCTGGCCGGTCACCAGCCGCGCCAGGTGATCGCTGGCCGTGATCAGCAACTGGTTGTCGGCCACCGGTGCATGCACCTCGGCGAAGTGCCGGCCGACCTTTTCTTCGGGCGCCCAGTGCGAGGGCAGGCACACCGCCAGCCAGGGAATGCGCCCGGTGGCGCCGTCGATCACCGCAAAGTCCTCGGCGAAACTCAAGCTCAGTAGTGCCGGCAACCGCCAATCAACGGGCAGGGCCTTCAGGCATTCACCGATCCGCGGCGGGCCGCCGCCCTGGGGCTTGTCGCCCAGCAGCGACCATCCCAGGTGGTGCGCATCGAAGCGGCCCGCACCGTCCGACGAAAACGCCTCGGGTTGTTCGGCCGCGGCATGCAGCGCCAACGCGCGCAGCGCGGGCGCCGCATCGAACCCGGGCGCGGCGACCAGTGCCTGGCCGGCGTGGCCAAGGAGCACCGCGAGCTTCTCGCGCAGTGCCCGGCTCTCAATCCGGTTGGGCGTGAGCTGGGTTGCGGATTCGGCCAGCCGCCGCAAGCCAGGCTGCATGCGGAACGGCGCTTTGACGGCGGCAAAATCGAACGGCATGCCGCGACCTTATCAAACCAAACCGACACGAGCGCATCAGCATGAACAAGGGGCACCGCGGTGCCCCTTGTTGCGTGGCTGGCGCCAAGCCCTCAAACGCGCTTGCGGTACTCGTGTGTGCGGGTGTCGATCTCGACCCTGTCGCCGGTCTGCACGAACAGCGGCACCGAAATTTCCAGGCCGGTGGCGAGCCGGGCATTCTTGAGCACCTTGCCCGAGGTGTCGCCCTTGACGGCGGGCTCGGTCTCGACAATTTCGCGCACCAGGCTGGTGGGCAGTTCGACCGAGATCGCCTTGCCATCGTAGAACACCACTTCGACGGGCATCGCATCTTCAAGGTACTGGATCGCGTCACCCATGTTCTCGGACTCGACCTCGAACTGGTTGTACTCGGCGTCCATGAAGGCGTACATCGGGTCGGCGAAGTACGAATAGGTGCATTCCTTCTTGTCCAAAATCACCTGGTCCATCTTGTCGTCGGCCTTGAACACGACCTCGGTGCCCGAGTTGCTGAGCAGGCTCTTGAGCTTCATGCGCACGGTGGCCGAGTTGCGCCCGCCGCGGCTGTACTCGGTCTTGAGCACGACCATCGGGTCTTTGCCGTGCATGATGACGTTGCCGGCGCGAATTTCCTGTGCGATCTTCATTGCGGTTTCCGTGTGATTCTGGGTGTGCGGTCTCGGCCCGCGTTGGCGCGTACAGCATTCAAGCCGACGGCGCAAAGCCTTGAATTTTAGCGTCTTTCCGCCACGAAGCTGAGCAGCTGCCGCACCAGGTCGGGTTGGGCGAGCAGGGCGCTCCGCCAGACCGCACAGTGTTTGCGCCAAAGGCGCAATTCGATCACGCCGATCGGCTGGCCGGGCAGGCTGTTCCATGCGCGCCACAGGCCGCGCACGTCGTGGGCCAGGCTCGCGTCGGCGCGGTCCAGAAAGCGGCCCAGAAACGCATTCAGCTTGGGTTCGTGCGCACCGTCTCGCTGCGGGTAGATCTGCCAGACGAACGGGCCGCCGGCCCATTGGGCGCGTACGAACGAGTCTTCTCCGCGCACAAAATTCAGGTCGCAGGCCCACAGCAGGGCGTCGTAATCCTGCTGCGTCAGGGATGGCAAGACGACGGCCCGCAGCGCCCCTCGGGCCAGCGTCGGGCCCAGCTCGCGCAGAACCTGCCGCGCCGCGCGGCCCGCGGTGGCAAGCAACAGCGTGGGCGTTCTTGCCAGTGTGTCGAGCAGCGCAGGAACAGCCTGGTTGTCATAGCAGAACAGGCTGACCCGCTGTTCAGCGTCGCGCGGCTCCAACCCGCGCTTACGCAGCCAGGCTGTTGGGTCGAAAAGCCGCTGGCGTGCCGCCAGGCCGGTCTCGCGAATCAGTCCCCCCGTGCCGGCGACAAACCCAGGGTAGTAGAACCACTTGTCCAGCCCCTTGCCGGGGCCACCGAGCTGGGGCGACGGCAAGCCGTGGTTGCGCTCCGAGGCTGCCTCTGCGCTGAGGTATTCAAGGTTGATCCAGACCGGCGCGGCGGTCCTGCGCGCCATGCGTTGCACGAACGCGGCCGGCGGGTCGCAGCCGAAGGCCTCGATGACCACGTCGCCCGGTTCGACAGCGGCCCCATCAGCGCCCCAGGCCAGAACCGTCACGCCGGGCGCGCCACCCGGTGCCATCCACACCAGCGCCGACGGATCGTCGACCCACAAGCGAACCCGCTCGCCGCGCGAAGCCAAGTCGGCCGCCAGGCGCCAACACAGACCGATGTCACCGAAGTTGTCCACCACGCGACAGAACAGGTCCCAATGCATGGCCGTGATTATCGACAGGCCGGGTCCTGCCTCGGTGTTGCCAGCCGGCAGGCGCGGCACAATCTTGACGAATGACCGACCCGAGCGAACTCCCCATCGACCCGGCGCCCGCCGACGCGGCGCCGGGACAAGAAGCGCGCACCGACCCGGCCCGGGAACAGCTGCTGGCCGACGTGGCGGCGCTGTCCAACCTGCCCGGCGTGTACCGCTACTTCGACGCCCAGAACGCCGTGTTGTACGTCGGCAAGGCGCGCGACCTCAAAAAACGCGTCTCCAGCTATTTTCAGAAGAACCACGGCGGCACGCGCATCGGCCACATGATCACCAAGATCGTGCGCATGGAGACAACCGTGGTGCGCTCCGAGGCCGAAGCGCTGCTGCTGGAAAACAACCTCATCAAGACGCTCAACCCACGCTACAACATTCTGTTTCGCGACGACAAGAGCTACCCGTATCTGAAGATCACCGGCAGCCGCCCCTGCGAGGATGGGAGCGCCCCGATCGCCACCGGCTTCCCGCGCATGGCCTACTACCGTGGCGCGGTGGAGCAAAAGCACCGTTACTTCGGCCCGTACCCGAATGCCTGGGCGGTGAAGGAGTCGATCCAGATGCTGCAGAAGGTGTTTCGCCTGCGAACCTGCGAAGACACCGTCTTCAACAACCGCACGCGGCCCTGCCTGCTGTACCAGATCAAGCGCTGCTCGGCGCCTTGCGTGAAACACATCTCTGCCGCCGACTACGCGGTTGATGTGGCCAATGCCGAGCGCTTTCTGCTCGGCGAGCAGCAAGAGGTGATGGACACGCTGCAGGCGCGGATGATGGCCCTGGCCGAGGCGCTGCAGTTCGAGCAGGCGGCCGAGATTCGCAACCAGCTCGGCGCACTGTCGCGCGTGCTCCACCAGCAAGCGGTGGAGGACAACACCGGTGTCACGACCAAAGACGCCGACATCCTGGCCGTGAAAGTGGAGGGCGGCCGTGCCTGCGTCAACCTGGCCATGGTGCGGGGCGGCCGGCATTTGGGCGACAGGCCCTATTTTCCCAAGCATGTCGAAGACGCCACCGCTGTGCGCGCCGATGAGCCGGACGAACCCGATGGCAACGCGTCCCCCGAAGTCCTGGTGCTGGAAGCCTTCATTGCGCAGCACTATCTCGACGGCGGCGTTCCGCCCTTGCTGGTTTTGAGCCACCCGGTGAACAAGGCGTTGATCGAAGCGCTGTCGCTGCACAGCGGCGTCAAGGTGACGGCCCAACACCAGCCTCGTGAGCCGCGCCGGGCTTGGCTGGACATGTGCATCAAGGGCGCGCAGATCCGGTTGGCGCAACTGCTGGCCGAAGAAGGTTCGCAGCAGGCGCGCACGCGCGCGCTGGTTGAGTCGCTCGACCTCGCCGTGCAAGACATGGAGCGGTTTCGCATCGAGTGTTTCGACATCAGCCACACCGCGGGCGAGGCCACGCAGGCATCTTGCGTGGTGTTCGAAGGCCACAAGATGCAAAGCGCCCAATACCGGCGCTACAACATTGCCGGCGTGACGGCGGGTGACGACTACGCCGCAATGCGCCAGGTGCTGCTGCGCCGCTATGCAAAGCTCGCCGAGGCCGTCAAGGAATCGACGCTGGAGAGCGCGGCGCGGCTGCCCGACCTGGTGCTGGTGGACGGTGGGCGTGGCCAGGTGAGCATGGCGCGCGAGGTGTTCGAGGAACTGGGCATCGACCTGGGGCGCATCGTCGGTGTCGAAAAGGGCGAGGGTCGCAAGGTCGGGCTGGAGGAGCTGGTGTTTGCCGATGGCCGCGACAAGGTCTACCTCGGCAAGGACTCGGCCGCGCTGATGTTGGTGGCGCAAATTCGTGACGAGGCGCACCGCTTTGCGATCACCGGCATGCGCGCCAAGCGCGCGAGTGTTCGCACAGGCGGTAGCAAGTTGGAAGACATTTCCGGCGTGGGCCCGAAAAAAAGAGCGAAACTGTTGCAGCGCTTCGGCGGTGTGCGCGGCGTGGGCCAGGCCAGCGTGGACGACCTGTTGACCGTGGACGGCATTTCAAGAGAACTTGCAGAGGAGATCTATCGTGCGTTGCATTGAACCCTGGGTGTGCTCGAGTTTGCTGGGACTGGCCCTGATCGCCGGTTGTGCCTCCAGTCCACCGCCGGCGCCAACACCCACGGCGCCGGCGCCTGCGCCTGCCTCGACAAGCGCGGCTGCGCCGGGCCGCCTGCCCGCACCAGGAGCGGTTCGGAGCTGGAACGACGTTCGTGCCCAGGCCGCGCGCCGCCTGGTGGCCGCCAACCCGAGCATCACCTACGACGGTGCCGTGCCCGACCCGCTGCTGGCCATCCCGGTGCTGGAAATCGAGCTCAACGCAGACGGCAGCATTCGCAACATCGACGTGATGCGGGTGCCCAGGCAAGCCAAGGACACCGTTCAGATTGCCATCGACGCGGTGCGCCGCGCCGCGCCGTTCGGAGACGTCTCCAGGCTGCCCAAACCCTGGAAGTTTGCAGAGACATTTCTGTTCAACGACGATCGCAAATTCAAGCCGCGCACGCTGGACCCTTGAGCCGACGAATCACGCTTGAACAAGTTCGGCACAATCGCCGCATGTTTTTCAACCTGCCGACCTTGTTGACCTGGGCGCGAATCGTCGCCATTCCATTGGTCGTCGGGGTGTTCTACCTGCAGCTTGAAGCGGGCTTTCAGAATCTGCTGGCCACGGTGCTGTTCGTCGTGGTGGCATTGACCGATTGGGCCGATGGTTACCTGGCCCGCAAGCTGAACATGACCTCATCGTTCGGTGCCTTTCTGGACCCGGTGGCGGACAAGTTCCTGGTCTGTGCGGCGCTGCTGGTGCTGGTTCACCTGAACCGCGTGCACGCCCTGGTGGCGCTGGTGATCATTGGCCGCGAGATTGCGATTTCGGCGCTGCGCGAATGGATGGCGCAGATCGGCGCCTCTCGCAGCGTCGCCGTGCACGTGCTCGGCAAGGTGAAGACGATGGTGCAGATGATCGCCATTCCGTTTTTGCTGTACCACGGCATGCTGTTCGGGCTGATCGACACACATCTGTGGGGCACGGTGCTGATCTACCTCTCGGCGGTGCTGACCATCTGGTCGATGGTCTACTACCTGCAAAAAGCGCTGCCTGAAATTCGCGCCAAGGCGCGATAGCGTGCTGACTGGCGAGCCGCACCGATGGGTGCGCTGGATGCCGTGGGTGTTCGTGCTGATCTGGAGCACCGGCTTCGTGGTTGCACGCTTGGGCATGCCGCACTCGCCACCGCTGAGTTTCCTGTCGCTGCGCTACGCAATCTCGGTGGTGTGCTTTGCGCTGTGGATCAGCCTTGCACGCGCTGCCTGGCCCCGCAAACCGCGCCAGTGGATGCACCTGGCCGTCAGCGGCGTGCTGATGCATGCGGGCTATCTGGGCGGCGTGTGGTCGGCTGTGAAGCTGGGAATCGGAGCCGGCACGGTGTCGCTGCTGGTGGGGCTGCAGCCCGTGCTCACGGCGGTCTGGCTGGCGACGACCGCACGCAAGACCGGGCACTCCCCGGTAGCGGCACGCGAATGGATCGGCCTGTTGCTTGGCCTGCTGGGGCTGACCCTGGTGCTGAGCGGCAAGTTCGGCATCGGTGAACTCACCCCGTGGAACCTGGCGCTGGCTGTTCTTGCGCTGCTGAGCATGACCACCGGCACGCTGTACCAGAAGCGCTTTGTCGCCCCCTGCGACGTGCGCACCGCCAACACCGTTCAGTTGCTGGCCGCCCTCGCGGTGAGTGTGCCGTTCGCGCTTCTGGAGACCGAATCGATGCAGTGGAACCCCCAGCTCTGGGGCGCGCTGCTGTGGTCGGTGCTGGTGCTGACGCTGGGAGGCAGTTCGCTGCTGTACCTGTTGATTCAACATGGCGCGGCGACCCGCGTCACCAGCCTGCTGTACCTGGTACCGCCTTGCACGGCGCTGCTGGCGTGGCTGCTGTTCGGTGAATCGTTCACGGGTCTGATGCTGCTGGGCATGCTGCTCACGGTCGCGGGTGTTGCGCTGGTCGTGCGCCGCGCTGCGGCTTGACGCCGGCCAACGCCTCCAGCCACGGCGGGTTCTCCAGTGCGCGGGTCAAGTGCTGCTGCAACAGCCGCGGGCGGCGCGGCAGTTCGGTGCCGGGCAGGCGCGGTGGCAGCAGGAAGTGCACATCGGCGCGTGGTGCGATGAAACAGGCGCAGCTTCAATCGCGCCTCCAGGGCCGCCAGGCGTTTGCTGATTGCGGGCGGCTCGAGATCGAGCGCACGCGCCGCCGCAGCCAGGCTGCCCAGCTCGGCCACGCTGACCACCAGAACCAGATCGGGCCGGTCAATCATTCATTCCCGCTCAGAACCCATTGGTTTGCGGACTACTGCTTGTTGAGAGGATCGGCGGTACGCACAATCAGCCGATGTTCAAGGCATTCAGCGGGCATCGCTTCACGGTCGACGGCGCCGAGATATTTGGCCGCGTGGGCGGCACCGGCCCCGCTCTGCTGCTGTTGCACGGACACCCGCAAAACCATGTCATGTGGCACCGCGTGGCCGAGCCTTTGGCGCAACGCTTCACAGTCGTGGCGCTGGACCTCAGGGGCTACGGAGATTCGTCCATCCCTGCGAGCGACGCGCAGCACGCGCCTTACAGCAAACGTGTCATGGCGCGCGACATGCTGGCGGTGATGAGCCAACTCGGCCATGCGCAATTTGATGTCGCCGCGCATGATCGCGGCGCGCGCGTGGCGCACCGGTTGGCGGCCGACCACCCGGGCTCGGTGCGGCGGCTGATGCTGCTGGACATCGCGCCCACATTGGCGATGTACGAAGGCGCCACGCAGGAATTCGCGCGCGCCTACTGGCATTGGTTTTTCCTGATTCAACCGGCGCCGCTGCCGGAGCGGCTGATAGCGCGCGATCCGGTGTTCTATCTGCGCTCCGTGATGGGCAGCCGCCACGCCGGTCTGGCCGCCTTCGACCCGCGCGCTCTGGCCGAATACGAACGCTGCATCGCGCGTGCCGGCATGGTGGCCGCGATTTGCGAGGACTACCGCGCATCCTGCGGCATCGACCTGGAGCACGACCGCGCGGACCGCGACGCCGGCTCATTGATCCAGGTGCCGCTTCGTGTGCTGTGGGGCGCCCATGGCACGGTGGCTCGATGTTTCGATGTGCTTGCGCTGTGGCGCGAGCGCGCGCTGCGCGTGAGTGGCCGTCCGCTGGACTGTGGCCACTACATCGCCGAAGAACGCCCGGCGGAGTTGCTCGGCGAGATGCTTGAATTTTTCAAGGAGTGAGTCAATGACATCGACCCATCGCATCGCCGTGATTGCAGGAGACGGCATCGGCAAAGAAGTGATGCCCGAAGGCTTGCGCGCGCTGGAGGCCGCGGCCAGCCGCTTCGGCATCGGCTTGCAAATCGATCACTTCGACTTTTCGAGCTGGGACTACTTCGAGCGCCACGGCAAGATGCTGCCCGACGATTGGAAAGAGCAGATCGGCGGCCATGACGCGATCTTCTTCGGCGCGGTGGGCTGGCCGCAGAAAATCGCCGACCATGTGTCGCTGTGGGGTTCGTTGCTGCGCTTTCGGCGCGACTTCGATCAGTACGTGAATCTGCGCCCGGCGCGCTTGATGGCTGGGATTGCCTCACCGTTGGCGGGGCTGAAACCCGGTGACATCGACATGATGATCGTGCGCGAAAACACCGAAGGCGAGTACTCCAGCATCGGCGGGCGCATGTTCGAGGGCACCGAGCGCGAGATCGTCATCCAGGAAACGGTGATGTCGCGCACAGGCGTCGATCGTGTGTTGAAGTTCGCGTTCGAGTTGGCCCTGTCGCGCCCGCGCAAGAAGCTCACGTCGGCGACCAAATCGAACGGCATCTCGATCACCATGCCGTATTGGGACGAGCGCGTGGAAGCGATGGCCAAGACCTACCCGGGTGTCAGCGTGGACCGCTTTCACATCGACATCCTGACCGCGCATTTTGTGCAGCGGCCGCAACTCTTCGACGTGGTGGTGGCCAGCAACCTGTTCGGCGACATCCTCAGCGACCTCGGGCCGGCGTGTACCGGCACGATCGGCATCGCGCCCTCGGCCAACCTCAATCCGACCCGGCAGTTCCCGTCGCTCTTCGAACCCGTGCACGGTTCGGCGCCCGACATCGCGGGCCGCGCCATCGCCAATCCGATCGGGCAGATCTGGTCGGGCGCGCTGCTGCTTGACTTCCTGGGCCACCGCGAGGCGCACGACGCCATCGTCAACGCGATCGAGACCGTTCTTGATCCGGCCAGTGGCGCACCGCGAACGGCCGACCTCGGCGGCAAGGCCCGCACCGACGACGTGGGACGCGCCATTGCCAGTGTGCTGGAGCGGCCAGTGTCAACGCCGAGGGCGTAAAGAGCGAACGAGGTCGAGGTCTCGGTGTGTCGGGGGGTGGCGCGCAGTCGTGCACAGGCGTGTGGTGCCCATGCCGCAAACAGGCGGCGCGCTGTTGAAATTGAATAGAATCCGCATCCGCGCTTGACAGCAGTCAACGGCGCCGCTGTAATGTTTGACGGTGCGCGAGCATCTTCCGCGCAGTCCGCAACACCACATTCAAATCTTCGTGAGACAACCTTGAGAGGGAGAACACCCGTGAACAAGACCGAACTGATCGAACACATCGCCAAGCAGGCCGACATCTCCAAAGCAGCGGCCGCTCGCGCCCTCGAAGCCGTGATCGGCGGCGTGAAGTCGACGCTCAAGAAGAACAAGACCGTCTCACTGGTGGGCTTTGGTACCTTCAGCGTCGGCAAGCGTGCTGCGCGGGCGGGGCGCAACCCGCGCACCGGTGCGGCGATCAAGATCAAGGCGGCCAAGGTTCCGAAGTTCCGTCCCGGCAAGGCGCTCAAAGACGCGTTGAACTGAGGCGGCCCGCCAAGATGCACACGGGTGCTTAGCTCAGTTGGTAGAGCGGCGCCCTTACAAGGCGTAGGTCGGGGGTTCGAGCCCCTCAGCACCCACCACCCCGGTCCGGACGGCGTCCGATAGAATCGCGCCAGCCACTCAGTCAAAGGCGAACTTCGGTTCGCCTTTGTTGCTTTTGGGATGGTGTGTCCAGTCATGCAAGACCCTGTTGGGTGAACCGTTTGTTGAGGCTCTGTCGATGTTTGATTTTTTCCGCAAGCACACCCGGGTGCTCCAGTTCGTTCTGGTCCTGCTGATATTCCCGTCCTTCGTCTTTTTCGGCATTCAGGGCTACAACCGTTCCTCCGATGGCGGGAACAGCACGGTGGCCAGCGTGGCGGGGCGAAAGATCACCCAGGCCGATTGGGACGCCGCGCACCGCACGCAGATCGATCGTTTGCAGCGGCAAATGCCGGGCGTGGACATCAAGCTGCTCGACACGCCCGAGATGAAGAATCAGTCGCTCGAAGCCCTGGTGCGCGAGCGCGTGATGTTGACGGCGGTTGACAAGCTCAACCTGGTCACGACCGACGACAGGCTGCAACGCCAGTTCACCAGCGATCCTCAATTGGCGTTCCTGCGCAACCCCGATGGCAGCGTCAACAAGGACGCACTGGCCGCCCAAGGCATGTCGTCCGAGATGTTCGCCCAGCGCCTGCGCCAGGACTTGGCCATGCGCCAGGTCTTGGCCGGCCTGAGCGGCACGGCCTTCGCACCCGCCAGTGCGGCATCCGCCGCCCTGGACGCCATGTTCCAGCAGCGCGAAATCCAGGTCCAGCGTTTTGAGCCCAAGGACTACGTCGCCAAGGTCACGCCCAGTGAAGCCGACATCGACAAGTTCTACAAGGACCCTGCCAACGCGCCGCAGTTCCAGGCACCCGAGCAGGCATCGGTCGAGTATGTGGTGCTGGACATTGAGAGCCTGAAGAAGGGCGTCAGCGTCTCTGACGACGATTTGCGCAAGTACTACACCGAAAACCAGCAACGTTTCACCGCGCCGCAAGAGCGCCGCGCCAGCCACATCCTGGTCAAGGCGGACAAGAGCGCATCGGCCGCCGAACGCGCCAAGGCCAAGGCCAAAGCGGAGGAACTGCTCGCACAGTGGAAGAGCAAGACCGCGGCATTCGCCGATCTGGCGCGCAAGAACTCGGACGACCCGGGTTCGGCGGACAAGGGCGGCGATCTCGACTTCTTTGCCCGCGGCGCGATGGTCAAGCCATTCGAAGACGCGGCGTTTTCACTCAAGACGGGTGAAACGAGTGGTGTGGTGGAGAGCGACTTCGGCTTCCACATCATCCAGGTCACGGGCGCGCGCGGCGGGGAAGTGCGCAGCTTCGAGGCGGTCCGCGCCGAGATCGAAGACGAGAACAAGAAGCAGCTTGCACAGGCACGATTCGCGGAACAGGCAGTGGCATTCTCCAACCTGGTGGAGGACCAGTCGGACAGCCTGAAGCCGGCTGTCGACAAGTTCAAGCTCGAGCTGCGCAGCGCCCAAGGCGTCAAGCGCGTGCCGGCGCCCGAGGCCACGGGGCCCTTGGCGAACCCGAAGTTCCTGGAGGCTGTGTTCGCCAACGACGTGCTCAAGAACAAGCGCAACACGCTGGCCGTGGACATCGGATCGAACCAACTGGTGGCCGGGCGCGTCGTGCAGTACGCGCCGGCGCATCAGCTCCCGCTGAACGAGGTGAGCGCGAAGGTTCGCGACAAACTGGTGGCTGCGCAGGCCGCGGCGCTGGCTCGCCGCGAGGGCGAAGCGCGCCTCGCAGCGTTGCAGAAAACGCCCGATGCGGCACTCGGCGGCGCCTCGTTGACGGTCTCACGGGCGCAGTTGCGCGAGCTTCCCCGGCCGCTGGTCGATGCGGTTCTCAAGGCTCCGGCGTCTGGCCTGCCAAGCTTTGTTGGCGTCGATCTCAGCGAGCAGGGCTACGCGCTTGCCAAGCTGACCAAGATTCTGGGCCGGGATCCAGTCGCCGCCGACCCGCTGCGATCGCAGGCGCAATACGCGCAGGCATGGAGCGATGCCGAGTCGCAGGCCTACTACGCCGCGCTCAGGAGCCGGTTCAAGGTCGAGGTAAAAGCCGGCGGCATCTCAGCGGCCGAGCCCGCGGCAAGCGCAGCGCCGAAGTGAAGCGAGCGGCCGTCGGCGCGTGCTGAGGCTGGACCGGCCGCAGCAAGAGCATCCGCTATAATTTGGTTAGCAACGGTGGCTGTAGCTCAGTTGGTAGAGTCCAGGATTGTGATTCCTGTTGTCGTGGGTTCGAGCCCCATCAGCCACCCCAAAATATTGAACGAGAGCCGAGTGTTTCACTCGGTTCTTTTGTTTTCGAGCCGCGCTGTGGACACACTCAGCGCTTGGCCGAAAACTGCCGAATCGTCACGCTGCAGCTGATGCCGTGGGGGTAGAAGTCCCTCCATTCAACCTCACCCCCCAGCTGCTTGATGCGTTTGCGCACCCCGCCCAAGCCCAGCCCATGGGACCACGATTTGGGATCGCGGCCGATGCCGTTGTCGCTCACGATCAGGTGCAGGCGGTCGTTGTCCAACCTGAAGTCGATGTCGACGCGCTGCGCCTGGGAATGGGCAATGGCGTTGCTGACCAGTTCACGCAGCACGCGCGTCAGCGCCGACCATTGCGTGACGCTGAGCAACATGTCGTCGTCGATCTCGCTCGACCAGCTGAGCTCGACACGCGCCGCGCTCAGGCGCTGGGTCAGGTCGGCCTTCCATTCGGCGGCCGCGTGTGACAGGCGGTGGGACGGCGCGGCAAGGCCCCGAGTCAAGGTCTTCAGGTCTTGCAAGGTGTGGCGAACGTAGTCCTCCATTTCCGGCGACTGCGCCTTGTACATCAGCGTCAACAGCCGGGCCCCGATATCGTCGTGAAGGTCCTGCGCCAGCCGCAAGCGCTCCTCGCCGCGCCCCCGCTCTACCGCCTTGTCATACGCGACCGCGCGACGCAGTTGTTCGACGATGCGGTTGGTGAGCCTGGCGTCTTCGGAAGTGAACAGCCGCCGCCCACGCTGGGCAAACCGGATCACGATGGATTCGCCATGATCGATGACTTCGTCGCTCAGCACGGGCACGGGTACCAGCATCGTCGAGCCATCGCCGGTGATTCGCGACACTGCCGACGGCATCTCGATCAAGGTCAACTCCATCGGTTCGAAGAGTTCGCGCAACAACTCGCACAGCTCCACGGTCGTGCGTTCGGGGTGCGCCTCTACCGCGCGCGCGATCCGGTACACCTGCTCGAACATGCGCTCGGCGGTGAGCATGCTCTTGCCGAGCAGGCGATTGAGAATCCACTGTCTCGCGCCCGTATACAGCGCCAGCGAAACAAACAGCGACAGCGTCAGGGACGCGAACTGTCCGAGCGAGAAGGCGGCCACGAACAGCAGGTCGAGCGTGGTGGCCACCGTGCTGATCGCAGCCAGCAGCGCGAACTCGCGCATCACCTGCTCAGACTTGGACAGGAAGGGCAGCAGCACCAGCACCGAAGCCACAAACAAGTACCAGATCATCGACCCGCTCGTGGCGGCGACGTGCTGTGTGCCCGGCATGCCGGCGGTGGACACAATCGAAACCGTGAGCAGCAACCACGCGCCCACCAACGCCACGCCAAAGCGCCTGAGAACCAGCGCAAACGGCCGCGGCTCCATGTGGTAGGACCAGCTGTGCAGGCCAATGACCGCCAGTCCGAACAGCGCGACGCTGCCCTGCAGCCACCACCACAGCTGGGGCAGCCATTCCGCCTGGGCCATGGTGGCCACCACCAGCGCCAGGCCCCAACCGCCCAGCGCGATCCAGCGCGCACCTGGTAGATGACGCGGGTGCAGGCAGGCCGCGTTCACCATGGCGGCGGCGCTGATCAGATCGAATGCGATCCTCAGAGACAGGTCCGGGTGCGGAAACAGCGCGGGCTGACCCGGTTCCATCGCGGACTCGATGGCGATGAGGGCGAGCGTTCCCGCCACGCAACAGGACATCACCGCGTACAGCAGGTTGCGGCGGGTCGGCCGGGCAAGAACCACCACCATGGCCACCAGGTACAAGATCAGTGTGGCGCCCGCCAGCAGCCAGAACGTCACTGGAAGGTTTGCAAAGCCACGCCGCTTGGCCTGAACCTGGACCGTCTCGCCGTCGGCGAAGCTCAGCTGGAGCCCGGGTTCGAGCTGGGCCGCGAAGATCAGCTCCTGCAGTGCGGCGTTGCGAGTGCGTTGTGCGTCGTCAGGCTGCCAGCGGGCCGACCGCTGCAATGACAACAGGTCAGCGACAGGCACCGAAAGGCCGCCTGCGACAAAGCGCGTCAACGCCTTGCCGACGTGCGGCTTGAGGGCCGGGTTGGAGGTCGCCGCCAGCTCGATCTGGCCCCGCGCCGCACCACGCCAGACAGCGCCAATGTGCGGCTGCTCCGCCAGGCCTTGCGCCAGCAGGAACACGCCCAGGCAACCGAACAAAGCGGTGGCCACCAACAAGCGAAGCCGCCATCCCATCCAGCGGGACAGGCTGGCGGCACGTCCCGTCCGGGCCTCCCCGAGGCCCGAGTCCAGAGTCATTAAATCACTGGGAAACACCGGGCCCAGTGCGGCGCCGCCGGTGCTCATCAGGCAACCTTCGCGCTGCGCAGTGCGGTATTCGCGGTGGGGCTGAGGCTGGACACAAACAGTCCCTGCGGACTGTTTGTCGCCGGCCGTTGGCCAGCGTTCTCTTGCCGATCACGGCTGGGTGCGCTCATACGGCAACCACCCCGTATTGGAAGGGCGCCGAGCGAACTCGACGCAGGGCCCACTTCAGACCAGCCCTTGTTTGCTGGCCAGCACGGCCGCTTCGGCGCGGCTTGACACGTTGAGCTTCTTGTAGATCGACTTGATGTGGTCGTTGACCGTGAACCACTTGATCCCCATCAGGCTGGCGATCTCCTTGATCGTGAAGCCTTTGCTGAGGTAGGTCAGCACCTCGCTCTCGCGCGGTGTGAGCCGTTCGTGGTCGGGCGCCGCCACATTGCGAGACGCGGGAACCGGCCGGCTGCTGAAGCCTGAATTCAGCGGCGCTGGATTCGCCTCGGCACCCGTCGAGCCAGGAATGGCTGGGCGGAAATGCGTCAACAGCCTGCGGGCGATGGCCGGCGACAACGGCGGCTGCCCGCGGACGATTTTCTGCAGTTCCTCAACCAGCACCTCGAAACGGTCTTCCTTCAGCAAGTAGCCGTCGGCCCCGCACTGCAGCGCCGGGAAGAGGTGGTCGTCGTCCGAATAAAGAGTGGTCACGATCTTGGTGGCAGGGTAGCGCGCCAGTTCGGTCAGCAACTCCATGCCATTGCCGTCGGGCAGTTCCAGATCGACCAGGATCAGCTTGAAAGCCTGGGCCGGGTCCTGCGTCTTGGTCAGCGGGCCCACGTGGCGGCGCGCGGTTTCCAGGTCACCGGCTTCGGTAATTTCGATCGCGTCGCTGAAGCTCTCTCGCACGACACGGCTCAAAAAGCCCCGGGCCACCGGGTTGTCTTCAAGAATGAGGACTTTGATTGCCATGCTGGGCCCGTGCTCTGTGTCGTGTGCGGTTTGCATCCTAGCGCAGACCCTTGCCGAAAAGCGCGCTCAGTCGTTGATCAGCACCAGTTTGCCCCGCACCTGGCGGCTGCCCATGCGGGCGAACGCCTTCAACAGATCGGCCATTGGCATGCGTTGATCGATCACTGGCCGGACCTTGCCCCGCGCGTACCACTCGGCCAGCTCGGCCAGTGCGCGTGCGTTGGCCTTCGGTTCGCGCCTGGCGAAGTCGCCCCAGAACACGCCGACGATGGAAGCGCCTTTGAGCAGGGCCAGATTGAAGGGCAGGGCGGGAATGCCGCCGGCGGCGAATCCGATCACCAGATAGCGCCCGCGCCAGGCGATGGAGCGAAAAACCGGTTCGGCAAGATCGCCGCCGACCGGGTCATATACGACGTCGGGACCCCGGCCGTCGGTCAGCCGCTTCAGTTCTTCGCGCAGGTTCTGGGTTGCGTAGTTGATCGTGGCATCGGCACCGATCTGAAGGCACATGGCCGTCTTCGCATCGCTTGAGGCCGCCGCAATCACGCGCGCACCGGCGGCCTTGGCGATCTGGATCGCCGCCGTGCCCACGCCCCCGGCAGCGCCGAGCACGAGAACCGTTTCCCCCGCCTTGAGCTGCGCACGGTCGAGCAGCGCATGGTGGGTGGTGCCGTAGGTGAGGATGAAGGCCGCCGCATCGTCGAAGGCGAAGCCTTCGGGCAGCGGCATCACCAGGGCCGCGTTGACGCAGGCATGGGTGGCAAAGCCGCCGGTGCCAGCAAACGCCGCCACCGGGTCGCCGGGCTTGAGATGGCTCACACCGTCACCCACCGCCTCGATCACACCGGCGTATTCGGAGCCCGGCACAAAAGGCGGGGGCGGCTTCATCTGGTACTTGTTTTGAACGATCAGCAGGTCGGGAAAGTTCAGACTCGCCGCACGAATGGCAATCCGAACTTCGCCGGCGCCCGGTTGCGGCGTTGGCAACGCCTGCCAACTCAGTGCCTCGACACCGACCGGGTTCTCACACACCCATGCATGCATCTTTTCGCCTCCTTGTGATGCGCCGATGATACGCAGCGCCGTGCCCGGACGCGCCAGATTCATCGCCGGCTGGGACCGGCGATTCTCTACAATCGTCGAATGAGAATTCTGATTGCAAACGACGACGGTTACCTGGCCCCCGGGCTGGCGGCCCTGGTGAAAGCTTGCGAGGGCCTGGGCGACCTGGACGTGGTGGCGCCCGAGCAAAACGCCAGCGGCACCTCGAACTCTCTGACGCTGAGCCGGCCACTGTCGGTCTACACCGCGACCAATGGCTTTCGCTACATCAACGGCACGCCGTCGGACTGTGTTCACCTGGCATTGACCGGCTTGTTGGCCAGCAAGCCCGACCTGGTGGTTTCGGGCATCAACAACGGCGCCAACATGGGCGACGACACCTTGTATTCGGGCACCGTCGCGGCTGCGATGGAAGGGTACCTGTTCGGGATTCCCGCCATCGCCTTCTCGCAAGTGGAAAAGGGCTGGGCGGAACTCGATGCCGCATCGCGGGTGGCGCGCCGCGCGATCCAGCAGGTGCTCGCCAACCCGCCATCGGCCCATCCGTGGCTGTTGAACGTGAACATCCCGAACCGCGCGGATGCCGATCGCCTGCCGATTCAGATCACCCGATTGGGACGGCGACACGCAAGCGAACCGGTGATTCGGCAGACCAGCCCCAGGGGAGACACGATGTACTGGATCGGCCCGGCCGGCGACGCGCGCGAGGCGGGCGAGGGCACCGACTTCCACGCCACCGCGAACGGGCAGGTGTCCGTCACCCCGCTGCAAGTCGACCTGACCGATCACGCCTCGTTGCCACGCTGGCGCGACTGGGCCGGCAAGTTCGGCTCATGAGCGCGCCGCCGCAGCGCGGCCCAAAGTTTCCCCTGCGTCTGGATCAACTGAAACCGGTTTCGAAGCGCGTTGCTACCGCCGCGGTTGCAGTGCCATCCCCGTCGGCGCCTCCCGTTGCGGGGTCTTCGCAGCGGGCTTCGAAAGGAGTGCGCCCAACGGCCGGGCCGCGAGGCCGCACCTCGGCATCGGGCCTGGGCCTGGATTCGGCCGATGTCCGACGCCAAATGGTGCAGCGGCTCCGCGCCGCGGGCCTGAGCTCGACGGCGGTTCTCGACGCGTTGGCGGCCGTTCCGCGGCATCAATTCGTCGACGCGGGCCTGGCCACCCAGGCTTACGAAGACACCAGCCTGCCGATCGGTCACGGGCAAACCATCTCCAAGCCTTCGGTGGTGGCGCGCATGATCGAGCTGCTGATGAGCGGCGCCAATGCACAACGCAAGGGTGGCTTGGGCAAGGTTCTTGAGATCGGCACCGGTTGCGGGTACCAGGCGGCGGTGTTGTCCTTGCTGGCCCAGAGCGTGATCTCGGTAGAACGTCTCAAACCGCTGCACGACAAGGCGCGAGAACTGCTTGGGCCTTTGCGTTCTTCAAAGCTGAGGCTGGTGTATGGTGATGGCATGTTCGGACACCCGCCAAACGCGCCCTACGACAGCATCATCGCGGCGGCCGGCGGCGACGCATTGCCCGCCGCGTGGCTCGATCAACTGGCCCTTGGTGGGCGGCTGGTGTCACCGGTGGTGCAAGCTGAATCGGGGCAACAGATGCTCGTGGTGGTGGACAGAACCGAACGCGGCTGCGAACAGCGGGTTCATGAAACGGTAAATTTTGTCCCTCTAAAATCGGGTTTGATCGGATGACGGATAAGGCGGGTATCGTTTTGACTCAAGCAGCAAGATCAGGCGGGAAGCGTTTGGCCGTTGCCATCGTGGTTGTGCTGTTGCTGGGCGGGTGCGCAACCTCAACAAACCTGGCGCCGGTGGAAGACCGAATGCTCGGGGCGCGCGCAACGGCGGCAACGGCCGCCGCCGCACCGGCGTCGGCCGCTGCCAGCGCCGCGGCGGAAACAAAACCCGTCGCAGCGATCACCCCTGCCGACCCCACCAAACCACCGCCTGGCGCCGAAAACGCCGGCAAGCCGGGCTACTACACCATCAAGCCTGGCGACACGATGATTCGGATCGGCCTGGAGACGGGCCAGAACTGGAAAGACCTGGTCAAGTGGAACAACCTGGACAACCCCAACATCGTTGAAGTGGGTCAGGTGCTGCGCGTGGTGCCGCCGGGCGCCGATGCCGGTGCGGCCACCAGGCCGGTGACGGGCGCCAAGGTCGAGACCCGGCCGCTTGATGCAAAGGCCACCGCAGGGTCCGCCAGCGCACCAGTGGCCGCCGCTGCGCCCGCGCCGGCCCCTGCGCCCGTGGTGGCCGCAGCGCCCACCGCGCCCCTGGTGCGCGAAGCCGACGATGATGTCAATTGGATGTGGCCCGCGGGCAGCGCGGTGGCCGCGCCGTTCGAGGAGGGGAAGACCAAGGGCCTGGTCTTCGCGGGCAAGGCCGGCGACCCGGTCCTGGCCGCCGCGGAAGGCAAGGTGGTGTATGCGGGTTCGGGGTTGCGGGGCTACGGCAACCTGGTGATCCTGAAGCACAACAACACCTACCTGACGGCGTATGCGCACAACCAGGCCCTGCTGGTCAAAGAGGATCAAACGGTGAAGCGCGGTCAAAAGATTGCAGAGATGGGTTCGACCGATGCGGATCGGGTTCAGCTGCACTTTGAAATTCGCCGGCAGGGCAAGCCGATCGATCCGGCCAAGCTCTTGCCGCGGCGCTGACAACGCGCAAGCGCCAGAGGCACAGTCATGGCCAAGCGGCGCATCCAGCTGGACCTGAGCGACCCTGATTCAACCGTTCGGGCCAACGGCGCGATGTCTGCCTTTGAAGCGCCCGAAGCGCGGGAAGAGGGGGCTCATCGCAAGTCCGCGGCGGCCGACAAGGCGTTCGCCGACGATGTGCCTGGCAATGGGGCCGACCTTCGCGTTCCCGGCGACTTGGCCGCCGGCGACTCCGAGGTCGGCAACACGCTGCAGGTTTACCTGCGCGAGATCCGGCGCGCGCCCTTGCTCACCCCGCAGGAGGAATTTGACACTGCCACCCGCGCGCGCCAGGGCGATTTCAACGCCCGCCAAACCATGATCGAGCACAACCTGAGGCTGGTTGTGAGCATTGCCAAGAACTACCTCGGCCGCGGCTTGCCGATGACCGACTTGATCGAAGAGGGCAACCTCGGCCTGATGCACGCGATCGGCAAGTTCGAACCCGAACGGGGGTTTCGCTTTTCGACCTATGCGTCTTGGTGGATCCGCCAGAACATCGAGCGCTCGATCATGCATCAGGCCCGTCTGGTGCGGCTGCCGGTGCACATCGTGCGCGAACTCAACCAGGTGCTCAAGGCACGCCGTGTGCTGGAGGCTGCGGCCGCCAGCACCGGGGCCGGCGACAAACCGGTGCGAGCGGAAGACCTGGCCGCCGCCGTGGGGCGTCCGGTGCGGGAGGTGACCGAGCTGCTGAAGTTCGCCGAGCTGCCAACCTCGTTGGACGCTCCGATGGACAGGCATCAGACCGATGCCGGATCGGAGTCGGTGCTGGACGGCGTGGCCGACGATGGTTCCTCCGACCCCATGAGCCTGACCTTGAGCAACGAGGTCGAGCAACTGCTCAATCATGGCCTGGACGAGCTGAACGAACGTGAGCGCGAAGTGCTGGCCGGTCGATACGGTTTGCGTGACCGTGAGCCCGAAACCCTGGAGGTGCTGGCTGAACGGCTGGGGCTGACCCGAGAGCGGATTCGCCAGATTCAGCAAGAAGCGCTGCTCAAGCTCAAGCGCCGCATGCTCCGCCAGGGCGTGGATCGCGATTCGCTGTTCTGAGTGCGCCTGCGCTGCGCCGGCTTCCAATTCAGAATAGCCATCGTCGGTTCATGAACACCAGCAGCCTGACGCCGGCAATGGTTGGCGACCACTGGCCAGACGCTGGGCCTGAACAACACCCGGCTCGCCGTGGGTGGCGAAGCAACGGCCGCGCAAACGATGGCGGCCGGCGCGCTGAAGCAGGCGTTTGAATCATGACCCGAAACGAGTTCCGATTTATTGACCGGCTGCGCGTGCGCTGGGCCGAGATCGATGCGCAGAAAATCGTCTTCAACGGGCACTACCTGATGTACTTTGACACCGCCGTGGCGGGCTACTGGCGCGCGTTGGCCATGCCCTACGCGCAAACCATGGAGCGGCTCGGCGGCGACCTGTACGTGCGCAAGGCAACGCTGGAGTACGAAGCTTCGGCGGCCTATGACGACGTGCTGCACATCGGCATGCGCTGCGCGCGCGTCGGCAACTCTTCGGTGTTGTTCTCCGGGGCGGCGTTCCGGCAGGACCAGCGGCTGGTGTCTTGCGAGCTGGTGTATGTTTTTGCCGACCCGCGCAGCCAAACCTCCAAGCCGGTTCCGCAGGCATTGCGAGACGTGCTCGAAGGTTTCGAATCGGGCCAAGACATGATCGACGTCAAGCTGGGTTCGTGGGCCGCGCTGGGCAGCGACGCGCAGTCGATCCGATCCGAGGTCTTCGTCGCCGAGCAGAAGATACCCGCTGATCTGGAATGGGATGGCGCCGATTCCGGCTGCGTGCACGCCGTGGCGTACAACCGCTTTGGGCTACCGCTGGGGACGGGGCGGTGGGTGCAGCAAGCGCCGGGTGTTGCAAAGATAGGCAGGATGGCGGTGATCCAGCCGCTGCGCGGTGCGGCCGTGGGCGCCAAGCTGCTGGATGCACTGATTCGCTCAGTGAAGGACGCCGGCAATGAGCAAGTGGTGCTGCATGCGCAGACCAGCGCCATGGCGTTCTACAGCCGTGCGGGCTTTGCGACCCACGGCGCGGTGTTCGAGGAAGCCGGCATTCCTCACGTCGAGATGGTGAAATCTTTGCGGGACATGGCGCCGGACCACTGAACCTTGTCTTTGCGACGCGAGTCCGTGCTTGCAGCAGCGGCATGTCCCGGCATCATGGCGATGCGACGCAAGGAACGAATACTTCCGTGTGGCGTGCGCCGGCGATGTATTGCGCGAGAGCCCTGGCCTGTGCCTCGATCTCTTGCTCGATCTCCACGGTGATACCGGCGCCGTCGGGCCGCGCGTCCATGGCGTAGGTTTCCATCCAGGTCTGCATGCCACCGAATGCTTCCGAACGGCAAAGCAATCTCGTGTTGAGTTGCGGAAACTGGCGTCGCAGTCGCATCTGAAGTGCGCTGACCGCATGGCGTGCGCTGGTTTCTTTGCCAGCGCGAACCCGGTAGTAGACAAACAACTCGCGCACCGCAAGCTCTCGATGTCATCTGTCGAATGCCGCCGATCAGGCCGATTCGAACGGAACCGCGTAAGGCATGGCTGCGCGACGCAACCGGGGGCCTTGCGGCGAACCCAGGTGCAGGCTTCCGTCTTGCAGCGCGGCCAGCTTGACCTCGACCAACAGGCTGCTGCCGCTGCCGCCAGGATGCGGCGCCGCGTTGGCAACCATGCCGGCGGGCTGGGCCGGCTCGCCGCTGTGGAATACATCCTGCCCTGCGTCGGCCAGGGCATCACTGTCGAACAGGAACATGCGCCTCTTGATCGTTCCCCGGTACTGGCTGCGCGCAACGATCTCTTGGCCCGGGTAGCACCCCTTCTGGAAGTCGACGCCACCCACCAGTTCAAAGTTAACCATCTGCGGCACGAACTGCTCGACCGTGGCCGCTTCAATGGTGGGCAAGCCGCTTTGCACTTCCAACCATCGCCATGTGTCCAGCGCGAAGAGGGGCGCAACAGCAGCGCCCGGGACAACCGGCGCCACCGAGCCGGCCCAAAGGCAGCGCGCAAGTCCCGCCGCGTCGGGCAGGCGAATGAGGCTTGTCCCGGCGAGGTCGCGCTTTTCCCAGACCTGCGCATCTGTCAGCAGCGCGCTCGCCGCTGCGCCGGCCACACCCCAGAGCTGCAACTCACGCGTCGCGTCACTCAGCTTGCATTGAGTCCGCAGCACAAACATCGACAGGCGCTTCAAGGTCGCCGGCAGCACGCCAGCCGAACACATCAGCAACACATCGTCATGGGCCGCCTTCCAAGCCACAAAACTGGCCTGCAGCCGCCCTTTGGCGGAGCAGTAACCAGCCTGTCGTGCCTGCGACAGACCCAGCATCGAAAAGTCGTTGGTCAGCTGGCCATGCAGAAACTTGGCAGCCTCGGCACCGCGCGCCCGAATCACGCCCAAATGGGTCAGGGCCACGGCGCCGTCAAACAGGGTCTGTGTGTTCATGCGCCGATTATCATCACCGCTCATGAAGTCATGTTCGTTAGGGTTTCCGTGCGCGTGCGCCAGCACCGCCGCCTGTTTGCAATGAAGATCTGGCGTGTCACGCTGTTGACCGTGGTACTGGGCGCCGCCGCGGCCGCTGCGGCTTGCGTTTGGTGGCTCAACGAGCCTGTGGACCTGGCTGCCGACTCCGTCGAACTGTCGATCGAGAACGGCGCCACCCCGCGCGAGATTGCCCAGGCCTGGGCGCAAGCAGGTGTGCGGGAATCGCCCTTGCTGCTGTATGAATGGTTCCGTTGGTCGGGCGAGGCGCGCAAGATCCGCGCCGGCAGCTACGAGATCGGACGCGGCACCACGCCGATCAGCCTGCTCAGGAAAATGGTGCGCGGCGATTCAAGCTTGGCAACGGTGCGTTTACTGGAGGGCTGGACTTTTCGTCAGTTCAGAGCCGAGCTCGCGAAAGCCGAGGCGCTCAAGCCCGCCACCGCCAACATGAGTGACCCCGAGATCATGGTTGCGATGGGGGCGCCGGGGGAGTTTCCGGAAGGCCGTTTCTACCCGGACACTTACGCGTACAGCAAGGGCAGCGCCGACCTGGCGGTGCTCAAACGGGCTTACCGCTCGATGAAGACTCGCCTCGAAACGGCCTGGGCCGAGCGGGCCGCCGACAGCCCTTTGCGCGACCCCGAGGAAGCACTCAAGCTGGCCTCCATCGTCGAGAAAGAGACCGGCGCGGCGGCGGACCGTGGCCGTGTGGCCGGTGTGTTCGCCAATCGCCTTCGCATCGGCATGCCTTTGCAAACCGACCCGACGGTCATCTACGGCTTGGGCGCCGCGTTTGACGGCAACCTGCGCAAACGCGACCTGCAAACCGACACGCCCTACAACAGCTACACGCGTGGTGGCCTGCCGCCGACACCCATTGCGATGCCTGGCAAGGCGTCTCTTTTGGCGGCGGTGCGGCCCGACTCCACCAAGGCCTTGTACTTTGTGGCCAGGGGCGACGGCAGCAGTGAGTTCAGCGAGACGCTCGCCGAGCACAATCGCGCGGTCAACAAATACCAGCGTGGAAAGTAGCCAGTCGTGACGGGGAGATTCATCACCTTTGAAGGCATCGATGGCGCCGGCAAGTCCACGCACATCGAAGCCGTCGCGGATCGACTGCGCGCTTCGGGCGCTACGCTGGTCAGCACGCGTGAGCCGGGTGGAACACCGCTTGCCGAGAAACTGCGCGACCTGATGCTGCACATGCCGATGGACCCGTTGACAGAAGCGCTGTTGGTGTTCGCGGCGCGGCGCGATCACCTCAACGAGGTCATCTTTCCCGCGCTGGCCCGAGGCGACACCGTGCTGTGCGATCGATTCGCCGATGCCAGCTTTGCCTACCAGGGCGCGGGCCGAGGCTTGGACCTCGAGGTGCTGAGCCGGCTCGAGTCCTGGGTGCAGGGCGCCTTGCAGCCTGACCTGACGCTGTGGTTCGATGTTTCTCCGGCACTGGCGGCGCAACGCCGTGCCGCGGCTCGGCAAGCAGACAGGTTCGAGCGGCAGGACCTGGCTTTTTTTGATCGGGTCCGCGCTGGCTACCAAGCCAGGCTCAACGCGGCGCCTCAGCGCTTTGCGCGCATCGACGCGTCGTTGGCGCCAACCGAGGTAGCGGGCCAGATCGCAAACGTGCTGGAGGCACGCCGGTGGTAGGGCCCGATGGCGTTCTGCCGCTGCCATGGCTCGAGGAGCCCCTGCGCCTGACACTGCTCACACGTCGTGCGCATGCGTTGTTGGTGCATGGCCCGCAGGGGGTGGGCCAGTTTGAGTTGGCCCTGACCTTGGCTCAAGCCTGGTTGTGTGATGCGCCTGACGAGCCACAGGCCAAATCAAAGCCTTGTGGCGTATGCGCCAGCTGCAAACTGGTGCAGTCCCGTTCGCACCCGGACTTGCTGGTGGTGTTGCCTGAAGCCCTGCGCGATTCGCTTGGCTGGTCGAATGACGCACAGGGCGACGATAGTGCGGCCGAAAAGAACAGCAAGACCAAGCCCAGCAAGGAAATCAAGGTCGAGGCGGTTCGTGCCGTCGTGGCCTTTGCGCAGACCACGGCAGCGCGCGGTCGCGGCAAATTGGTGGTGATGCATCCCGCAGAACGCATGAACGCCATCTCCGCGAATACGCTGCTCAAGACGCTGGAGGAGCCTCCTGGGGATGCTCGCTTCGTGCTCAGCTGCGCCATCCCGGACTCGCTGCTGCCAACGATTCGCAGCCGTTGCCAAGCGGCCCCCTTGGCCGCGCCGCGGTCGGAACAGGCCTTGGCATGGCTGGTGGGGAAGGGCGTTGAACATGCTGAGGTTTTGCTCCGCGCAACTGGCGGTCAACCGCTTGAAGCGCTGGACTGGTCCCGCCACGGCGTGGACGCGGAGCATTGGCTCCGCCTGCCGGCACTCGTTGCGCGCGGGGAGGCCGCCGCGCTAACTGGCTGGCCTTTGCCACGCCTTGTCAACGCGCTGCAAAAACTCTGTCACGACGCGCTGTGCGTGGCGGTTGGCGCTCTGCCGCGCTACTTTCCGGCGTCCGAATTGGGGCAGGCGGCCGGGGTGATCCCCCTCACGGATTGGGCTCGCTCGTTGACAGGGGCGGCGCAGCATGCCGAACATCCTTGGCATGCTGGCTTGATGACAGAGGCGCTCATTCATCAAGGTCAACGAGCCTTGTCGAAAGCTGCCGCCGCAAGCCGCGCGAAGCCGGGCGTTTAGTTACACTAAGGGACATGAGCGAAACCATCGGTCGCGGCACCCCACTCCAGGGACAACCTGCGGCAGCAACGCGCCCGAGCGTGATTCAGTTGGTGTTCCGTGAAAAGGCGGCGCTCTATGCAGCTTACATGCCCTTGTTCTCCGATGGCGGCTTGTTTGTTCCGACCACGCGGGAATACAAGCTCGGCGAGGACATTTACCTGCTGCTCTCCTTGCCCGAGGATCCACAACGCTACCCAGTCGCTGGCAAGGTCGGGTGGGTCACCCCGGCCAATGCATCTGGCGGCCGCACTCAAGGGGTGGGTGTACGCTTTCCAACGGACGAAAAGACGCGTGTGCTGAAGGTGAAGATCGAGGAGATCCTGGGCACATCCATCTCCTCTGCAAAACCAACGCAGACCATCTGAGCACTCGGCCACCGCCGGTGGTCACGTCCGTCGCATGTACGTCGATTCCCACTGCCACCTGAGTTTTCCGGAGTTGAGCGAGCGCATCGACGCCATTCGCGCCGAAATGGCGTCTGCCCAGGTGGATCGAGCCCTGTGCATTTGCACGACTCTCGAAGAGTTCGATCAGGTGCATTCGCTGGCAACCCGCTTCGAGAACTTCTGGTGCAGCGCTGGCGTGCATCCCGACAACGAGGGCGTGCGAGAGCCATCGATCGATGACCTGGTCCAACTCGCGGCCAAACCTCGCGTGGTTGCCATCGGCGAAACGGGTCTTGACTACTATCGCTTGAATGGCCGCAGCGTGATCGACATGGAATGGCAACGCAACCGTTTCCGGGTGCACATTGAGGTGGCTCAGCGCTGTCAATTGCCCTTGGTGGTTCACACCCGCAGCGCTTCTGACGATACGCTGGGGATCCTGAGCGACGCTGGAGCGCTTGGTTCGAGCGGTGTATTTCATTGCTTCACCGAGTCCGCTGCGGTGGCACGCGCCGCCCTCGATCTTGGTTTCTACATTTCCTTCTCGGGCATCCTGACTTTCAAGTCAGCGACCGAATTGCGCGACGTGGCCAAGTTCGTCCCACTGGAGCGCTGTCTGATCGAGACCGACAGCCCGTATCTGGCCCCCGTTCCGTACAGGGGAAAGACGAACAGTCCAGCCTATGTGCCCTTCGTTGCCCAGGAGCTTGCAAGGCTGAAAGGGCTCAGTGTAGAAAGCATTGCACAAAGCACGAGCAACAACTTTGATCGCCTTTTCAAACCAAAGAGCGGGAATGAGACCCGGGATCTACTTAAACTAACACATTGAAAATGCGCCTCATCTAGTTGTTTTATATGATGTTTTTTCATAATTTTTGATATGGCAGCAGTGCCTGATGGTTGAATTTCTGTTGGATTCAGATGCCAAAGTCGGCGCGGATCCGAGAAGCGGAAGACGCGAAACAGCGGCGCGCCCGTGATCCACTGAACGCCGATTTCGCACGTTTCGGTAGCCGCGAATCGTTTCCGATGACCTTGGAAGCGCCAGATCGGCGACTTTTCACGGGCGTCGGACGACGTCTATGTCAGCATTCTTCCTACGGGATGTTTGGTTCAGAACCCACTTCAGCTTCGCCGGCTGATTGCCTAGAGTTCAAACCATCAACGCACCCCAACTGGAGATTCGATATGCAGCATCAACACATCACAGCAAACCCGTTTGCCCTTCTGATGAACCCAGAAGCGGTGCATGCAGCGCTTGCACAGTCCGATCGTTTGAACAGCCTCAAAAGTCGAGTCTGGCGGCCATTGGACCAACCGCTGATTCCTCACGCAACGACTGATGTCGCGTCGTTTGACGAGGAAGTCGACGCAACTGAGGATGCGGACGATTCCGATCGTTGATCATAAGTAGTCGGCCCTACAAATCCCCTCCACCCGCATAGGCGCTTGCTCTGCCGGCTGGCGGAGATTTGCAGGGCTGACTAAGTAACTACTATTAATATTATGTATACTAATTGACATGTCCCCGTTTTCGCAAACGCAAAACCCCTTATCGTTTGAAGGCTTTTGGGGCGCGTGCTGACGACAAAGTTGGGAAGTCTCGGTAGACAGAGTTGGGATCTGAGGTCACAAGCAAGTCGTGGCCGACCTGAGGTTCAGGGGCAAAGAGGTCGATGCCGACAATCCAGGCGTGCAGATCATTCACCGGGGCCGCTACAAAAGCCTGAGCAAGCAGGAGCGGGGCTGGTTGAAGCGGCGCCAGGCGGTGGAGACGTAAGCAGCTAGCCATCCCACCCTTGAATAGCCGATGAATACCGGCCAGCATGGTGTCCACCCATGTCTGAGGTGGACACCATGCAAATCAAGAGTGCGCCGCGGCGGCGCCACGCCGCTGAACTCAAGGCCCGGGTGCTGGCTGCGTGTAACGAACCTGGCGCCTCGGTGGCTGGCGTCGCGCTGGCGCACGGCCTGAACGCCAACCTGGTGCACAAGTGGCGCCGTGGGGTGGCACCGACGGCCCGGGTGTCGGCGTCATCCAGCGCAGGCCGTGATGCGGGCGAGTTCATCGCGCTGGCGTTGCCAGGTCGTGAGGCCGTCCCGGCAGCGCTGGCCGACATTCGCATCGAACTGCGCCGGGGCGCCACCAGCGTTGCCGTGAGCTGGCAGCAGGCGGCGGCCGATCAGTGCGCGGCGTGGCTGCGCGGCTGGCTACGTTGAGGGCGGCGATGATCCGCATCGATCAACTGTGGCTGGCGGTCGAGCCACTGGACATGCGAGCCGGCGCCCAACGCTTGCTCGCCCGTGTGGTGCCGAGTCTTCGGCTCGGCCCAGGCCCACCACGGCTACCTGTTCGCCAACGCACGGGCCACCCGCATCAAGTTGCTCGTGCACGACGGCTTCGGCGTGTGGTGCGCCGCGCGGCGCTTGAACGACGGGCGCTTCGTGTGGCCGCGACAGGCGCCTGGCCGCCGCCTCAAACGACCAGACCAATCCTGTCGTGGCCCTTTTCCTGCCACTCAGAACCAGTTGCCCGAGTTCATCCGCCAGTGCACCCGAGTCCCCGAACTGGAATGCCTCGCAAAAGCGATCCTCATCCACGCCACCCACCGAGCAGGCGTATGCGGACCACATTGCTTCAACCTCGCGGGTACAGGCATGGGATGCGTCTTCGTGCGGCGAGTCACTTTGCAAACGGGCTTGTGCACCATTGCTGCTCGCAAGGCGTGCCGTCGTGATTGCCGTCCATCTGCGTTCCAGGGCAGTGGTTGATGAACCATTTGGCTTCTGCACACGACGTCATTTCGGAACACCTGGTGCGTCCATCGCAGTGACGCCCAGGCGCCCCAATGTCGATGGGCTTGTGTTCCCGCAGGACAGGAGAATTCTCCAGCGCCAGACGGTGCTGGTAAGCCGCGAATCGAGAGTAGCCGTAGTACGCACCGCCCACCAGCAGGCCCAGCACCAGCAGCGACCCGAACCAACTGCTCGCGCTTGGCGCACGCTCCACCCGCGCCTTCGACGTTCTGCCCTTGTTGCCAATGGCGGCGCGGACGACATTGACCGCGCGGGGTTTGCCGTCGTTCCCGCGGCCCAACTCATAGGTCAGCCTTTCGCCAACGCTGGGGTGAGTGCCGTCCTGCGGGAAGGCTTTGACGTGCACGAATAGTTCAGGCCCAACATGAGTGGGCGCGATGAAACCGAAGCCTCGGTCAGCGTGCCAGGTGCGTAGAACTCCTGTGAGGCGCATTGCGAGGTCATTCCCGTCGAAGATCATCCATGATGCGATGCCAGTTGCTTCAATCCCGCCTCGTCTATCACCTCAACCCCCAACTCCCGCGCCTTCTCCAGCTTGCTGCCCGCCTCTTCCCCCGCCACCACGAAGTGCGTCTTCTTGGAGACGGAGCCGGCCACCTTGCCGCCCGCCGCTTCGATCAACTCCTTGGCTTCGTCGCGGCTCAGGGTGGGCAGCGTGCCGGTGAGCACAAAGGTCTTGCCGGCCAACAGTTGCGGCGCGGAATTGGCCGCGGTGCCCTCGCCTTCTTCCCAGATGATGCCAGCGGCGCGCAGTTGCTCTATCACTTCGCGGTTGTGCGGCTGGGCCAAAAAGGTGTGCAGGCTTTGGGCGACGACGGGGCCCACGTCGCTAACTTGCAGCAGTTGCTCCTCGGTCGCATCCAACAATCGATCAAGCGAACCAAAGTGTTTGGCCAGGTCCTTGGCGGTGGTTTCGCCCACGTGGCGTATGCCCAGGCCGTAGACGAACCGAGCGAGAGTGGTGCGCTTGCTCTTTTGCAGGCCGACCAGCAGGTTCTGCGCGCTCTTCTCGCCCATGCGCTCCAGCGCAGTGAGTTTGCCCAGGCCCAGCGTGTACAACTCGGGCAGGGTGCGGATCAGGCCAGCGTCCACCAGCTGGTCCACCAGCTTGTCGCCCAGGCCGTCGATGTCCAGCGCGCGGCGCTGGGCAAAGTGCAAAACAGCCTGCTTGCGCTGCGCGGGGCAGAACAGGCCGCCGGAGCAGCGCCAGTCCACTTCCTCTTCTTCGCGCGCAATGTCGCTGCCGCAGATGGGGCACTTGCCGGCCAGGCGCTTGTACAGGTCGAAGGGCTCGCCCACGTCGGCCGGGCGGCGCTCCAGCACCACGCTCACCACCTCGGGGATCACGTCGCCTGCGCGCCGCACCACCACGGTGTCGCCCACGCGCACGTCCTTGCGGCGGGTTTCGTCTTCGTTGTGCAAGGTGGCGTTGCTCACCGTGGTGCCGCCCACGAACACCGGCGCCAGCTTGGCCACGGGCGTGAGCTTGCCGGTGCGGCCGACCTGCACATCGATACCGCGCACGACCGTCATCTGCTCTTGCGCGGGGTACTTGTGCGCCACGGCCCAGCGTGGCTCGCGGCTCACGAAGCCCAGGCGCCGCTGCAGCTCGCGCGAGTTGACTTTGTAGACCACGCCGTCGATGTCGAAGGGCAAGCTGTCGCGTTTGGCGCCCATGGCCTGGTGGAACTGGATCAACCCTTGGGCACCTTCCACCACGGCACGGTCTTTGCACACGGGTGCGCCCATGGCCAGCAGCGAGTCGAGCAGGCCGCTGTGGGTGGGCGGGATGTCCCAGCCTTGCACGTCACCCAGGCCGTAGGCGAAAAAGCTCAGGGGGCGTTTGGCGGCCATCGCCGGGTCGAGTTGGCGCACCGCACCGGCGGCGGCGTTGCGCGGGTTGACGAAGGTCTTTTCGTTTTTCGCACCCGCTGCGATCAACGCGCGCTGGCGTTCGTTGAGGGCCTCGAATTGATCGCGGCTCATGTAGACCTCGCCGCGCACTTCGAGCACCGCCGCGGTCACGCCGGCCAAGCGCAGCGGAATCTGGCCGATGGTGCGGATGTTCTGCGTCACGTCCTCGCCGGTTTCACCGTCACCGCGCGTGGCGGCCTGCACGAGCACGCCATGCTCGTAGCGCAGGTTGATGGCCAGGCCGTCGAACTTCAGCTCGGCGGCGTATTGCACGGGCGGGTCGGTTTCTGTCAGTGCCAGTTCGCGGCGCACTCTGGCGTCGAAAGCCACCGCGCCGCCGGGCTCGGTGTCGGTCTCGGTGCGGATGGACAGCATGGGCACCGCATGGCGCACGGGTGTGAAGCCATCCAGCACCTTGCCAATGACCCGTTGCGTGGGCGAATCCGGCGTCAGCAGCTCGGGGTGCGCAAGCTCCAGCGCCTGCAGTTCCTGGAACAGCCTGTCGTATTCGGCATCCGGAATCTGCGGTTCGTCGAGCACGTAGTAGCGGTGAGCGTGATGCTGCAGTTGCTCGCGCAACCGGGCGGCACGTTCAGCGGCAACCGATGCTGGCATGGTCAGCTGAACAAACGCCGGGTGGCCATCGATCCCGCCGCCAGATCACGCTCTTCCAAGGCCTGGTACAACTGCCCGAGTTCGCCACCGATCACGGCAAAGCCCGGTGCGCTGAGCGGCTGGCCGTTGTCGTCGACGATGGCCGCGTCCATGCCCAGCGACAGCGCCTGGGCGCTGGCCTGCCACGACACGAAGGGGCCAACGCGGGCGTCGGTCTGCGGCACATCGAAGCTCAGGGTCACGTCGCGCACCTCGGCCTGGTTGGGGTTCTCGTCCAGGGCCGTCAGCGAGTCGAAGCTGAGCGTCAACACCGGTGGGGCGCCCTCCTCATCTGAAGGCAGCACCAGCCGGCCCGGCACCAGGCCGGGCGCGAAGCCGTGGCGGGCGGCGTGCTGCTGGATGTAGCTCACGCTCCACGGCGACGAGCGGGCATGCAGATGGACCGCGAGTTGCGCGTCATGCTGGCTGGCAAAGGTGTCAAGCTCGCGCGCGCGGGCCACCACCTCCAGCATGTCGGGGTAGTCGGTCATGGCGCCAATGGATTCGCAAAACGGCTGCACGGCCTGCACGAACTCGGAGTATTCGATTTCGTTCAGCGCGCCACCGCGATTGGCCAGTTGCACGCCGGCCTGCACTTCGCTGTAGTGCTGCCCGGCCAGCGGCGGCTCCCATTCACCGTTGAGGGTGTTCAGGCCCTCGATCAGAAACGGCTTGCTGCCCGCGCGCCGGGTGGGCGGCAAGTGTGCCAGCAGCATGTCGCCGCTGACGGGGGCATCGATGTTCAGCACCACAATCGCATCGATCAGCGCGTCCAGCCGCGCCGAGGTTCGCTTGGGAGACTTTCGTTCGAGTGAAAACGGCGCTGAGGTGTCGGTCAGCTCGGCGCTCAACCCGGCCACGCCGTCCATCACGGGCTCGCGCAGCTCGGCGGGCCCGTCGTCCCGCGCAGCCCGCTTGGGATCGGCCTTGCGGGCCGTCCAGGCGCCGTGGGCCACGATGGCCGCCAGCACCACGCCGCCCAGAACAGCAAGCGCGACCGTGAGGCTGTTCATCGCAACACCCTCACACCGTCTCGGCCAGGCTCACGGCGGCCTTCATGTCCACCGCGACGATGCGCGAAACGCCCTGCTCCTGCATGGTCACACCGATCAGTTGTTCGGCCATTTCCATCGCGATCTTGTTGTGGCTGATGAACAGAAATTGGGTGCCTTGCGCCATCTCGGTCACCAGCCTGGAATAGCGCTCGGTGTTGGCATCATCCAGCGGTGCGTCGACTTCGTCGAGCAAACAAAACGGCGCCGGGTTGAGCTGGAAGATGGCAAACACCAGGGCGATCGCGGTCAGGGCTTTCTCGCCACCCGACATCAAGTGGATCGTGCTGTTTTTCTTGCCCGGGGGCTGGGCCATCACTTGCACACCGGCGTCAAGGATTTCGTCGCCGGTCATCACCAGCTTGGCCACGCCGCCGCCGAACAGCGTGGGGAACATGCGGCCGAAGTGTTCGTTCACCTGGTTGAAGGTGCTGCCCAACAGATCGCGGGTTTCCAGGTCTATTCTGTGGATCGCGTCTTCAAGCGTGTTCATCGCCTCGACCAGGTCGGCGTTCTGCGCATCGAGGAATGCCTTGCGTTCGCGCGACGCCGTCAGTTCGTTCAGGGCGGCCAGGTTCACCGCACCCAAGGCATTGACCTCGCGGTTGATGCGGTCGATCTCGGCTTGCAGCCCGGCCAGCTTGACAGCGCCATCCTGAATGCCCTGCTCCAGCGCCGCCAGGTCGGCCTGCGCCGCATCCAGCTGCTCCAGATACTGCGCGCTGCCAATCTGCGCGGCCTGTTCTTCCAGCTGCAGCTTCATGATGCGATCGCGCAGCGGCTGCAGGCTTTGTTCGTGCGCCAGGCGCCGTTCGTCGGACCGCTTCAGCCGCGAGCTCAGGTCGTCGTATTCACTCCGTTTGGCGCCCAGCGATGCTTCGCGTTCCAGCCTCAGCGCCAAAGCGGTCTGCAATCCGGCTTGCGCCGACACATCGGTCAAACGGGTCAGTTCATCTTGCAGCTGGTCCGCGGACACGTGGCCCGCCGCCAGTTGCTGAGCCGCGGTTTCAATACCGCGCTGCAGTTCGCCGCGCCGCGCCGCCAGCGAGCGCGATGCGAACTGCGCTTCCTGGGCTTCACGCTCAAGTGTGCGCAGCTGTTCGCGCGCCTCGGTCAGCTTGCGCTCGGCGGCGATCACGGCTTCGTCCAGATCGGCGTGGCGCTCTTGGGTGGTGGCGAGTTCCATGTCCAGCGCTTCGAAGCGCGCTTCGCCGATGGCACTGCGCTCGTTCAGCGCTTGCTGCTGCGAATCGATCTCGGCCAACTCGCCGTCAAGTTGCTCGCGCCGGGTGCTGGTTTGTTCGACCAACTGCGACAAGCGCAGCAGTTCCACTTGCAGCTCGTGGGCCCGCGTCTGGCTTTCGGTGGCCTCACGGCGCGCCGCCACCAGGCGCTGCGACGCATCGGTGTGGGCCGCTTCGGTGCGCACCTGCGCGCTGCGCGACTCTTCGAAGATCAGCACCTGGGCGCGCAGCTGCCGCTCCAGGCTCTCGATCTCCTGGGCCCGCGCCAACATGCCCGACTGTTCGGAGTCGGGCGCGTGAAAGCTCACGGCAAATTGGCTGACGGCGTGGCCTGCGCGCGTCATGATGACTTCGCCGTGCGTCAGCTTCGCGCGGGCGGAGAGCGCCTCGTCGAGGTTGGCCGCGGTGTAAACCCCTTCGAGCCAGTCGTTGAGCAGGGCCTTCAGCCCGGCCTGTTCTTGCGCATTGGCCAGCCGCAGCAGATCGCTCAGGCGCGGCAGGGTTTGGTGGGTGTTGGCGAAGGCCGCCAGCGGCGGCGTGTAGAAGGCCAGCTTGGCGGGCGGCGCATCGGCGGCGAAGGCGCGCACGGTCTCGAGCCGGCCCACCTCCAGCGCACCCAGCCTCTCGCGCAAAGCCGCTTCGAGCGCGGTCTCCCAGCCGGCTTCGATGTGCACCTTGGTCCACAAACCCTGCAGCGAATCCAGCCCATGCCGGGCCAGCCAGGGTTTGAGCTTACCCTCGGTCTGCACTTTTTCTTGCAGCGCGCGCAGTGCATCGAGCCGCGCGCTCAGATCGGCTACTTTGCCGCCCTGGGCATTGACCTGCTCCTGCTGGGCGCGGCGCGCTTCATCGAGTGCGGGCACCTGTTCGTTCAATTGCAGCAGGCGCCCCTCGGTCACGCCTTGCGCTTCTTCGGCGACGCTGAACTGCTGCTTCAGCTCGCCCAACTTTTGCGTGTCGGGCGCGGCGAGCTGGCCGCGTTCGCCGGCCAGCCGCTCACGCCGTGCGTTGAGCTGGCGGCGCTGATCTTCGATGTTGCGACTCTCCGCAGCCAACACCTGGATTTGCTGCTGCACCGCAGACACAAGCGTGCGTTGCTGGTTGCTCTGGCCTTGCGCGGCCCGCACCGCGTCTTCCAGCGTGGGCAGGTTGGCCGCGAATTCTTCAGCCTGCGCGGCCAGGCCCTCGCCTTGCTCGTCGGCGCCGGCGATCTGCTCGGCTATGTTGCCCAGCTCGTCCTCGGCCTGCGTCTGGCGCTCGCTCCACTGGTCGCTTTGGGTCTTGAGTTCGAGCAAGCGCTGCTCGATCCGCTGGCGGCCCTCGACGACGTAGCGGATGCGCTCTTCGAGCCGGCTCACCTCCAGCGCCGCTTCGGCCAGGAAACCCTGCGACGCATGCAATTCGTCGCTCGCCGCGTAGTGCGCCTGGCGAATGGTTTCAAGCTCTGCCTCGCCGTGGCGCAACTCTGCCGTGCGCGCCTCCAGCGCGTTGCTGGCTTCCACGACGGCTTGCTTGACGCGCGCTTCTTCACCGGCCGCATCGCGGTGTTTCAGGAACCACAACTGGTGCAACTTCAACTCGCCCTGCAGCTGCAGGCCACGGTACAGGCTCGCCACTTCGGCCTGCTTTTCCAGTTTTTCAAGGTTGCTGTTCAGCTCGCGCAGGATGTCCTCAACGCGGGTCAGGTTGTCGCGCGTGTCCTTCAGCCGGTGCTCGGTTTCACGGCGTCGTTCCTTGTACTTGGAGACACCAGCGGCTTCTTCGAGAAACATGCGCAGCTCTTCGGGCTTGCTCTCGATGATGCGGCTGATCGTGCCCTGGCCGATGATGGCGTAGGCGCGCGGGCCCAGGCCGGTGCCCAGGAACACGTCTTGCACGTCGCGCCGGCGGACCGGCTGGTTGTTGATGTAGTAGCTGCTGGTGCCGTCGCGCGTGAGCACACGCTTGACGGCGATCTCGGCGAACTGGTTCCACTGCCCGCCGGCACGCGCGTCTTCGTTGCTGAACACCAGCTCCACGCTGGCGCGGCTGGCCGGCTTGCGCAGGCCCGAGCCGTTGAAGATCACGTCCTGCATCGACTCGCCGCGCAACTCGCTGGCCTTGCTTTCGCCCAGCACCCAGCGCACTGCATCCATGATGTTGGACTTGCCGCAGCCGTTGGGCCCGACCACGCCGACCAGTTGGCCCGGAAGCTGGAAGTGGGTGGGTTCGGCGAACGATTTGAAACCGGCGAGCTTGATCGAGTTCAGGCGCATGGAATGGGCGTGGCGGGCAGGTCTGTCGGCGGACGCGGGACGCGCCTAAGTGCTTGATTCGTCTAAGGAAACTCGGTACGTCGGGGTGCGTTCCGGGGCCTCCTCAAAGGGCCTGGATGATACCATCGCGTCCTCGCTTCGAACCCCTTCCAAACTGTATCCAGATGACCCAGCCCGCACCCAAGAAAACGGCCGCCAAAGAGCGCCCCATGCCGCCCAACCCGCCCACGGCGCCGAGCAAGGAGCTGCATGTGTTTGCCAACCCGGCGCCCAAGCGAGACTACGTCATCCAGTTCCAGGTGCCCGAATTCACTTGCCACTGCCCGTTGACCGGCCAGCCCGACTTTGCGCATTTCACCATCGACATGGTGGCCGACAAAATGTGCGTGGAATTGAAGAGTCTGAAGATGTATTTCTGGAGCTACCGCAACGTTGGCGCGTTCCACGAGAAGGTCACCAATCACATCCTGGACGACATCGTCAAGGCCGCGGCGCCGCGCTTCATCCGCATCACCGCCAAGTGGTTCGTGCGCGGCGGCATCTACACCGTTGTGGTGGCCGAGCACCGCAAGAAGGGCTGGAAACCGCAGCCGGTGGTGGAATTGCCGGCGCATGCGGCGCAGAATGGGCTGCTGGGCTGAACCGTGCGAAGAGCGCTGCCGACGTCACGGCAGCGTCACAGCGGTTGCCTAGGATCGATCATTCGAACAATCTGGAGGCACCTCATGCGATCTTCTCTTGCCGGCCTGGCCGCGTTGGCCTGCGCACTCACATTTGCCAGCGTCAGTGATTCGGCCTTTGCCGACAAGCGACGCCACCACGATCACAACAAGTTCGAGGCGCCATTGGTCATCGGCCACCGCGGCGCCAGCGGCTACCTGCCCGAGCACACGCTCGAAGGCTATGCGCTGGCCATCGAGCTGGGCGCGGACTTCATCGAACCCGACCTGGTGGCCACCAAAGACGGCCACCTGATCGCGCGCCACGAGCCCAACATGATCAACACCACCGATGTGGCAGAGCACTCCGAGTTTGCGTCGCGCAGGCGCATCGTGGCGCTCGACGGCGCGCCAGAGGAAGGCTTCTGGGCCTCCGACTTCACACTGGCCGAGATCAAAACCTTGCGCGCCAAGCAGGCGTTTGCCGAGCGGCCCCAGGAATTCAACGGCAAGTTCGAGATCCCGACCTTTGCCGAGGTGATCGAGCTGGCCAAGCGCAAGGGCAAAGAGGCCGGCCGCGTTGTCGGCGTCTACCCGGAAACCAAGCACCCGACCTACCACCAGGGAATCGGCCTGCCGCTCGAGCAGCGGCTGCTGAACGTGTTGACGCGCGCGGGCTGGAACTACCGCGAGGCGCCGGTGTTCATCCAGTCCTTCGAGCAGGCCAACCTGAAAGCCTTGCGCCACATGACGCGGGTCAAGCTGGTCCAGCTGATCGATGCCGACGACGTCAACGCGGATGGCACGCTGGCCTACAACGCGCCCTTTGACCGGCCCTACGACTGGACGGTTTCCGGCAACCCGGAACTGCTGGCCCGCACCTTCGGCTACTTCGCCACCGACGCCGGGCTGAAGGAAGTGGCTCGCTACGCCGACGGCATTGGCCCTTGGAAGCGCTACATCGTCAGCACCGTGGCCGACCCCGCTGGCACCGGCCCCGGCGAAGCGGCACGCAAGCTGGCGCCCCCCACCGACCTGATTGCGCGCGCCCACAAGGCCGGCCTGCTGGTGCACGCCTACACCTTCCGCAACGAGCAACGCCGCTTGCCGAGCGACTACACCGGCAACCCGGTCAACGAGTACCTGCAGTTCTATCAGCTGGGCATCGACGGGCTGTTCTCGGATTTCCCCGACACCGCCGTTGCGGCGCGTGTGCTGTACCGCTTGCGCACCGACGCGGGATACGCGGACTGCCTGAAGGCGCAGGAGCGCAGCGACTGCGACTGAGTGCCAGTCAACCCAGCAGCCCCCGCCCCGCCAGGTTGCGCATCAATGCACCGACCCCGAACTGCCACGGCGGAATGCGGTCGCTGCGATTGACCCAGTTCACCAGGCCGCCCAGCCGCCCGGTGCTGATCGTGACCCTGTCGCCCAGGTGGTGGGTGAAGCCGGCGCCGGGTGCGTCGCGGTCCTTGATGGGCGCGAACATGGTGCCGCAGAACAGCATCATTCCATCGGGATACTGGTGATGCGGGCCCATCGCATGCGCCACCAGGTCGAGCGGGTCGCGGCTGATGCGCGCCATCGAACTCGATCCTTCCAGCACAAAACCGTCGTCGCCGGTCACGTTCAGTCTGACCACGGCGTTGCGCACCTCGGCCATGCCGAAGTGATCGTCGAACAAACGGATGAATGGGCCGATCGCGCACGAACCGTTGTTGTCTTTCGCCTTGCCCAGCAACAGCGCGCTGCGGCCCTCGAAGTCACGCAGGTTGACATCGTTGCCCAGCGCCGCGCCAACCACCTGGCCGCGTGGCGACACCGCCAGCACGACCTCGGGCTCGGGGTTGTTCCATGTCGACTCGGAATGCAGGCCGATCTCCACCCCGGTGCCCAGCGACGCCATCGGCGCCGCCTTGGTAAAAATTTCGGCGTACGGCCCGATGCCCACCTCCAGGTACTGCGACCAGAGCTTTTGCTCCAGCAACAGGGCCTTCAACTGCTCCGCCTGGGGCGAGCCGGGGCGGATGCGGGCCAGGTCATCGCCAACCACCGCGACCACCTGGCGGCGCACCGCTTCGGCCCGGGTCGGGTCGCCGCGGGTCTGTTCCTCGATCACACGCTCGACCATGCTCTCGGCGAATGTGACGCCGGCGGCCTTGACGACCTGCAAGTCGTTCGGCGCCAGCAAGTGGCGCTGCGCAAAATCAGGCCCGTGTGAGAGCGTGTCGGCCAGCCAATCGGACAAGGGCCCGAGCGGCCGCGCCGGCGCAGCGCGCAGCCCCTGCACGGCATCAAGGCGCTCCAGCAAGGCGGCCATCGTCGGGGCCAGCGCGCTGACGTCGTGCAGCACGCCGTCACGCAGCAGCACCAGCGTCGGGCCGCCGCGATGGCCCGGCACCCAGGCGCGGCCGACCAGCAGCGCATCGGCGGCATCGATGGGCAGAGTTTCAGCGGTGCTCAGTTGTTTTGTCATGGCGTTTCTGAAGGGCGTGGTGTGCCGAGTGCGTTGATGCGTGCATCCATTGCACGAAACCACAAGGGCGGCACGGACGCCAGCCTCAGGCAGCCGGCGTAACCGGTCGGCAATTGCGGGCCGCGCAGCGCGTCCAGCGTGGGGTACGGCTTCGACGCATGCATGTGGTGGTCGGAGTGGCGTTGCAGGTTGGCGATGAAACAGTGGGTGAGCCAATGGTCCGCGTTCCACGCACGCATCACGCCGAAGGGCTCGCGCTTGCCGCCGTGCTCTTGGCGCTGCAGCCCGTAGTGCTCGATGTCGTTGATGGTCTCCTGCAAGAACACCGCGTAGGCCGACTGCGCCAGCTGCCGGCCAGGGTGCGAGGCAAAAAGCGCCACAGCGATTCACCCGCGCGCGCCGATGCCGGGTCGTCGCGCGTGGCCGCGCGTGGAGGGTGCCCGCGGTAGTGCTCGACCATGAAGTGGCTGTAATTGACGCTGGCCATCAGCAGCCAGCCCAAGGCCCGATCGAGCCTTGAGCGCGAATGCCCGAGTTCGTGCGCAAAGGTGATGCCCTGGCCGCCGGTCACCCCGCCGATGCCGATGCCCAAAGCCAGCATCGCCCACAGCCCTCCCACAGGGCTTGTGGACGCAGCCACCCAGACCCCGATGCCGAGCAACACCGCCTGCAGCAGCACATGCGTGCGCAGCATGCTGGCAAACCGGCGGTGCGGCGCCACGGCGGCGGGTGAGCGGGTGTTCCATGGAAGCAGCTCCACGCAGGCCATTCCCACCTGAAAGCCGGTGCCGGCCAGCCACGCCATCCAAGGTGAATACAGCGCCGCCAATCCGACCGCCACAGGCATGGTCCAGGCCAGCTCAAAGCGCAGCGACAACGGTGAGAGCGGCGCGGCGCTGCGTGCAAATGCGTTCATGGCGCAGAGATGATGCGAGGCCCGCTTGGCGGCGTCAAGCGGACTGCCGACCGCGGACTGCCGACCGCGGACTGCGATAGCGGACCGCAGCCTCCAAACGGGACCTATCCCGACGAAACTAGTAACCCATGAGTTCACAAAGAGACTCTCAAGTCTGGTTGTGGCACGATGCGGCCTTCTTCAACTCACGAGATGCGCTATGAACCCCACCAACCGCCGCACGTTCATGATTCAGGCCGCCGCTGCGGGCTCAACGCTTGCTGCCTCCAGCGCCTTGATGGCGCAAGCCGGGCCGGCGCTCGCCGAAGCGGACGCCCAAGCCGTGGCCCTGGCCTACAAGCAAGACACCACCAAGGTGGATGATAAGAAGTACCCCAAGCACGAAGCCTCGCAGAAATGCAGCAATTGCCAGCTGTACCAGGGCAAGGCCAGCGATGCCGCGGGTGGTTGCCCGCTGTTTGCTGGCAAACAGGTCGCCGGCAACGGATGGTGCAGCGCCTGGGCCAAGAAGGTCGGCTGATCCCGCCTTTGCGCCGGCGACGACGACGGCTTGCGGATGCTCGAATCGTTTCCTGCCGGAGGTCTGGCGCTTGTCATCGGCGCGAGCGGAGGCATCGGCCAGGCCTTGCTGGCACAGCTGCGCAGCGAAGCCTGCTTCGCCCGCGTGCTGGGCTTCAGCCGGCGCAGTGACCCGCCGCTCGATGTGTGTCGGGAGGCCACGATCGCTCACGCGGCAGACCAAGCGGCAGGCAGTGGCTTGCCGCTTCGGTTGCTGATCAACGCCGCGGGGTTTTTGCATGGCGACGGCGTCGAGCCCGAGAAGAGTTGGCGCCAGTTGGACCCGGCCCACATGGCGCGTGCCTTCGCGATCAATGCGATCGGCCCGGCGTTGTTGATGAAGCATTTCCTTCCGCTGTTGCCGCGTGACGGCAAAGCGGTGTTCGCAACGCTGTCGGCCAAGGTCGGCAGCATCGGTGACAACCGCTTGGGCGGTTGGCACAGCTACCGCGCTTCGAAGGCGGCGCTGAATCAACTGGTGCGGACGGCGTCGATCGAATTGAAGCGCAGCCAACCATCGGCAATTTGCGTTGCGCTGCACCCGGGAACGGTCGCCACGCCACTGTCCGCACCGTTTGCGAAAACGGGATTGACGGTGCAAGCGCCAGAGGATGCCGCGGCACGGCTGCTGGCGACCATCGACCGGCTCGGCGCCGATTCGACCGGCGGATTTTTCAACCAGTACGGCCACGCGCTGCCCTGGTGAACAGCGCCAGCGCGCACGCCCAGACGGGCCGGAGATCGCCCGCGCGCCTCGCCGATAATCGTGCCGATGAACCCGCTGCTCGCGCGCCTGCACCCGTACCCGTTCGAGAGGCTGCGCGCACTCACCCAGGACATCACGCCCAACCCGGCTTACAAACCCATCAGCCTCGGGCTCGGTGAACCCCGCCACCCGACGCCCGCGCTGATTCAGCAGGCGCTGCGCGACAACCTGAAAGGCCTGGCGAACTACCCCGCCACGGCAGGTGAGCCGGGTTTGCGGCAATCCATCGCAGCGTGGATTCAGCGCCGCTACGGCGTGACGGTGGATGCAATGAGCCAGGTGCTGCCGGTCAATGGCTCGCGCGAAGCTTTGTTCGCGTTGGCCCAAACCGTGGTCGACCCGCGCCGCGCCGGCGCCACCGTGGTGTGCCCCAACCCGTTCTACCAAATCTACGAAGGCGCGGCCCTGCTCGCCGGTGCGCAAACCGCCTTTGCCAACAGCGACCCGGACCGCAACTTTGCCGCCGACTGGGCCAGCGTCTCCGACAGCGTGTGGGCCCAAACGCAATTGCTTTATGTCTGCTCGCCCGGCAACCCGACCGGCGCGGTGATGCCGCTGACCGAGTGGCAACGGCTGTTCGAGTTGAGCGACCGGCACGGTTTTGTGATCGCCTCCGACGAGTGTTATTCGGAGATCTATTTTCGCGAAGAGCCCCCGCTCGGTTCGCTGCAAGCCGCCGTGCAACTGGGGCGACATGATTTTCGCAACCTGGTGGCTTTCACGAGCCTGTCCAAACGCTCCAGCGTGCCCGGCATGCGCTCGGGCTTTGTTGCTGGCGACGCCGCGCTGCTGAAGGCGTTTTTGCTGTACCGCACCTACCATGGCAGCGCCATGAGCCCGGTGATCCAGCAGGCCAGCGCCGCAGCCTGGGGCGACGAACAGCATGTGCTCGAAAACCGAAACAAGTACCGCACCAAGTTTGAACAGGTGACGCCGCTGCTGGCGACGGTGCTCGATGTCCAGCTGCCCGATGCCGGCTTCTACCTGTGGGCAAAAGTACCGGGCGCCGACGACCTGGCTTTCGCCAGGGGGCTGCTGGCTCAATACAATGTGGCGGTCTTGCCCGGCAGGCTGCTGGCGCGCGAGGCGCAAGGGCTCAACCCCGGCGCGGGCCGGGTCCGGCTGGCTCTCGTCGCCGAGGTCGACGAATGCCTGGAGGCCGCGCAACGAATCGTCGCTTACGTCAAGTCGCTCCCCTCTACATCCTGATCTCCCAATCCTTCCGGCCTGGCCCCATGTCACAAAAACTTGAAACCCTCATCGACCTGGCCTGGGAAGGCCGTGCCAGCCTGACGCCGCTGAACGCACCCGAAGTACGCGACGCCGTCGAGCGGGTGATCGCTGATCTCAACAAAGGCCGTGTCCGCGTGGCCGAACGCCAGGGCGTGGGCCAGTGGAAAGTTAATCAATGGGTCAAGAAGGCGGTGCTGCTGAGCTTCCGCCTCAACGACAACAAGCTGATGCGCGCCGGCGACCTGGGCTTCTACGACAAGGTGCAAACCAAGTTCGCCCACCTGGACGAAGCGCAGATGCGCGCAACCGGCGTGCGCGTGGTGCCGCCGGCCGTGGCGCGGCGCGGCTCCTACCTGGCCAAGAACGTGGTGCTGATGCCCAGCTTCGTGAACATCGGCGCCTATGTCGACGAAGGCACGATGGTCGACGCCTGGGCCACCGTCGGCTCGTGCGCTCAGATCGGCAAGAACGTGCACCTCTCCGGCGGTGTCGGCATTGGCGGTGTGCTCGAGCCGCTGCAGGCCAACCCGACGATCATTGAAGACAACTGCTTCATCGGCGCGCGCTCCGAGGTGGTCGAAGGTGTGATCGTCGAGGAGAACTCGGTGATTTCGATGGGCGTGTACATCGGCCAAAGCACCAAGATTTACGACCGCGCCACCGGCGAGGTGAGCTACGGCCGCATTCCCGCCGGGTCGGTGGTGGTGAGCGGCAACCTGCCCAGCGCCGACGGCAAGTACAGCCTGTACTGCGCGGTGATCGTCAAGCGCGTGGACGCGCAGACGCGCGCCAAAACCAGCATCAACGAACTGCTTCGCGCATGAGCGGGCACGCAGCACCGATTTTTGCAACCAAGGAGCGTATGCGATGAGTGGCGGAAACATGGAGCGCGTGCTGCGGCTGATGTCGGACAAGGGGGCGTCGGACGTTTACCTGTCTTCCAACTCTCCGATCCTGATCAAGATCAACGGCAACATCATGCAGCTCAGCGACCAGCCGCTGACGCATTCGCAGCCGCGCCAGTTGCTGGCCGAGTTGCTGACACCCAGCCAGCTCGAAGACCTGGACGAAACCGGCGACCTCAACGTCGGCATCGGCTTGACGGGGCTGGGCAGTTTTCGCTTGAGCGCCTTCAAGCAGCGCGGCACGGTGGCGGCGGTGTTCCGCTGCATTCCGTTCCAGATTCCTTCGCTCGAAAGCCTGAACCTTCCCGATGTTCTGAGCAATCTGGTGCTCGAAAAACGCGGCCTGGTGCTCATGGTCGGCGCCACCGGCACCGGCAAGAGCACCACGCTGGCGTCCATGCTGGAGCAACGCAACCAGCAGCTGGCCGGGCACATCCTGACCATCGAGGACCCGATCGAATTTTTGTTCAGCAACAAGAAATCGGTGGTCAACCAGCGCGAGGTCGGGCGCGACACACAGTCCTTGCAGACCGGCCTGAAGAACGCCATGCGGCAGGCGCCCGATTGCATCATGATCGGTGAAATCCGCGACCGTGAAACGATGACGGCTGCGATCTCGTACGCGCTGTCGGGCCACCTGGTGCTGTCCACCTTGCACGCCAACAACAGCTACCACGCGATGGGCCGCATTCTGTCGTTCTACACACCCGAGGCGCGCCCGGTGTTGCTGGCCGACCTGGCGGCCGGGTTGCGCGCGGTGGTCTCGCAGCGGCTGGTGCGGGCGACGGCCGGCGGGCGGATCCCCGCGGTGGAAGTGTTGCTCAACACGCAGTTGGTGTCCGAGCTGGTCGAGGCGGGCGACTTCACGGGCGTCAAGGCCGCGATGGAGAAGTCGCTGTCCGAAGGTTCGCAGACCTTCGAGAAAGATCTCGCGCGGCTGATTGGCCAGGGCCTGATCACACGCGATGAAGGCCTGGCCTATGCCGACTCGCCGTCCAACCTGATGTGGCGGCTTGAGAACGACATGACCCCGGTGTCCCGCCTGGTGGTGAAGAAGGAAGAGCACACCGAACACGCCACGTTCACCGAACTCGCGATGGATGTGCGGCCGGAGGAATTGTCCACCCGGGCCGGCAGCCTGCGCGGCTACTGACGGCGGGTGCTGCCCCGATGTCCAGCGCATTGAGCCTGACCGAACAACTGCTGTCGCGACCTTCGGTCACGCCCGAGGACGGTGGTTGCCAGGCGCTGATCGAAGCGCGGCTGCGGGCGGTGGGCTTCGAGTCCGAGTCGCTGGTCTTCGGGGCCGGCGCCGCCGCGGTCACCAACCTGTGGGCGGTGCGCCGGGGCGCCGCGACGAACGGCAAGCTGCTGGTGTTTGCCGGCCATACCGACGTGGTGCCCACCGGCCCGCTGGAACAATGGCGCACCGACCCGTTCGTGCCCAGCCATCGCGACGGCATCCTTTATGGGCGCGGCGCCGCGGACATGAAGACCTCGCTGGCGGCCATGGTGGTGGCGGCGGAAGAGTTTGTCGCAGCCCGCCCGGGCCATCGCGGCGCGCTGGCCTTCTTGCTCACCAGCGATGAAGAAGGCCCGGCCGTCGACGGCAGCGTCAAGGTGTGCGAGTGGCTCACGGCGCGCGAACTTCGACCGGACTACTGCATCGTCGGCGAGCCGACCTCGGTGGACCGGCTGGGTGACATGATCAAGAATGGCCGGCGCGGGTCGCTGTCGGGCAAGCTGACCGTCAAAGGTGTGCAAGGCCACATCGCCTACCCACATTTGGCGAAGAACCCCATCCATCTCGCCGCGCCGGCGCTGGCGGCATTGGCGGGCATGACGTGGGATGGCGGCAACCGCTACTTTCCCGCCACTTGTTGGCAGATGTCTAACATTCATGCCGGCACGGGCGTGGGCAACGTGATTCCCGGCCAGGTGGTGATCGACTTCAACTTCCGCTTCTCGACCGAGTCGACGCCCGAGTCACTGAAGAACCGCGTGCATGCCCTGCTGGACAGCCACGGCCTGACGTACGAGCTGGCCTGGACCTTGGGCGGCGAACCCTTCCTCACCCCGGTCGGCGAGTTGAGCAAGGCGCTGGCCGATGCCATCGAGGCCCAAACCGGCATCACCCCCGAACTGTCCACCACCGGCGGCACATCCGATGGCCGCTTCATCGCCAAGATCTGCCCGCAGGTGGTGGAGTTCGGCCCCGTCAACGCCAGCATCCACAAAATAGACGAATGTGTGGACGTGGCCAGCATCGAAGTGCTGAAAAACATCTACCGCGACACTCTCGAGCGACTTCTGACATGACACTGATCGAACTCATCATCGCGCAAAGCGCCCGCCTCAAACAGGCGGGCGTTTCGTTTGGGCATGGCACCCACAATGCCTTCGACGAATCGGCCTGGTTGGTGTTGTGGGCGCTGGGCCTGCCGCTCGATGCGCTGGAGGCGCGCGCCAACAACACAGTCACCACCGAAGAACTGGCCAAGGCCGAAGCGCTGGTGGCTCAGCGCATCGCCACCCGTCAGCCCGCGGCCTACCTGACGCGTGAGGCCTGGCTGCAAAACGTGGCCTTCCATGTGGACGAACGGGTCATCGTGCCGCGCTCGTTCATCGCCGAGCTGCTGGTCGATGGCGAGGAGCAAGGCACGCTGGACGCGTGGCTGTCCGACACCACCCACAGCCTGCTCGACTTGTGCACCGGCAGTGCCTGCCTGGCCGTGATCGCGGCGATGGCCTACCCCGAGGTGGTGGTCGACGCGGCGGATGTTTCGGACGGCGCGCTGGCGGTCGCGCGGATCAATGTCGACAAGCACGGCCTGGGCAAACGCATCACGCTGATGAAGTCCGACCTGTGGGCCCGTGTGGGCGGCCCCTACGACCTGGTCCTGTGCAACCCGCCGTACGTCAACACCTTGAGCATGGCGGCATTGCCGCCGGAGTACCGAGCCGAGCCCCGCATGGCGCTGGCCGGCGGTGAGGACGGCATGGACCTGATCCGCACCATCTTGCGCGACGCTCCCGGCCACATGACGGCGCAGGGCGTGCTGGTGCTGGAAGTCGGCAACGAGCGCCGCCACTTCGAGCATGCCTTCCGGCGCATGGAAGTCGCGTGGCTGCAAACCAGCGCAGGCGATGACCAGGTGCTGCTGGTGACCCGCGACGCCCTCTCCCGCTGGAGCGCCCCATGATCACCTTGCGCGATGTCACGCTGCGCCGCGGTGTCAAGGTGGTGCTCAACAACACCAGCGTCACCTTGCAGCCCGGCGAGAAGGTCGGCCTGGTTGGCCGCAACGGGGCCGGCAAGTCGTCCTTGTTCGCCTTGCTGACTGGCACGCTGCACGCCGACGCCGGCGAGGTGGACCTGCCGCCACGCTGGCGCCTGGCCGAAGTGGCGCAGGACATGCCGGAAACGGATGAAAGCGCGACCGACTATGTGTTGCAAGGCGACACGCGCCTGATGGAAGCGCAAGCCCAGCTTGCCCAGGCCGAGGCCGTTGATGACGGCCATGCGATGGCCGAGGCGCACCACGCCATCAGCGATGCGGGCGGCTTCGAGGCGCGCCCACGTGCCCAGGCGATGCTGATGGGCCTGGGCTTCAGAACAGGCGAACTCGACGCACCCGTCAACAGCTTCTCCGGCGGTTGGCGCATGCGCCTGCAGCTCGCCCGCGCGCTGATGTGCCCGGCCGACCTGATGCTGCTGGACGAACCCACCAACCACCTCGATTTGGATGCACTGGTCTGGCTGGAAGCCTGGCTGCAGCGCTATGACGGCACGATGATCGTCATCAGCCACGACCGCGAGTTTCTCGATGCGATCACCAAGGTCACGCTGCATCTGGACGAGTCCAAACTGACGCGCTACACCGGCAACTACACGGCGTTCGAGGAAATGCGCGCCGAGCGTCTGATGCAGGCAAGCGCCAATTTCCAGAAGCAGCAGGAGCGCATGGCGCACCTGCAGAAGTTCATCGACCGCTTCAAGGCCAAGGCCAGCAAGGCCAAGCAAGCGCAAAGCCGGGTGAAGGCGCTGGCGCGGATGGAAAAACTGGCGCCGGTGCTGACCAGCGGCGACTTTCAGTTCGAGTTTCGCGAGCCGTTGAACCTGCCCAATCCGATGCTGGCGTTTTCGGGCGTGGCCTGCGGCTATCCGGCGCTCGAAGAAGGCCGAGCCGCGAAGCGAATCGTCGACAACATCAACCGCTCGGTGCTGGCGGGGCAGCGCATCGGCATCCTCGGGGCCAACGGGCAAGGTAAGTCGACGGTCGTGAAGACAATCGCCCGCGAACTGGCGCCGCTGGCCGGTGAGATCACCGAAGGCAAGGGCTTGACCATCGGCTACTTCGCGCAGCAGGAACTTGACGTGCTGTCGCTCGGCGACGGCCCGTTGATGCACATGGTGCGGCTGGCGCGCGACGTGGGCCCGCCCGCGCGCGAGCAGGAACTGCGCGACTTTCTCGGCTCGTTTCGCTTTGTCGGCGACATGGTGACGCAGGCGGTGGGCACCTTGTCGGGCGGCGAGAAGGCCCGCCTGGTGCTGGCCATGCTGGTGTGGCAGCGGCCCAACCTGCTGTTGCTGGACGAGCCGACCAACCACCTGGACCTGACCACCCGCGAAGCGCTGAGCATGGCGCTGAACGAATTTGAAGGCACGGTCATGCTGGTCAGCCACGACCGCGCCTTGCTGCGCGAGGTGTGCGACGAGTTCTGGCTGGTCACCGGCGGTGCGATCCAGCCCTTCGATGGCGACCTGGACGACTACCAACGCTGGCTGCTCGAGCAGTCGCGCGAGGCCTCGCGCGACCAGTCCAAGAAGCAGCGCGAGGGCAACCCGCCGGCGGCCAAGTCCGGCGCCAAAACCAAACCGCGCGGAGATCGCAAGGCCGCGGCAGCGGAGCGCCAGCAGCGCACCGAAGAGGCCAAACCGCTGCGCAAAGAACTCAACGGCATCGACAACCGCCTTGGCGTTCTCTTCAACGAACGCGACAAGCTCGAAGCCGGTTTTGCCACCGGCACGCTCAGCCCCGAGGCCGCGGCCGATGCCGGCAAACGTTTGAAGGTCGTCGCCCGCGAGATCGAACGACTCGAGAGCCGCTGGCTGGAGCTGAGCACGCAGATCGACGCGGTCACCGCCGAAGCGGGTTGATCCGCCGCGGGCACGGCGTTGTCAACTGTTGCGGCACAGCTGCAGCATCAGCTCGATGCGGGCCTGAACCGGTGTGAGCGCGCCGGCGCCGGGCAAGGCGTCCTGGCCGGACGCGAGCACGGCACCATCGCCACAGCGGGTGCTGCGCCACACCCGCACCCCGGCCGCCTGAGCATCGAGCAAGGCAGTCTCCAGCGCCTGGTGCAGCGAGCCGTTCCCGGTGCCGGCCGCCACGATGCCTTGAACACCGTCGTTGCACAGCGCACGAACCAGCGCGCCGCTCGCACCGGTGTAGCTCATCACCACCTCGACACGCGGCCAGCGCGCCACGTCGGCCGGCAAACCGTCCAAGCCGAGCGCCTCGCCCTGCGGCCAGGGCCGGTGTTGGCGCAAGACGCCCTCTTCCACGCGCCCCAGCACCCCGGCATCGCCCGAGCCGAAAGCGTCGAGCCGATACGGATGCCGCTTGCGAACATCGATGGCGCTGTGCACCTTGCCGGCCAGCACCGCCACCACGCCTTGTGCGCCGGCGGCTTGGGAAACGCACACCGCATCGAGCAGGTTTTGCGGGCCGTCGGCCTGCAGTGAGGTGGCCGGGCGCATCGCGGCGGTGAGCACCACCGGCTTGAGCGGCGCCAGCACCCGCTGCAAAAAGTAGGCCGTCTCTTCCAGCGTGTCGGTGCCATGGGTGATGACGATGCCGGCCACCTCGACCCGGGCCAGGTGGTGCGCCACCCGTTCGGCCAGGCCGCGCCAAAGCGCAAAACCCATGTCTTTGCTGTCGACCTGCGCGACCTGTTCAGCCTCGATCCGGACCCGCCGCAGCGCCGCAACCGACGCCACCAATTGCGCCACGCCGATTTGCGCAACGCTGTAGCCGATGTTGTCGGCAGGGATCGCCGCGGTGCCGGCGATCGTGCCGCCGGTGCCCAGAATCACGACCACGGACGCTTTGTTTTGCATTTTTCGCCAAGCTGGATGAAAATACAGGTACTGGATAAAACTTCAGCGGCGCCTTACCCAAGGGCGGCAGACACAAGGGCATCCACACAAGGAGTCACCGTGCAAGAAACCCCCAAGCTCACAGACCGGCAGCAGCAAATTCTCGATCTGGTGCAAAGCGCCATCGAACGCACCGGCGCACCACCGACCCGCGCTGAAATTGCCAACGAACTCGGCTTCAAATCCGCCAACGCGGCCGAGGAGCACTTGCAGGCGTTGGCCCGCAAGGGCGTCATTGAACTGGTGGGCGGCACCTCGCGCGGCATCCGCTTGAAGTCTGACACATTGCGTGCCCTCAACGAGTCGCGCGGCAGGCAGTACAGCCTGCCCTTGCCCAGCCTGGCACAGCTCACCTTGCCGCTGGTCGGGCGGGTGGCTGCCGGCAGCCCGATGCTGGCGCTGGAGCACATTGAACAAACCTACCTGATGGAAGCCAGCATGTTCCCGCGCCGGCCCGACTACCTGCTGAAAGTTCGCGGTATGAGCATGCGCGATGCCGGCATCATGGACGGCGACCTGCTGGCCGTGCAAAAAGCCAAAGACGCCAAGAACGGGCAAATCGTCGTGGCGCGGCTGGGCGACGAGGTCACGGTCAAGCGCTTTCGCAAGACCAAGACCGGCATTGAACTGATTCCC
>JANNDW010000375.1:0-3669 GCA_031378125.1 Methylibium sp. | reverse complement strand
CATCTCCGTATCCCTGTTGCGCCCGAATGAAAAGCGGGCGAATTGCCGGTCCCGTGCTGCGACCCGACCACCGATCCACCGACGAAAGGCATGCCATGAAGACCTCATCGTTTCTGACCGTCCTTGCGCTTCTCACGGCGTTGTTCCTGCCGGCTTGCGGAGGCGGAGGCGGTGACACGCCCGCGCCGGTGCTCAGCCCACCCGCCGTGACCACGCAGCCTGCGGCGCAGACCGTCGACGACGGCGCCACGGCCAATTTTTCCGTCGTGGCCACCGGCGCGACGCCGCTGAGCTACCAGTGGCGCAAGAACGGCAGCAACATCAGTGGTGCCACCGCCGACTCGGTCAGCGTCGCGGCGCCGTACAGCGACAACGGGGCGCTCTACAGCGTGGTGGTGAGCAACGCCGATGGCAACGTCACCAGTGCCGATGCGGCGCTGACCGTCACGCCGCAGGCGCCGACCATCAACACGCAGCCGCTGAGCGTTTCGGTTCAGGTGGGCAGCTCGGCCACCTTCAGCGTGGTGGTCAGCGGTGGCACCGGCCCGATCACCTACCAATGGCGCAGGAACGGCACGAACATCGCCGGCGCCACTGCAGCCAGCTACACGATTGCCGCCACCTCGATCGCCGATAACACTGCCGTTTTCCTCGTGGCGGCCACAAGCCCGAGCGGCACTCAGCTCAGCAACCAGGCAACATTGACTGTGTCGACGACGCCGCAACCGCCGGCCATCACCACGCAACCGCAGAACCAAACCGTGGCGCTGGGCCAAACAGCCACCTTCAGCGTGACCGCCGCCAGCAGCAGCGCGATCAGCTACCAATGGAGCCGCAATGGTGTCGCGGTTGTGGGTGCGACGGCGGCGTCTTACACCACGCCGGCGTCGGTGGTCGCGGACGAAGGCGCCCAGTTCGCCGTGGCCGTCACCAACAATGCCGGCACGACGAACAGCACGGTGGCCGCCTTGACAATCAGCAACCTGCCGTCGGCGACGGTGAGCCAGGTAACGTCGGGCTACTACCACTCCGTGGTGCTGAAGACCGACGGCAGCGTTTGGAGTTGGGGAGGCACCGGCTATGGGTTGATGGGAGTCGGCTCCGAACCGGTGACGCCGGGCAAGCCAACGCGTGCCAAGAACAGCGATGGCTCGGCCTTCAACGGTGTGACAGGCGTTTCGGCTGGCTATCAGCACACCATGACTGTCAAGGCTGACGGCACGGTCTGGGGCTGGGGCTACAACATCGGCGCGCTCGGTGATGGCAGCCCGACCATTCGAACCAGCCCGGTTCAGGTGAAAGACGCCGCGGGGATTCCGTTCACCTCGGCCGTGCAGGTGTCGGCCGGCCAGAACTACACGTTGGCGGTGAAGTCCGACGGATCGGTATGGTCCTGGGGCTACAACGCTCACCAAGTGCTGGGTGATGGCACAACGACCGCCCGGCTCAATCCAGTGCCGGTGCTGGCACCCGGAGGAGGCGCTTTCAATGGTGTTGCCAAGGTGGCGGCCGGACAGTACCACTCGATGGCGTTGAAGACCGACGGCACTGTCTGGGCCTGGGGCCGAAACGTCTATGGCCAACTCGGCGATGGTTCGACGGGTTCGGTTGCCATCCCGGTGCGGGTCGACATCACACCCGGCGTTGCTTTGACGGGAGTGGCCGCGATCTCAGCAGGGCTTGAGCATTCGTTGGCGGTGAAGTCGGATGGAACGGCCTACGCCTGGGGATACAACGTTCTGGGGACGCTGGGAGACGGCACGACGAGCAATCGGTCGCGCCCCGCACTCGTGAAGGATCTGGCCGGCAACGCATTGACCGGAATCGTTGCGGTCGCCGCCGGCGCCAATTACTCCATGTTCCTCAAAGCCGATGGCACCGTCTGGGCCAGCGGGTACAACAACATCGGGCAGTTGGGCGACAACACCACAACGCCCTACCAGATCAATCCCACTGTCGTCAAAGACGCCGCGGGCACCACGTTCGGCGCCGTAAACCAGATCGCTTTGACGCAGACGCACACGGTGGTGCGGCGCGCCGATGGCACCGTCTGGGCATGGGGCTTCAACGCCTACCAGCAACTCGGTGACACAAGCAATGTCAACAGACGCAATCCGGTTCAAGCGCCTGTTTCCGGGCCCTGAACGCATCGAACGCATCCACCAAGGAAACACACCGTGAAAACAAGCACCCTGACCAAGATCGCCCTCGCATGCGCATGCCTCGCGCTCGCTGCCTGCGCCACCAAGAAGGTGCAACTGATGGGCGCCGTCACGCCGCTGGCCGACGGCACCTACAAGTCTTTCGTCAAAGCGCAGGACGAAGCCGCCGCCATGAAGATGCTGACCAACGACGGCAACGCGACATGCGACAGAGACGGCAAGAAGCGCTTTGTCGTCGTCTCGCAAGAGAACTCGAAGAAGGATTCGCCGGAGGTCAAGACGGACAACAAGATGCTGGATGCTGCGGTGATGCTGTCTTCGTTGGGCAAAGGACTGCGCAACGAAGTCAGCTTTGAGTCCGCGACGATATTCAAGTGTCAGTGAAGCCTGTTTCGCCAAGACACTTCGCGCGCGGCCTACAGGGTCAATCGAACAGACAACTTCTCAGGGAGTCGAAACTTCTCCTTGAAAGCCAGGAGGTGATTGAGATGATGCTGACCCACTTTCGATACGCGGTAACGGTTCTCTGTGCAGCCTTCTTGTCCATTGGCGTCCTCGCAAAGGATGTTGAAGCGTCAGGGGAAGGCAAAAGGCCGACTCAAGATGTGAACAAGGCCTTGCCTACCGACGAGGTTGCAAACGCTGAAGTCGACACCAGCTTCCGGCGATGGTCCTCGACTTGGATGTTTGACCGGTATCTGCCAGGCAGCGCACATGCCACCGAGAGAGGGCTCAAAGACGAGACTTATGTGGTTCGAGGACTCTTCGACTTCGCGCGCTCGGGTACGAAACTGACCATCCCTTTTGCCGCGGCGTACACAAAGGTGAACGATCGCTACACCCTCTCGAATCTCTGCTACAACGATGCTTCGTCAGGCATGACGGATTGCATCAACCCGAGGGACAGCTTGGAAGGCCGGCGCGCAGCCGCCACGCAATCGCGCCAGTATCTGGGGTCTATCGTCCTGCTCGGGCTTGCAGCAGCAATGTCTCAGGCTGAGACGTGCGTCAAGCGATACACTTTTTTTGGCGAACCCTATTTCGAGTGCGAGTGACGGGCTACTCCGAAGCGTTGCCGGTCACACGAGCCGGGGCTGGGCCATCACCTGCTGCCGACAACAACGGTATCGCCCCATCCGACGCCGTGCCCAGCAACCCGGTCCGTGTGTAGATCGCCAGCTTGTCGCGTGTGTCGGCAATGTCCATGTCGCGCATCGTCAGTTGGCCTATCCGATCGGCCGGTGTGAACGCGCCTTCGCCCTTTTCCATCGTCAGCCGCTCGGGGTGGTAGGTGAGGTTGGGGCTGACCGTGTCGAGCAACGAATAGTCGTTGCCGCGCCGCAGCTCCAGCGTCACCTCGCCGGTCACGGCGCGCGCGACCCAGCGTTGCGCGGTCTCGCGCAGCATCAGGCACTGCGGGTCGAACCAGCGGCCCTGGTACAGCAGCCGGCCCAGGCGGCGGCCATTGCTTCGGTACTGCTCAATGGTGTCTTCGTTGTGGATGCCG
>JANNDW010000368.1:0-17387 GCA_031378125.1 Methylibium sp. | reverse complement strand
GCCGGCTCAAAAGGCGGCGCTCCAATCACAAATTCCGCTGGGGCGGCTGGGTCAGGCAGCTGACGTTGCCCACGCGGTCGCCTTTCTGGCGTCTGCACAGGCCGCCTACATTACAGGCACTGAGCTGCACGTCAATGGCGGCATGTACATGATTTAATTTAGTCCCAAGGGCAGGGCGCAATCCCTGCGGCGGATAGTCCCGACCGCTCCATGTGAGGCATCATTCTCAATGACACCTCGCAGCCTTTAGAATATCGGGTTAATTTCAGACAACACTCCCGGAGGAGTCATGAGCGATATCGAAGCACGTGTCAAAAAAATCATCGCCGAACAACTCGGCGTGCCTGAGGCTGACGTTGTCAGCGCGAAGGCATTCGTCGCCGATCTCGGCGCCGATTCGCTTGACACCGTGGAACTGGTGATGGCCCTGGAAGACGAGTTCGGTATCGAGATACCCGACGAGGAAGCCGAAAAAATCACGACGGTGCAGTTGGCCATCGACTACGCGGTGAAGCATCAAAAGGCTGCTTGAGCCTCGGGCTTTGTGGCCACTCCCTCGCACCCCCGCGCATGACCCGCCGTCGCGTTGTCGTTACCGGTCTGGGCTTGATCAGCCCCGTGGGCAACACCGTGGGCGAGGCCTGGGCCAACGTTGTTGCGGGGCGCTCGGGCATCGCCAACATCACCAAGTTCGATGCGTCGAGCTTCTCCTGCAGGTTCGCGGGTGAAGTCAAGGGCTTCGAGGTCGAGGACTATTTCCCGGCCAAGGACGCTCGCCACATGGACACGTTCATCCACTACGGCCTGGCGGCGTCCATCCAGGCTGTGCGGGATGCCGGCCTGCCCACCAACGATGCGCTCAGCGAGGAGCAGGCCGAGCGCATTGGCTGTTTCGTCGGCTCGGGGATCGGCGGCTTGCCGTTGATCGAAGAAACCCACGCTGAGTTCGCCGCTCGCGGTGCCCGGCGCATCTCGCCTTTCTTTGTGCCCGCGTCGATCATCAACATGATCTCGGGCCATGTCTCGATCACGTTCGGTTTTCAAGGCCCCAACCTGGCCATCGTCACCGCCTGTACCACCGGCCTGCATTGCATCGGGCAGGCGGGCCGGATGATCGAGTACGGTGACGCCGACGTGATGGTTGCGGGCGGCGCCGAGTCCTGCGTGTCTCCGCTGGGCATCGGCGGGTTTGCCGCCGCGCGCGCCTTGTCCACGCGCAACGACGATCCGCAGACGGCGTCCCGTCCCTGGGACAAGGACCGCGACGGCTTTGTGCTCGGCGAAGGCGCCGGCGTGATGGTGCTCGAAGAGTACGAACATGCCAAGCGCCGGGGTGCCACGATCTATGCCGAGCTCACCGGTTTTGGCATGGGCGCCGACGCGTTTCACATGACCGCTCCCAACGTCGACGGGCCCAAGCGTTCGATGAAAGCCGCGCTCAGGAATGCCGGCATCAACGCCGATCAGGTGCAATACCTCAATGCCCATGGCACGTCGACGCCGTTGGGCGACGTCAACGAGACCAACGCTGTGAAGCTGGCTTTCGGCGATCATTCCAAGCGCCTGGTCGTCAACTCCACCAAGTCGATGACGGGCCATTTGCTCGGGGGCGCGGGCGGTATCGAATCGGTGTTCACCGCGTTGGCGGTGCACCACCAGGTGTCCCCGCCCACCACCAACATCTTCAATCAAGATCCAGCCTGCGATCTGGACTACTGCGCCAACACCGCGCGGGACATGAAAATCGACTGTGCCGTGAAGAACAACTTCGGCTTCGGTGGTACCAACGGCACGCTGGTGTTCAAGCGAGTTTGAGGCCGCACGGTTCTCGCACCGATGCGTGCCGCCGCCGCTTGTCAATTCACGTTGATCCGATTCGGGGCCTGGCGAGGCGCCGTCATGGCGCTCGCGGGCTGCGTCGTTTTGGCCCTGTCGCTGTGGTTTCTGGGGCAGCCCGTTGTTTTGCATTGGGGGCGTGCCGCCGTCCTGGGGCTGGTGGCCATTGCGGCGCTCGGCCTGGGCGCGTCGCTGTTGTCGGCAAGGCCGGTCAGCCTGCGCTGGGACGAGCAACGCTGGCATCTGGGTCCGGCCGATTCGGTGGGCCACGAACCCGTTGCCGGAACGCTCGCGGTGGCGCTCGACCTCGGAAGCTGGATGCTGCTGCGGTTTCAGGCCGACGCCTCGGGTCGGAGGGCCGCAGTCGCCTGGCTGCCGGCGCAACGCCGCGGGCTGGAGTCGCAATGGCATGGGTTGCGCTGTGCGGTATATTCGCCGCGGCCCGCGCCTGATGCGGACGCTGCGGCCAATCCTTGAATGAATGCTCCGGATGTCGATGCCCCGTTGATCGAGCGGGTAAAACAAGGCGACGTCAAGGCGTTCGAGATGCTGGTGGTCAAGTACCAGCGCCGCATCGAAAGGCTGATCGGGCGCATGGTGCGTGATGTGGATCTGGTGCCCGACATAGCCCAGGAAACCTTCATTCGAGCCTACCGCGCCATCCCGCGGTTCAGGGGGGAGAGTGCGTTCTACACCTGGCTGTACCGAATTGCCGTCAACACGGCCAAGAAGGCCCTGATGGAGCTCAAGCGCGATCCGCTCGTCTCCGAATCGGCGCTCGCCTCGCGGGACGACGACGATGAAACTTCCAGGGTGGAGAGTGAACTAACCGACGGCGAAACGCCGGACGCCGTGCTGGCGAGCAAACAAATTGCCGCCGCGGTGAACTCGGCCATCGAATCCTTGTCTGAAGACCTTCGCCAAGCGATCACGTTGCGCGAAATCGAAGGCCTCAGTTATGAGGAGATCGCCGAACTGATGAACTGCCCGATCGGCACCGTGCGTTCGCGAATCTTCCGTGCGCGTGAGGCCATCGCGGCCCGCCTGCGCCCGCTGGTGGATGTGCGCGAAGGGGACCGATGGTGAGCTTGATGTTGCCGCTGAAGCTGGATCTGGAGTGAAAAATGTCAACGGGGTCTGATACTCAAACGACGCAGGCTGAAGATCTGTCGGCGCTCGTCGATGGAGAGTTGTACGACGCTGCGGTGGCGGGCGCCTGTGGGCGTTGGCGCACCGACCCGTCATCACGCGCTACTTGGCATGTGTACCAGCTGATCGGTGATGTGCTGCGCTCGGAAGACCTGGCCTCCGACGCCACGCGCGATGCGGCTTTCCTGAGCGCATTGCGCGTCCGCCTGGCCTCGGAGCCGGTGATCCTGGCGCCTCAGCCAGCGGTGGCATCGGCGGCCGTGCCGCCCCAGGCCAGCCGGGCGGCGCGCCGCGGGCGCTGGTCATGGATGGCGCCCTCGGCCATTGCGGCCGGCTTCGTCGCGGTGGCTGGCGTGTTGGTGGTCACCCGGGGCCCGGCTCCGCCGCCTACGGAGCAACCCGGCGCGACCCTGGCAGCCGCCTCGACGCAGAGCGGCGCCGCACCGGTTGTCGTCGCGGCGGTGGCTGCATCGGCCGTACCGGTGCCTGAGCCGCTGCCGATGGTTGCGAATGGCCGGTTCGTTCGCGATGCCGGCTTGGACCGCTACCTTGCCGCCCACAAGCACTTTGCCGGCAGTGCTGCCCTGGGTGTGCCGTCGGCGTTCTTGCGCAGCGCCACGGTGGACGCATCCGGTCGATGAAACCTTGATTCGCGCCTTCATGCTGCTTCGCCCGCTTTCTGCGCTGACGCTGGTCTGCGCGTCCTTTGCGCTTTCGTCGGGTGTTTATGCCCAGACGGGGGGTGGCGAGCCAATGGCTTCGCCACATCAGGTCAGGAGCTGGCTGCAGCGGATTCACGACGCGGCCAACCACCGCAATTTTCAAGGTACGTTCGTCGTCAGCGGCGGCGGCGCGGTGGCGAGTGCGCGGATTGCCCATTTTTGCGAGGGCAACAATCAGTTTGAACGGATCGAGTCGCTCGACGGGCAGGCCCGCCATGTCTTGCGCCACAACGACCTGGTTCAAACCGTGTGGCCGGGCAAACGGGTGGCGCTGATCGAGCAACGTGATCGCCTGGCATCGTTTCCAGCCCTGTTTCAGGCGGGCGATGACCGCATCAATGAGTTCTACGAGGTCTATATTCAAGAGGCGGACCGTGTCGCCGGGCACGAGGCCGAGGTTCTGTGGGTCAAACCCAAGGATGCCCTCCGCTACGGCTATCGGCTCTGGGCCGACAAGGGGTCGGGTTTGCTGCTTCGCGCCGACGTGCTGGGCGAGCGCAGCGAGGTGCTCGAGACATCGGCGTTTTCTGATGTGATCATTGGCGTGAAGTCTCAGTCCGACAGTGTTCTGCTCGCCATGAAGAAGCTCGACGGGTATCGTGTGCTCCGCCCTGTCCTGGCGCCCACGAGTTTGGACGCGGAAGGTTGGACATTGCGGGAGGGGGCTCCGGGCTTTCGTCAAGTGAGCTGCGTGAAACGCCCCTCGGATGGCGATGCGGTTGAAAAAGACGCCAACGCCGGCCCCTTGTTTCAGGCGATCTACTCAGACGGCTTGACGCACGTGTCGGTGTTCATCGAACCCTTCAATGCGAGCCGGCACGCGCGGCCCCTGCACGCCTCCGTGGGGGCGACGCAGACCCTGACACAACGGCACAGCGACTGGTGGATCACGGTCGTGGGCGATGTCCCGCCCGGGACCTTGCGCAGGTTTGCCAACGGCTTGGAGCGCAAGAAATAGGATCGTGCCGCATGAAGTGCGCTGCCGGCAGGCGGTGCGCCACGGCGGCGCGGTGACTTCAGGATTCCTGGTGTGAGGCTTATGGACACTCAAATGCAACTCTATTTTCCGGACTCACGTTCGCCGCGGCGTCTTTGGCAAGCGGTGCTCCTGCTCGGCCTGTCGGTCGGCGCGGTGTTTGCGCCGCTGCCAGCACGCGCGCAGGCCTTGCCGGACTTCACCGACCTGGTCGAGAAGGTCGGGCCGGCCGTGGTCAACATTCGCACCACGGAGCGGGTTCGCGCCGGAGCGCGGGGCGGTGCGGGCCCGGAGATGGACGAAGACATGCTGGAATTCTTTCGGCGCTTTGGCTTGCCGATTCCCAACCAGCCCGCACCCCGCACACCTCGATCAGCGCCTGAGGGCGAACCACAGCAGCGCGGTGTCGGCTCGGGGTTTGTGATGAGCGCCGACGGCTACGTGATGACCAACGCGCATGTGGTTGAGGGTGCGGAAGAGGTGTTCGTCACGCTCACCGACAAGCGCGAGTTCAAGGCCAAAGTCATTGGCGCCGATCGACGCTCGGATGTGGCGCTGGTCAAGATCGAGGCCACCGGCCTGACCGCGGTGCGCATCGGCGACGTAAACCGACTCAAGGTCGGTGAATGGGTGATCGCCATCGGTTCGCCGTTTGGCCTGGAGAACACGGTCACCGCCGGCATCGTCAGCGCCAAGTCGCGCGACACCGGTGAGTTTTTGCCGCTGATCCAGACCGACGTGGCCATCAACCCCGGCAATTCCGGAGGGCCGCTGATCAACATGCGCGGCGAGGTGGTCGGCATCAACTCGCAGATCTACAGCCGCTCCGGGGGCTACCAGGGCATTTCGTTTGCGATCCCCATCGACGAGGCGCGCAGCGTGTCAGACCAGCTGCGCGCCAGCGGGCGGGTGGTGCGTGGCCGCATCGCGGTGGCCATCGACCAGGTGACCAAGGAAGTGGCCGAGTCCATCGGCCTGGGCAAGCCCATGGGGGCGCTGGTGCGCAGCGTGGTGCCGGGCGGGCCGGCCGAGAAGGCGGGCATCGAGGCCGGCGACATCATCACCAAGTTCGATGGCCGTGTGATCGATAAATCCGGCGACCTTCCGCGCATGGTCGGGGGCGTGAAGCCGGGCACCAAGGCCACACTGCAGGTGTTTCGGCGCGGCGCGTACCGTGATCTGAGCGTGACGGTTGCCGAAGTCGAGCCCGAGGCGGCCAAGCGAACCGTCGAACGCGAAGTCAAGCCGCAGCCGGGCGCGGAGACACTGGGCATCGCCGTGGTCGACCTGACCGATGCGCAAAAGCGCGAGCTCAAACTCAAGAATGGGGTCCGGGTGGAAACAGCCGAAGGTGCGGCTGCGCGCGCGGGCGTTCGGGAGGGCGATGTGATCCTGTCCGTCGACAACGTCGAGATCACCAGCGCGAAGCAGTTTGAATCCGTGGTGACCAAGCTCGACAAGTCGCGCGCCGTGACCGCGCTGGTGCGTCGTGGCGAGAACGTCAACTTCGTCATCATCAAGCCAAGTCGATGAGCTCGTCCTGAACCTGGCCAGCCGTCTTGTGGCGACCCCTGCCCGCTGTGGACTGATCCGAGTCCACCGGTGGGTCTTTCCACCAGGTGAGAGTTCCGAGCTTGAGGTCGGCGGTGCGTACGGGTTTACATCTAGTTTTGCCACAACGTCCGGGTCCCGTATGTGTGTGCTTACGTGATCCTCTACGGGTCGATTCCGGTTACCAGACGGTACAATGTTCGCTTGCCTTGACGTGTTTTCGCTGGTTTCCGCAACGAGATTGCGCCTTCAAAACTATCCCCAAGCGCTCCACAAGCATTTGTGGATAAGATGTTTATAACTTTTCGTGTTGGCAGCCTGCAACGACGAGAAATCAAGCAACGGCGCGGTTTTCCGCCGGGTCCTTGTGGCTACAATGAAGGCCCAACAAGCAGTTGCCATACGTTTTGTTGGAAGGCGCGTCGGTCACTCGACGTGCCTTTTTTTTAGCTCCAGCACGGCGCTTCGCGCCTTCACATCGCATCGCGGTTGAGAGCTTTCGCTGCAACGGCTGCGCCGTTGTTTCTCCGGCGAGTGCCTCACGAACAGCACACTGCACGAGTCATGGATCACATCCGCAACTTCTCCATCATTGCCCACATCGACCACGGCAAGTCGACGCTGGCCGACCGTTTGATTCAACGCTGCGGTGGCTTGAGCGATCGTGAGATGGAAGCGCAGGTGCTCGACTCGATGGACATCGAGCGCGAGCGCGGCATCACGATCAAGGCGCAGACCGCGGCGCTGCAGTACACGGCACGCGACGGCAAGACCTACAACCTGAACCTGATCGACACGCCCGGGCATGTGGACTTTTCGTACGAGGTGAGCCGCTCCCTGTCTGCCTGCGAGGGCGCCTTGCTGGTGGTCGATGCCAGCCAGGGTGTGGAGGCGCAGACGGTGGCCAACTGCTACACCGCGCTGGACCTTGGCGTCGAAGTGGTGCCCGTGCTCAACAAGATGGACCTGCCGCAGGCCGATCCGGAGCGCGCCAAGGAAGAGATCGAAGACGTGATCGGCATCGACGCCGACCATGCCATCCCCTGCAGCGCCAAGACCGGCGAAGGGATCGACGACATTCTCGAAGCGGTCATCACCCGCATGCCGGCGCCACGCGGCAAGGCCGACGCACCGCTGCGCGCGATGATCATCGACTCGTGGTTCGACAACTATGTCGGCGTGGTGATGCTGGTGCGCGTGGTCGATGGCGCCCTGCAACGCGGCGAACGCATCCGCATGATGGCCAGCGACGCGTGCTACGGCGCCGACCAACTCGGCGTCTTCACACCCAAGTCGGAGCCGCGCGAGCGGCTGATGGCCGGCGAGGTCGGCTTCATCATCGCCGGCATCCGCGAGCTGCAGGCCGCGAAGGTGGGCGACACCGTCACGCTGGAAAAGAAGCTGCCCAACAACTTGGGGCCGGCCGCCCAGGCGCTGCCGGGTTTCAAGGAAATCCAGCCGCAGGTCTTTGCCGGCCTGTATCCGTCGGAGGCCAGCGAATACGAGGGCCTGCGCGACGCGCTCGAAAAGCTCAAGCTCAACGATTCATCGCTGCGCTACGAGCCGGAGGTGAGCCAGGCGCTGGGCTTCGGCTTTCGCTGCGGCTTCCTGGGCCTGCTGCACATGGAAATCGTGCAGGAGCGCCTGGAGCGTGAGTTCGACCAGGACCTGATCACCACCGCGCCCAGCGTGGTCTACGAGGTCGAACTCGGCAACAAGGAAGTCATCAAGATCGAGAACCCGTCGAAGATGCCCGACCTCGGCCGCATCAACGAGATTCGCGAGCCCATCGTCACGGTGCACTTGTACATGCCGCAAGACTGCGTGGGCCCGGTGATGACGCTGGCCAACCAAAAACGCGGCAACCAGCTCAACATGGCTTACCACGGCCGCCAGGTGATGCTCACCTACGAGATGCCGTTGGCCGAGATTGTGCTGGACTTCTTCGACAAGCTGAAGAGCGTGTCGCGCGGCTACGCGTCGATGGACTACGAGTTCAAGGAGTACCGGGCCGCCGATGTGGTCAAGGTCGACATCCTGCTCAACGGTGACCGGGTCGATGCGCTGTCCATCATCGTGCACCGCGTCCAGAGCCAATACCGGGGCCGGGCGGTGGTGGCCAAGATGCGTGAGATCATTTCGCGCCAGCAATACGACGTGGCGATCCAGGCCGCGATCGGCGCCAACATCATTGCGCGTGAGACAATCAAAGCCTTGCGCAAGAACGTGATCGCCAAGTGTTATGGGGGCGATATTTCGCGCAAGCGCAAGCTTCTCGACAAACAAAAGGCCGGCAAGAAACGCATGAAGCAGATCGGTTCCGTGGAGGTGCCGCAAGAAGCGTTTCTGGCCATCCTTCAAGTGGACGATTGATGGGTTCTCTGACCGCGTTGCTCTATGGTTGCCTCCTGGTATTTCTGGGGGGTTGGTATCTGGGGAACTGGACAGGCAACTTCTCTTTGCTGCTGTTCGTTCTGACGCTTGTCACGCTGGCCTATTGGTTGGCCGAGCGTTTCCATTTCGCGCCGCGCCGCGCATTGGCTGCCGGCACGCTGGAGCAGCAAGACACCGCGCGCCGGCGGCAACTGGCCGGCCAAGGCATTGCCAAGGTCGACGGCAATATTGCGCAAGCCAGGGAACAGTTGCTGCTGCAGCCGTGGTGGCTGGACTGGACGGCGGGCCTGTTCCCGGTAATCCTGGCGGTGTTCCTGCTGCGCTCGTTTTTGTTCGAGCCCTTCAAGATCCCGAGCGGATCGATGATCCCGACCTTGGCTGTGGGCGACCTCATTCTCGTCAACAAGTTTCATTACGGCGTTCGCCTGCCGGTCATCAACAAGAAGATCATCGCCAACAACGACCCCCAACGTGGCGACGTGATGGTGTTCCGGTTTCCCAAGGACACCAGCATCGACTACATCAAGCGGGTGGTCGGCGTGCCCGGGGATGAAGTCTCGTTTCGCGCCCAGCAGCTCTACATCAACGGGACGGCCGCGCCGATGGAGCAGAAGCCACCGCCCGGCTTTTACGACGAGGAGTCGCGGCGCTACTTCGCCGAGTTCAAGGAAAAGCTCAATGGTGTGGAGCATTCCATACTGGTCAATCCGCAAAGCCAGCCGTACTACGGTCCCGACGACAGAATTGCGTTTCCCTTCCGCGAGAACTGCCGATACAGTGCGGAAGGCGTTACCTGCAAAGTGCCCGCGGGCCACTATTTCATGATGGGTGACAACCGTGACAACTCGCAGGATTCGCGTTTCTGGGGCTTCGTGCCGGATGAGAACATCGTCGGCAAGGCGTTCTTTGTGTGGATGAACTTCGGCAACTTCAAGCGCATCGGCGCATTCCATTGAGAGTCGCATGCCCAGTACCCATCTGAAATCACAGGAGCTTGCAGCATGACCGCCCAGCTTCACGCCGCAAGCCGCCAACGCGGCATCACCATGTTCGGCCTGTTGTTCTGGGCCATCGTCATCGGCCTGTCGGCCCTCGTGGGCATGCGCGTGGTGCCCACCACGATGGAGTACTACACGATCGTGAAGGCCGTGAACCGCATTTCGGCCGAAGAAGCCGCTACCGTGCCGCAGATCCGCTCCGCGTTTGAGAAGCAGAAGTCGATCGATCTCATCACCTCGATCTCGGGCAAGGACCTTGACATCACGAAGGAAAACGAGAAGGTGGTCATCAGTTTTGCCTACGACAGCGAAATCGAGCTGATCAAACCGGTCTACCTGCTGATCAAGTACGAAGGCCGCTCCAAGGGCGGCCGTTCGAACTGAGCGCGCCAGTGCGCCGGTCTCCCGAGCCCATGGACAGCCGAGTTGAAGCCCTGCAGCTGCGCACCGGGCACCGCTTTGCCGACGCGGCATTGCTGACGCAGGCGCTGACCCACCGCAGCTTCGGCGCTGACCACAACGAGCGGCTCGAGTTCCTCGGTGATGCGGTGCTCAGCGTCGCTGTCTCCAGCCTGCTGTTCGAGCATTTCGCCGGTTCCGATGAAGGCGACCTCACGCGTGTGCGGGCCCATCTCGTGCGCGAAGACACCCTGCACCGCATGGCTGTTCAACTCGGTCTTCCCGAGGTGTTGCGGCTGAGCGAGGGCGAGGCGCGTGGCGGCGGCGCCCAGCGTCCGTCCATCCTGGCCGACGCGCTCGAAGCCCTGATTGGCGCGACGTTTGTGGATGGCGGCTTCGATGCCGCCCGCAGCTTGGTGCAGCGTTTGTTCGGCGAGGTCATCGCCACCACCGACATGGGCAACTGGAGCAAGGACGCAAAAACTGAACTGCAGGAATGGCTGCAGGCGCGCCGCCTCGCCGTGCCGGTGTACAGCATCCGCGCCACACGCGGCCAGGCCCATGCGCAGACCTTCGAGGTGGATTGTTCCGTGCCTGCGCTGGGGCTTGTCGAATCCGGTGAAGGGCGCTCGCGCCGCGTGGCCGAGCAGGAAGCCGCGCGCCGCATGCTCGACGCGTTGAATGCCAGCGACAAACCCGGCAGCCCGCTGCGCTCATGAACGTTCCTGAAGCCGCGCGAGACGACGCGCAAGCTCAACCGCCCGAGGCGGAGAAAGCCGTGAAGCGTTGTGGGCTGGTGGCCATCGTCGGCCGGCCCAACGTCGGCAAGTCGACGCTGCTCAACGCGTTGGTGGGCCAGAAGGTGAGCATCACGTCCAGCAAGGCGCAAACCACGCGGCACCGCATCACCGGTATCCGCTCGGTGGACGAGGCCCAGTTCGTGTTCGTCGACACACCGGGTTTTCAGACCCATTACGCCGCCGCGTTGAACCGCACGCTGAACCGCACGGTGCACAGCGTGCTGGCTGATGTGGACGTGGTGCTGTTCGTGGTGGAGGCCGGCCGCTTTGGGCTGGATGACGCCAAGGTGCTGGCCTTGATGCCAGCCCACAAGCCCGTGCTGTTGATCGCCAACAAGCTCGATGCCGTGGTCCGCCGCGCCGACCTGGCGCCCTGGCTCAAGGGGATGCAGGAGCGCCATGCGTTCGCGCAGTTCGTGCCCTTGTCGGCCAAGAAGGACAGGGATGTGCAGCGCCTGTTGGGCATCGTCAAGCCCTACCTGCCCGAGCAGCTCTGGTTCTACGAAGAAGACGCGTTGACCGACCGCAGCGACCGGTTCCTTGCCAGCGAAATCATCCGCGAAAAGCTGTTTCGCCTGACCGGCGACGAGCTCCCCTACACCTCCACCGTGGTGATCGACAAGTACGAAGAAGAGGGCAATCTGCGCCGCATCGCGGCCAGCATCGTGGTCGAGCGCGACGCCCACAAAGGCATGATCATCGGCGGCGGCGGCGAGCGCCTCAAGCGCATCGGCTCCGAGGCGCGCCAGGACCTGGAGAGCTTGTTGGGCGCCAAGGTGTTTCTCGAATTGTGGGTCAAGGTTCGCTCGGGCTGGGCCGCGGACGAAGAGCATTTGCGCAGCTACGGCTACGAATGAGCCTACCCCCGAAGCGGCTGCGCCGCTCCCCCAGGGGCCACGAGGGGCCCCTTCGTGGCCCTTGGGGCAACACCAGCGGCCCGGCAGAGCCGGTTCCGCGGTGTTCGCTTGGAAAGGCCCACCTTTGATGTGTCGCGGTCCGCGGTGGGGGCACTGAAGTGGTTGTTCGCCCGTCGCGTGCGGCCCCGCTCAGCGCCTACGTGCTGCACCGCTACGACTGGAGCGAGTCGAGCGTGATCCTCGATGTGTTCACCCGCGAGCAAGGCCGACTGGCGGTTGCGGCGAAGGGCGCCAAGCGCCCCTATTCGCAGCTGCGCTCGGTGCTGCTGCCGTTTCAGCGCATTCACCTGATGCTGGGGCGTGCGCCTGTCGGTGACGGCGCCAGCGAGGTGCAAACGCTGCGCAGCGCCGAGTGGGCGGGCGGCGTGGCGATGCTGACCGGCGCGGCCTTGTTCAGCGGCTTCTACCTGAATGAACTGCTGATGAAGCTGCTGGCGCGGCACGACCCGCATGCAGCGCTGTTCGACGCCTATGCGCAGACACTGCCGTCACTGTCCTGCGCGGACGACTCCGCGATCGAGGCAGCCCTGCGCGCTTTCGAACTCCGGTTGCTGAAGGAAATCGGCGTGTTGCCCGACCTGAGCCTGGTCACCTTGACGCAGCAGCCGGTGCAGCAGTGGCATCGCTACACGCTGCTGCCCGAAGCGGGTGTCGGTGCGCCAAGGGCCGGTGAGATGGACGTGAGCGCAGACACGCTCATCGGCCTGCAAGCGGCCTTGGAACATGGCAGCCTGGCCGCGTTGCAGCAGGCCTGCGCGCCGGTGCTGCCGGCGCTGAAGGCGCAGCTGCGCGGCCTGCTTCACTATCATCTGGGCAGCGCGCCGTTGCGCACGCGGCAGGTGATGATGGACCTGCAGAGCCTGGAACGACCGTCGTCATCACCCTCAAGGATCGGCCATGAATCCCCTCGTTAGCACCGGCACCGATTCGCGCCATGGCATCACGGCCCTGTCGGTCAACCTCAACCGGGTGGCCCTGCTGCGCAACTCGCGGCCGCTGGGCATTCCCAGCATCACCCGCGCGGCCACGCTGGCGCTTGAAGCCGGCGCTCAGGGCATCACCGTGCATCCGCGACCGGACGAGCGCCACATCCGCGCGAACGACGTGCACGAGCTGGCCGCGCTGCTGAAGGCTTGGCCGCAGGCCGAGTTCAACATCGAGGGCAACCCGTTCCACAACCTGATGCCTTTCGTGCGCGAGCTGCGGCCACGGCAATGCACCTTCGTGCCCGACAGCGCCGAGCAGGCCACCTCCGATCATGGCTGGCGGTTCCCGCACGACGCTGAAAACCTGGCCCCGCTGATTGCCGAAGCCAAGCGCTTGGGCGTGCGCGTCAGCCTGTTCATGGACCCCCAACCGCAGTTGATGCGCGCAGCCCGCGAGCTGGGCGCGGATCGTGTCGAGCTTTACACCGAAAGTTATGCCCGCGCGCACGGCACGCCGCGGCAGGCGGAGGTACTCGCCGGCTTCGCGGCGACCGCGCAGGCGGCCCTGCGCGAAGGTCTGGAAGTCAATGCCGGCCACGACCTGAACCGTGCCAATCTGACGGACTTCCTGCGCGCCGTGCCCGGTGTGCAAGAGGTGTCCATCGGCCATGCGCTGATTGCCGATGCGGTCGAGCTGGGCCTGGGCGAAACGGTGCGCGGCTACCTGCGCTGCATCCAGGCCGCATTTGCCAGATGATTTTCGGCATCGGCACCGACATCTGCGATGTGCGCCGCATCGCCGCCACCTACTCGCGCCGTGGCGATCGCTTTGCCGCCAAAGTGCTGGGCCCGCACGAGATCGAGGTGTTTCATGCCAGGCTTGCCAAGGTGCAATCGCGCGGCATCGGCTACCTGGCGACGCGCTTCTCCGCCAAGGAAGCCTTCTCCAAGGCCATCGGGCTGGGTATGCGCACGCCCATGGCGTGGCGCGATTGCGAAGTGGTCAAGGCTGCCAGTGGCAAACCCCATATCCGATTGCACGGCGAACTGGCAGCATGGTTCGACGCGCGCGGCCTGTCTGCGCATGTCAGCATCACCGACGAAACAGACTATGCGGCGAGCTTCGTCGTCATCGAGAAAACATGAACACCCAGTCCCCCGTCGTGCTCGACATCTCTGGCCTGACGCTGAACCCCGACGATCGCCGCCGCCTCAAGCACCCGCTCACCGGCGGGTTGATCCTGTTCGCGCGCAACTGGCAGAGCCGTTTGCAGTTGACCGAACTCACCAGCGAGATCAAGTCGATCCGCCCCGATCTGCTGATCTGCGTCGACCATGAAGGTGGCCGGGTGCAGCGGTTCCGAACCGATGGCTTCACGCACCTGCCGCCGATGCGCGTGCTGGGCGACATGTGGATGCAAGACGGCAAGCGCCCCCAGGGCGACGGCGCGCTGACCGCCACCGATGCCGCCACCGCCGCCGGCCATGTGCTGGGGGCTGAGTTGCGTGCCTGCGGTGTCGACCTGAGTTTCACGCCGGTGCTGGACCTGGACCACGGCGACTCCGGTGTCATTGGAGACCGGGCATTCCACCGCGACCCGCGGGTGGTCACGCTGCTCGCCAAAAGCCTGATGCATGGGCTGCTGCGCGCGGGCATGCACAACTGCGGCAAACACTTTCCCGGTCACGGTTTCGTCAAGGCCGACAGCCATGTGGATGTGCCGATCGACAAACGCTCGCTGAAAGCGATCCTCGCCGACGACGCCAAGCCCTACGAATGGCTCAGCACCAGCCTGTCCAGCGTGATGCCGGCGCATGTGATCTACCCCAGGATCGACGCGCATCCGGCCGGGTTTTCACCCCGCTGGCTGAAGGATATTCTGCGCCAGCAACTGGCGTTCACCGGTGCCGTTTTCAGCGACGACCTCAGCATGGCCGGCGCGCGCACTGTCAATGGTGTCGAGGTCACCTATGCCGAGGCCGCGGCCGTGGCGCTCAACGCCGGCTGCGACATGGTCCTGCTGTGCAATCAGGCCATGGACGGCGGCGCCGCACTGGACACCTTGCTCGATGGCCTGCTGGACGCACAGGCGCAAGGCCACTGGCAAAGCGACCCCGACTGCGACGCGCGCCGGCTGGAGCTGCTGCCACAGACCGCACCGTTCAGCTGGGACGATCTGATGCACCAGCCCGCCTACCAGCATTCGCTGGAGCGCTTGCCGTGACCGCCTACTTGGGCGCTTGAGTTTCCTGAGCGGCCGTTTCGAATGGCAGCTTGACCTGGCTCAGGTCCTTGCGCGTTTCCACCAGCACCAACGGGCCATCATCGGGCCGCGAGACCGGCTTGCGTTCGCGAGGCACATGAGCCGGTTTGGGTTCGTGGGCCATGGCGTCCTGAGCGGCGCGCATCTTGTCGGCGTCTGAGCCGACCCATTGCAAGCCACTCGATGCCACGACCGACTGCAGTGCGTTGACGGGCAGCACGAAGGGCTCGACCGTGGCCGGCACGGGCACGGGCGCGGGTGCGGGCACGGGAGCCGGTTCGACGGCCGCCACCGGCGGTGCCACAGCCGGCGCGGCCATGAAGACCGGCGCCACGGCGGGCACGACGGTTTCGACCGGGGCCGGGCGCCATGGCGACTCCACGGGCGGGGCAACCGCCACCGCGGGTTCGGCTGCGAAAGCGGCCGTGGTTGCAGCGGCGAAGGCGATCGGGGCAATGGCAGGCGCAACATCAGCGGCTGCCACAGGAACCGTATCGCCAAAGCCGTTCGGACCTGCCGCCATTTGCGGGCTGGCCTCGTCGGTCCGCTCACGCCGGTTGCGGTCTCGGCCGCGGCCGCGGCGGCGGCCCTCGCTGCGTTCGCTGCCATCGGGCGGCGGCGCATCGGACTCGGGGGCATGGGTTTGCGTTGCCGACGGGCTGTCAGCATCCACGTCCCGCCCGGCCACGACAGCCGGCGCGGCCGGATCGGCTTGCGCACTTGCTTGACCTGCCTGGCCGCCATCACGCGCCTCGTCACGATCGCGTCCGCCTCGGCCACCGCGGCGGCGCCTGCGGCCCGCGCCTTGCTCCCCTTGCGTGTCGCCGGACTCCGGCGACGTGGCGCCCGGCACGGTGTCGACGAAGGCCTGCGCGGATGTGTTCTCTTCGCCGCCGGCTTCTGGCAAGGGATTGGCGCGGCGGGGCTCGCGCTCGGTGCGCGGGCCACGGCCTCGGTTGTCACCGCGACCTTCACCGCGACCTTCACCACGACCTTCACCACGACCTTCACCACGACTTTCTCCACGACCCTCAGGGCGCTTGCGCTCTTCAGGGCGCGTGGTTTCAGCGGTCTCGGGTCTCGCACCGTCCTCGGCCTTCGGGCGGTCGGTACGATCGCCGCGTTCGTTGCGGCGGCCTCGGCCTTCGCCTGGTTCGTCACGGCCACCCCGTTTGCCATCGCGACCGCCGCGGCCGCCGCGGCCACCGCGGTCGCCACGACTGTCCGGTTTGTCCGCGCTTGCCGCCGCAGCCACCGCAGGCGCCGCCACCTTGGTCCGGGTGACCGAAGGCGATGGCGCTTCTCCGCCAAACAGGCGCTTCACCCACGCGAAGAAGCCGCCGCCCGCTTCAGCGGCAACCGGGGCCGCCACCACGGGCGCAGGCACAGTTGTGGGCTTGGGCGGCGAAGGGTCACGAAGCTCCGCCTTGACCGGAGCCTGGGGCGCGGGCGTCTCGGGCAAGATGCCCTTGATCACCGGCTCCTGCTTGGCCTTGGCCTTCTCGCGCCGGGTGATGCCGACTTCTTCTTCTACTTCGTCGATCATCGTGTAGCTGGCTTGCAGGTTCTCCAGCCGCGGGTCGTCGTGGCGCAGCCGCTCGAGCCGGTAGTTCGGCGTGTCCAGGTTCTTGTTCGGCACCAGCAGCACGGTGACGCGTTGCTTGAGTTCGATCTTGGTGATCTCGGTGCGCTTCTCGTTGAGCAGGAAGCTGGTCACCTCGACCGGCACCTGCACGTGCACCGCGGCGGTGTTCTCCTTCATCGACTCTTCCTGAACCATGCGCAGGATCTGCAGCGCGCTCGATTCGGTGTCGCGAATGTGGCCGGTGCCGTTGCAGCGCGGGCAGGTGATGTGGCTGCCTTCGCTGAGTGCCGGGCGCAGCCGTTGGCGGCTCAACTCCAGCAGGCCGAACTTGCTGATCGAGCTGAACTGCACGCGGGCGCGATCCTGGCGCAGCGCGTCGCGCAGCCGGGTTTCCACGTCGCGCCGGTTCTTCGACTCGTCCATGTCGATGAAGTCGACCACGATCAGCCCGCCCAGGTCGCGCAGCCGCATCTGGCGCGCGATCTCGTCAGCGGCCTCCAGGTTGGTGCGAGTGGCGGTTTCTTCGATGTCGCTGCCGCGCGTCGAGCGGGCGCTGTTCACGTCCACCGAGACCAGCGCCTCGGTGTGGTCGATCACGATGGCACCACCCGATGGCAGGTTGACCGTGCGCGAAAACGCGGTCTCGATCTGGTGCTCGATCTGGAAGCGGCTGAACAGCGGCGCGTCGTCGCGGTAGCGCTTGACCTTGTGCGCCGTCTCCGGCATCACGTGCGCCATGAACTGCTGGGCCTGGTCGAAGATGTCGTCGGTGTCGATCAGGATCTCGCCCACGTCGGCGGTGAAGTAGTCGCGGATCGCGCGGATCACCAGCGAGCTTTCCTGGTAGATCAGGAACGCACCCTTGCCCGC
>JANNDW010000362.1:0-2868 GCA_031378125.1 Methylibium sp. | reverse complement strand
GCACCGATGCTGGGGCGCATCAGGCTGCGGCAGGCAGCAGCGCGGGCTTTCGGCGCAGGAACAGCTTCACGAGTTCCATAGCGATCGGTGACGCGAAGTAGAAGGGCAGCATCAAGAGCCAGTCGTCGAGGCTTGGCGGCGCGGTGTCGAAGAACGGCTGCAGGGGTGACGCCGATGCCCAGCGCCATGTCGGCAGTTTGCTTGGTCACATCGGTGCACGTGATGCCCAGCGCGACGCCGGTGCTCACCGTTCAAGGTTGGTACGCGATAGACCAGCACCGGAATCTCGCAATACGAGAGTGCCCATGAAAATCGCGCCGAAGCCGATCATCAGGATCACCGGCACGACCGGGAGCTTGAGCGCGCGGGCGAGCGGCAGCGCCACCGGTGCCATCATCAGGATGGTCACGACGTTGTCCACGAACATCGAGATGAAGCCTGCCAGGAACGTCAGGATCACGACCAGCAGGCCCGGCCGGCCGCCGGACAGCTTCAACGCCTGGATCGAGAGCCAGCTCGGCACGCCGGTCTTGCCGAAGTAGCTGGCGATGATCCAGATGCCGACCAGGATCGCCATGACGTTCCAGTCGACGTACTTGAACGCCTCGGCCTCGGTCATGATGCCGATCCAGCACATGGCCGCGACGCCGAGCAGGGCTGCGAGCGTGCTGTCGATGACATTCGTGATGACGACCAGGATCGTCAGTGCGAACACGACCAGCGTCAGCCATTGCATCGGTTCCATGGGGTTTCCCTTTTGTGGTGATGAATCGGCGTCGACTCAGATGAGCGCCACCCGCAGCGTGTGGCGATGGAACAGCGCCACGCCGAGCAGCGTCAGCGCAAGCAGGATGAATTCGACCGGGATCCCGAACACGGCGGGCGCATCTCCGGCGACCGCGGCGAGCGCGGGAGTGGCGGCCAGCCACGCCGCAGCAGAGACGAATGCGCGCACCCCCGGAAGCGCAGCGCCGATCGGCTTGGCGTGTGCCGCAGCAGCTTGCATTCCACGCCCCTTCGCTGTCGAAAAGCATTTGCCCACAAGGACAAAGGTCTCGCTTGCAAAGCTGGGCTTGCCGGAGGGCCGGGGAGCCGGATCGGTTCCGGGTCCCGTGTTGACGGCCGACCGAAGCGGCGCCACGGGCGCGCCGCCTTAGCTACTCCCCTTTGGAAGGACGTTCCGGCAGTACCGGAACGAATCGGGTCGCTTGTATCACGACCGTTTCAGGCACGTCAATACTGACCGCGTCACCGGACCACCAGCACCGGAACGCCAGCATGTTCGAGCGTGGCCTGGGCCACCGAGCCGAGCAACGCGCCGGTGTGGCCGCCCAGTCCGCGCGTGCCCATCACGATCAGGTCGCAACCCAATTCCTTCGCCATCCTGGCGATCGTGGGCCCGGGAGCGCCGACCTGACGGTGCTCGGTGCGCGCAAGTCCCGCCGCATCGAGCAGGATGCGCATTGGCGCCAGCGCCTTTTCGCTGCGCTCTTTGTGGTAGTCCTCCAGCGTCTGGCCGGGCACGAAGCGCGCGACATCGCCCGAGACCGGGCGCTGCACATTGATCAAGTGCACGTCGAGGGCGGGCTCACGCAGATCCTGGCGCAGCGCAATCAGGTGGCGGGCTGCTTGGGCCGCGCCCTCGGAGCCATCCACCGCCAGCAGCACACGCTGCAGGTGCCCCGGCACACGCGCGGCGGGAACCACCGCAGGCACCGCCGCCTCGCGGGCAGCGACCGCACGGGCTGCCAGCCACTTGCCCACCAGCACCACGCCGACGGCGCCTGCCAGCGGCGCACCCCAGTGCAGGAATGCCGCCTGGGCGTCCACCCAGGGCTTGTCGATCGGGTCGGTGATCGCCATGTCGCCGGCGACCCACCCGAGCAGTGCGGCGCCCAAGGTGATGATGACCGGGAAGCGATCCATCAGCGTCAGCAGCAGCCGGCTGGCAAACACCACCATCGGAATCGAGATCGCCAGGCCGATGACCAGCAGCAGCGTATTGCCCTTGGCGGCGGCGGCAACGGCGATGACGTTGTCCAGGCTCATCACCAGGTCGGCGAGCAGGATGGTCTTGATCGCAGCCGCCATGCTGCCGCCGCCACTGCCATGACCTCCGGACTCGTGTTCGGGAACTAGCAGTTGAACCGCGATCCACAGCAGCAGCACCGCACCGACGAGCTTGAGATACGGCAGCCGCAGCAGCTCAACCGCGACGATGGTCAGCCCGATCCGCATCACCACCGCGGCGCCGCTGCCCCAGGCGACGGCGCGCTTTTGTTGGTCGGCCGGCAACCCGCGCGCGGCCAAGGCGATCACGACTGCGTTGTCGCCTGACAACACGATGTTCACGCCGATGATCTGCAGCAGCGCGATCCAGAACTCAGGGCTGGTAAAACTCAATCTTGTTCTCCTTGGGTTTCTACCCTGGCGGCGGGCCCATCGGCCGCGGGCGCCCGATGAATGCCGTGACGGTGCGCACCGCGGAAGAACGCTCCATCGGGGCGGCAAGAAAGTGTAGTCAGGTGTCGGCGCGCGGTCGTTCGTAGAAACACGAATCAGTCGCGCCGCGCCGCCGCAAGGGAATAGCTGCCCCGGGATCAGAGCAGGGCTTTGAGCAGCTTGCCCATCTCCGACGGGTTGCGCGTGACGGTGAAGCCGCACGCTTCCATCACCGCGAGCTTGGCGTCGGCCGTGTCGGCGCCACCCGAGATCAACGCGCCGGCGTGGCCCATGCGTTTGCCCGCAGGCGCGGTCACGCCGGCGATGAAGCCGACGATGGGCTTCTTCATGTTCGCCTTGCACCACACCGCCGCCTCGGCCTCGTCGGGGCCGCCGATCTCGCCGATCATGATCACGGCGTCGGTG
>JANNDW010000306.1:0-9085 GCA_031378125.1 Methylibium sp. | reverse complement strand
ACCACCCACCACCGCTCCGTGTATCGTGGTGCTGGGGGGTGCTGGGGAGCGTGTTAATGGGGGTGGGCCGTGTCTCTACCGGCCCGGAGGACACTCGCGCAGCGGCATGCCCCAGTGGCACGATCTCGCGCCAATGCCATTCGCAGAGCGGCCGCTCAACGGCAGCAGCGGGCCGAAAGCACGCATTGACTCCGGCTGGCCGGCCAGTGCATCGCGGGTCGCGCGAAGCGCAGTGGAGCAACTGACATGGTCGAGCGCGACAAAGTCGGCCGGGCCCTGGCGCATGTGGTGCTGCTGCTGGGCGTGTTGATCGTGGCCTTCCCGGTCTACGTGACCTTGATCGCGTCGACCCAGACCTCGCAGCAGATCGTGCAGACCGTGCCGATGTCGATGGCGCCCGGCGGGCACATGCTGGAAACCTACCGCGTCGCGCTGTTCGGCGGCGAAACGAGTTACGGGGCGAAGGTGGCGCCGGTGGCGCCGATGTTGTGGGTCAGCTTTGTCAGCGCGATGGTCATCGCCATCGGCAAGATCGCGATCTCGCTGCTGTCGGCGTTTGCGTTTGTGTACTTCCGCTTCCCCGGCCGCGGGCTGTGCTTCTGGATGGTGTTCATCACGCTCATGTTGCCGGTGGAGGTGCGCATCCTGCCCACCTACCAGGTGATCTCCAACCTGGCCATGCTCAACAGCTACGCCGGGCTGACGGTGCCGCTGATCGCATCGGCCACCGCCACATTTCTGTTCCGCCAATTCTTCCTGACCATTCCCGATGAGTTGGTAGAGGCGGCCCGCATCGACGGCGCCGGGCCGATTCGCTTCTTCAAGGACGTGCTGGTGCCGCTGTCGATGACCAGTGTGGCGGCGCTCTTCGTCATCCAGTTCATCTACGGCTGGAACCAGTACCTGTGGCCGCTGCTGGTGACCACCGACGAGAGCATGTACCCCATCGTGATGGGCATCAAGCGCATGTTCGCCGGTGGTGATGCGGCGAACGAATGGAACGTGATCATGGCCACCGCCATCCTGGCGATGATCCCGCCCGCGCTGGTGGTGCTGCTGATGCAGCGCTGGTTCGTCAAGGGCCTGGTGGACACCGAGAAATGACGACCCCCTCGAAGCGCCTTCGGCGCTCCCCCCGAGGGGGCGCCGCTGGCGGACCGGCAGAGCCGGATCCGCGGCGTCTGCTCGATGAGCGCGGGGCTTTGCCCGCTTGATTCCATTCGATCGACCTTCTTCTTCGCGCATCCCTTATGGCTTCCATCTCGATTCGAAACGTGATCAAGCGCTACGGCGCGGGCCCGAAAGCCAACCAGGTGATCCACGGTGTGAGCGCCGAAATCGCCGACCGCGAATTCATCGTCATCGTCGGCCCGTCGGGCTGCGGCAAGAGCACCTTGCTGCGCATGGTGGCGGGGCTGGAGGAAATCTCCGAAGGCGAAATCTCCATCGGCGAGCGTGTGGTGAACGACGTGGAGCCGTCCGAACGCGACATCGCGATGGTGTTCCAGAACTACGCGCTGTACCCGCACATGAGCGTGTTCGAGAACATGGCCTATGGCCTGAAGATCGCCAAGGTGCCGCTGGACGAGATCAAGACCCGGGTCGACAAGGCGGCCAAGATCCTGGAGATCGGCCCGTTCCTGCAGCGCAAGCCGCGCGAGCTCTCGGGTGGCCAGCGCCAGCGCGTGGCGATGGGGCGCGCCATCGTGCGCCAGCCCCAGGTGTTTTTGTTCGACGAACCGCTGTCCAACCTGGACGCCAAGCTGCGCGCGCAGACGCGGCTGGAAATCCAGAAGTTGCATGCCGAACTGGGCATCACCTCGCTATTCGTCACGCACGACCAGGTGGAGGCGATGACGCTGGCGCAACGCATGATCGTGATGAACGCCGGCCGCATGGAGCAGATCGGCACGCCCGAAGAGGTGTACCAACGGCCGGCCACCACCTTTGTGGCCGGCTTCATCGGCTCGCCGCCGATGAACCTGATCCAGGGCAGCGCGCAAGGTTCGTCGTTCAGTTGCGGTGGCCAGACGCTGGCCTTGCCGGCCGCGGCACCGCGCTCGGGAGAGTTGATTCTGGGGCTGCGCCCCGAACATGCCGACCTAGGGCCGCAGGGCGAGCCCGGCTGGCCTCTGACGGTGGAGGTGGTGGAGATGCTCGGTGCCGAACGGCTGGTCTACACGCGGCTCGGCGAAACGCTGTTCACGGTTCGCATGGACGCCACCTTGGTGCCGCCTAAACCCGGCGACGTGGTGTCGGTGCGCGCACCGGCCGAGCAGTTGCACTGGTTCGATGCGAAGACGCTGCAACGGGTGAGTGGGTGAGCGCGTGAAATGACGCAGTGGCCTTATCCGCTGTGGGTGGCGCACCGCGGTGCGGGCAAGCTGGCGCCGGAGAACACGCTGGCCGCTTTCCGAGTCGGCGCCGGCCATGGCTACCGCGCCTTCGAATGCGACGTGAAGCTCAGCGCCGACGGCGTGCCCTTTCTGCTGCACGACGACACGTTGCAGCGCACCACACCGGCGCAGGGAGCTGCGGGTGAGCTCACCTGGGCCGAGCTGTCGCGCCTGGACGCCGGCGGTTGGCACAGCTGCGCCTTTGCCGGCGAGCCGCTGCCCAGCCTGGACGCCATCGCCCGCTATTGCCTGCGCAACGGCTTTGCGCTGAACATCGAGATCAAGCCCACACCGGGGCTGGAGGCCGAGACCGGGCAGGTGGTGGCCCGCGAGGCCGAGCGGCTCTGGGCGGGGCAGGCCGTGCCGCCCCTGCTCAGCTCGTTCCGCCCCGACGCGTTGCAGGGTGCGCGCGCCAGCGCACCGAACTTGCCGCGCGCGCTGTTGCTGGACAGCCTGTGGACCGGCTGGTTCGAGATGGCGCAAAGCCTGGGCTGCGTGGCCGTGGTGACAAACCATGCGCTGATGGACGCGGGGCTGATCGAACACCTGCATGGCGCCGGCCTGCGCGCGCTGGTCTACACCGTCAACGAACCGGCCGATGCACGCCGGCTTTTGGCGCTGGGAATCGACGGGATGATCACCGACGCGGTGGATCGGTTTTCACCCGGCCTCTGCGTGTTGGACTGAGGGTCCTTTCGCCATCACCGGCTCCTCCACACCGCGCACGCGCGAGTACACGCGGGTGTCGCGCGGCACGCCGGCAACGGTCAGCGTGTCTCGCCGCAGCAAGCCTTCGAACGTGAAGCCGGCGCGCTCGGCCACCTTCCTGCTGGGCAGGTTGTCGCTGTCCATGCGCACCTCGACGCGCCGTGCCTCGAGCCGATCGAAGGCCAGGCGGTTGAGCGCGCGCACCGCCTCGGTCACGATGCCGTGGCCTTGCAGGCCCGCGCGGCGCCAATAGCCGATCTCGAAACGGCGCACCGCCCAGTCGATGCGATGCAGGCCGGAGGAGCCGACCAGCACGCCTTCGCCGCCATCGGGTTCGCGCTCGAAGATCAGAAACACCAGATCCTCCCGCAGGTGAAAGCGCGCGTGGTCGCGGCAACAGAGCGTCTCGGACTGCTCCAGGGTTGGCGCCACCTGCGCCCAAGGCATCCACGGGCGCAGCTCGTTCAGCGTGTCGCAGACGGCCGCGTTGACCGCGGCGCCGTCACCGCGTCGCGGAATGCGCAGCATGAAGCGCTCGGTCGCCAAGGTTTCGGGCACCTCGATCAGCAATGGGTCCATGGTGTCGATCCTCCTTCTTTCGAGCGGTGGTCAGGCGAGGTCGGCCGCTCTCGTGCTGCGCACGGCCGCCTCGGCGCCGACCCAGTCGTCGGCACTTTCGGGTTTGGGCAGCTCGCGCACGCTTCGAATCACCGGTGCATGCCAGGCCACCAGCGCCAGCAACAGCGCGCTGCCCCCTGCAAACGCCAGCGAAGAGCGCAAGCCCACGTGCTCACCCAGCCAGCCACCCAGCAGCGCACCCGGCCCGGCGGGGATGAGGATCAGCCAGCGCATGGTGCTGGTCATGCGCCCCAGCAGCGGCTCGGGCGTGACGGCCTGGCGCAGCGCCAGGAAGTTGATGAATACCAGCACCGCGCCCGCGGCCCACAGCATCAGCGTCAACGCGAACACCGCCACACCCCAGGCGTTTGCTGGCGCAAAGGACAACAGCATCCACCCGACGCCACAGACCGCAAAACCCAATACCAGGCAGGGCCCGGGACCGATGCGCCGGCTGATGTGGTTGCCCAGCACGCTGGCGATGATGGTGCCCACGCCCACGCCCATGTAGCTCAGGCCCACCGCCTGCTCGCTCAAACCCAGGGTGCGCGTGGCAAACAGGATTTGCACGACGATCGCGGCGTGGTGGCACATCTGCCACCCGCCCACGACCATCGCCAACGCCACCAGCAAGCGGTTGCCGGCCACAAAGCGAACGCCCACGCGCAGGTCGCGCCAGAACCTGGCGTCGGCCCGCGGCTTGCGCTCCTCGTGGATGACGATGCCGCGCAGGATGGCGGCCGAGGCGAGCAACAACAGCGCATCGACCAGCAGCGCCAGCGGCGCGCCCACCATCTTGATGAGCGCCCCCGCCAGGCCCGGGCCGGCGACCTCCGCCCCCGAGCTGGCCAGCGCGTTCTTGGCGTGGGCCTCCACGAGCCGGTCGCGCGCCACCACCTGGGTCAGCACAATTTGCGCGGCGGTGCCCGCCGTGGTGTAGATCGTGCCGATCACGAAGCCGGCGACGTAAAGCCACTGCATCGACAGCCAGTCCATCCACCAAGCGAACGGCACGCTGGCAACCACTCCGGCCAGCGCCGATTCACCGACGATGTAGACCGGCAGCTTGCGCACCCGGTCCAGCCACACACCGGAAGGCAGCGAGAACAGCACGAAAGGCAGGATCTCCATCGCCGTCAGCAGGCCCATTTGCGTGGGCGTGGCGTGCAGCAGCACGGCGGCGGTGAGCGGCAGCGCCAGCATCGTGACCTGGCCACCGAACGAGCTGATCAGGATCGACGTCCACAGCCGCCGGTAGGTGGCGTCACGCAGCAGATCGCCCGGCGGCAAGGACATGCGCGCCAGCCATCGGTTCTGGAGTTTTTTCTTGAGTTCGAGAAGCACCGTTTCCATGCTGGCCCACCTCAAATGTTTCTTCTCTCTGCGAGTGCCTTGTGGGCACCCGGATGAGTCGTCGGACTCGGGACCGCGGAGGAATGAAAACAGGCATTCATTTCCGCTGATCTCTCAGCGGAACTTCGGGGGAAGTGAATGCCGAGAGGGCTACAAACCGGTGAAGGCCGCGGCGAACAGCGTGTTCGCCGCTCCACCGAGGGCGGCCGGATTGATCGCATCAACAAAGGCTCGGAAGCCCCGTCGCGATGAATCCACCACCCTGAACTCGGGCGTGATGCCAGAGCCCAGCCACGACGCGCCAACGACCAGCGCACCGCGGGCCGCGGCGTGTTTGAAGCTGGTGTGGAGGGTGTTCATGGCAGGTCCGTCTTGCGAAATCAGGAATGAATCGTAGCAGCCGAGACGCACGCTGCGCAAGCTGTGTTGCCCCAGTTTCGTTGCACCGCATCCACTGTCTTGATGAGTTCGCCGCGGGCAGCGGGTTGCGCCATCGCAGCGGCCGTCGGCGGCCGTCTCGACGGGGCCGCAGCCCGGCTCGCAGGGCCACTGCACGGGGCAAAGCGCACCGACCAACGCGGGAGTGTGAATTGACGATACCGGCGGACGCAGCGGGCGGCGCTGCCGGCACGGGCGCTTGCGGGCGCCGGGGTATTGGCCGCACGATGGCGCCACACCGTTGATCCAACCGATGGAGTCCTCATGCGCTTCCCCGCCCCGGCCGCATTGCGCGCCACACGTCGTCCGCACCCCGCCTGGCTGTTCTTCGCCGCCGCCTTGCTTGCGCTCGGCCTGACGCTGCACGGCCCCATCGCGCAATGGGCCGGCTACCACGCTTTCGCCGACGCGCGCAGTTGGCTCGGGCTGCCGAACGCCTTGAACGTGCTGAGCAACCTGCCCTTCGCGCTGATCGGGGCGTGGGGCCTGTGGGTTCACGCGCGTGCGCCGCGCACGGCATCGGCGCAGACCCACCGCAACGCGTGGTGGTGCTTCAGCGCCGCGCTGACCTGCACGGCATTCGGCTCAGCGCTCTACCACTGGGCGCCAGGCAACGCTTTGCTTGTGGGCGACCGGCTGCCGATCGCATGGGCCTGCGCGGCGCTGCTGTGCGCTTTTCTGAGCGAGCGTGTCGATGAACGCTGGGCCGGCGTGCCCGCACTCGCGGCCGCCTTCGCTGCCTCCAGCGCCGCCGTGGCTTGGTGGTGGTTCAGCGAGCAACATGGGCGCGGCGATCTGCGTCCCTACCTCTACGTTCAATTCTTGCCGATGCTGATCGTGCCGTTCGCGATTTGGCTGAGGCTCCCGATCCTGGGCGCGCATGCACTGCGCAACGGCACGTGGTGGGCCGGCCTCGCGCTTTACGGCGGCGCCAAACTGATGGAATTCGCCGACCAGACCGTCTTCGAAGCACTTGGCTTCACAAGCGGCCACACGCTCAAGCACTTGCTGGCAGCGGCGGCGGCGCTGGTCCTGTTGCGCGCCGCCTTGCGGCCCACGGCCCAGCCCGAGCGCCGGGCCGCCCCAAGCCAGGCAGCGCCCCTCGGGGGCAGGAGCGCAGCGACTGGGGGGCCCAACCTCCCTGAGCGCCGGGCCGCCCCAAGCCGGGCAGCGCCCAGGGCCATGTAGAGGCCCCTTCGGGTCCCGTGGGGCAGGAGCGCAGCGACTGGGGGGCCCAGCCTGCCTGAGCGCCGGGCCGCCCCAAGCCAGGCAGCGCCCCTCGGGGGCAGGAGCGCAGCGACTGGGGGGCCTATCAACTCCGATAGTCGGCGTTGATCTTGACGTAGTCGTAGCTCAGGTCGCAGGTCCACACCGTGGCGTGGGCCGGGCCGCGATGCAAGTCGACGCGGACGGTGATCTCGCTTTGTTTCATCACGCGCTGGCCGTCTTGTTCGCGGTAGGCGGGGTTGCGGCCGCCGTTCATGGCGACGTGCACGTCGTCGAGAAACAGGTCGTTGGTGGTCTGGTCCAGGTCGGATTTGCCGGCGTAGCCGACGGCCGCCAGAATGCGGCCAAGGTTGGGATCGCTGGCGAAGAAAGCCGTCTTCACGAGCGGCGAATGGGCGATGGCGTAGGCCACCTGGCGGCACTCTTCCTTGCTCTTGCCGCCGTCGACGCGAACGGTGATGAATTTCGTTGCGCCCTCGCCGTCACGGACGATGGCTTGCGCGAGTTGCTGCGCCACCTCGATCACGGCCTTGCGCAGCAGGGCGCCGTCGGTGGATTCGAGCTGGGTGATCGGTGCATGGCCGGCCTGATGGGTGGCCATCAGCAGGAAGGAATCGTTGGTCGAGGTGTCGCCGTCGATGGTGATCCGGTTGAAGGACCGGCCGGCCGCTTCGCGCAGCAGCTCTTGCACCAGGTGCGGCGCGATCACCGCATCGGTGCCAATGAAGCCCAGCATGGTCGCCATGTTCGGCCGGATCATGCCCGCGCCCTTGGCGATGCCGGTGACGGTGACTGATCTGCCCCCCAGCATCACGCGCCTGGAGGCCGCTTTGGGCAGCGTGTCGGTGGTCATGATGGCCTCGGCAGCCGCGCCCCAGTTGTCCTCGCGCAGATCGGCCAGCGCCGCCGGCAACCCGGCCTCGATGCGCTCATGCGGCAGGCTTTCCATGATGACGCCGGTGGAAAACGGCAGCACCTGCTCGGGCAACACCTTCAGGTGGCCGGCGAGCGCCACGCACGTGGACAGCGCCCGCTTCAGCCCGTCTTCTCCGGTGCCCGCATTGGCATTGCCGGTGTTGATCAGAATCGCGCGTGCGCTTGCCCCCAGCCCAAGGTGCTTGCGGCACAACTGCACCGGCGCGGCGCAGAAGCGATTGGTGGTGAACACCCCCGCCACCGACGCAGCTTCCACGAGCGTCACGACGGTCAGGTCGCGGCGATTGGCCTTGCGCACGCCGGCCATCGCGATGCCGAGCTTGACACCCGGGACGGGGTACAGATCGGCAGACTGGGGGGCGGACAGGTTGACAGGCATGTCGGTGAGCCTCGGAGTGGGCAAAGGGCGAAAGATTGTAGGAGCCCTGATTTGCCGCCAACGCTGCCTTGTGGCTGGTGGCTGGCCGCTGGCCGCTGTGGCGTTGCCAAGGAGCAGAAACCGCAGTTACACATGTTGCGAATGGGTTTGTCCACCCCCCATTCAGGGTGTCAAGGCTCCAAATACTGAGCTTTCGTGAATTAGTTCATGACGTATTCCATGAAGGGACAAAGAGCCGACCGCACAATTTCTGATCGATCGTGGTTCCTGTGTCGCGATTCGGCTCGAATGTTGCTGGTTGTACTTAACGCGCAGTTCGTCCGCCGCGGTTTGCGTCGGCAGCCTGGCGAATTGCAGCCGCGCACCGCGGAGTCCCCAGCCCCTGCTCACTTTTTGGATGTGTTGAATGCTGCCTTTTTTTGCCGATCTCGTGACCCGCACCGACGAAGCGCGCCGCGCCTTTGAATCCAACAGCAAGGTTCTCGACATCGTTGCCAATGGCCTGCCGCTGGAGCGCTATCGCAAGTTGCTGCTGGAGCTTTACCACGTGGTGTGGCACTTCAACCCGGTGTGCGCCGCGGCGGCCAGCCGGGTGAGCGACGAACAAAAGCAGGTGCGCTACTTTCTGTACGACCACATGAACGAGGAAAAGGGGCACGAGGCATGGGTGGTCAATGACCTGGAGGCGATGGGCGTGAAGGGCCAACAGGTTCTTGAGTACAAGCCCACCGACTTCCTGCTGGCCATGAACGGCTACAACTACTGGGCCGCGGACCGCCGCCATCCATGCTCGGTGCTGGGCATGATGTACGCGCTGGAGGTGATCGCCTCGGTTTACGGCGGGCCGATGACGGCTGCCATCTCCGACTCGCTGCTGTTGCAGGGCGACCGCGGCATTTCGTTCATCAGCTCGCACGCCACGCTGGACGCCGAGCACATGGCCGATTTGCGCGTGATCCTGAACACCTTGCAGGATGAGGCGTCAAAGGACGCGATCATCGAATCGACTGTCTTCAATTTCCACCAATTC
>JANNDW010000255.1:0-15098 GCA_031378125.1 Methylibium sp. | reverse complement strand
CTGAGCTTCCGCGTGGGCGGCGAGGAATTCGGCATCGACATCCTGAGGGTGCAGGAGATTCGCTCCTACGAGCAACCCACGCGCATTGCCAATGCGCCTGGGTTCATCAAAGGCGTGGTGAACTTGCGAGGTGCGATCGTGCCCATCGTGGACCTTCGACTCTTGCTGAGGTGCGATATCGCCGAGTACAGCGCGCTGACGGTGGTGGTCGTGCTCAACCTGAAGGGCCGGGTGATCGGCGCCGTGGTTGATTCAGTCTGCGACGTGCTGGCGCTGTCAAAAGAGGCGATCAAGCCCGCACCCGCGCCGGGCTCGGGGCAGGGCATTGGCTTCATCACCGGCATCGGCAGTGTGAAAAGCGGCCAACGGCAACGCAAGCTGATCCTGATGGACATCGAAGCGCTGATGGCCAGCCCCGGGATGGGGCTCATCGCAAACTGAGGCGCATTCGGTGCGGCAAGGCGAACCGCCCGCGCCTTGAACAGACCGGGCTTCACCCCTTTGATCCGGCTCAAGTTCCGGGCTCGCCCCGGAACAATGGCAAGGCATTTCACGCCGCCTGGCCATGGCCGACCCCAACGCACAAGACCGCAACTTACCCGCCTCGCAACGCAAGCTCGACAAGGCGCGCGAAGAAGGCCAGCTGCCACGCTCGCGCGACCTGGGGCATTTTTCGGCGCTGGCGGTGGGCGCCGCCGCGCTGGTGGCGCTGGCGCCGCAGGTCACCGGCTTGTTGAAAGAGATGCTGGCCGCGGCGCTGCAATTTCAGCGTGGTTCGGTCACCGATCCGGGCTTCATGCTCGAACGCCTGCACGAACTCACGCGGACGCTGCTGTGGATCGTGTTGCCGGTGGGCGCGCTGATGAGTGTTGTGGCGCTGGCCTCCGGCATGGCGCTCGGCGGCTGGAACTGGACCTGGCAACCGCTCGCGCCCAACTTCGGCAAGCTCAACCCCATCACCGGCCTGCCGCGCATTTTTGCAAAGCAGCAACTGGTCGATGCGCTCAAGGCCAGCCTGCTGGCGTTGATTCTGGGAACCATCGGCGCGCTGTACCTGAAGAGCCACCTGAACGAGTTTGCCGGTGCGCTGGGGCTGGCGTTGCCCGCGGCGATTGCGCAGATGAGCCAGACGGTGCTGGGCGGCATGCTGTTGCTGCTGCTGGCGCTGGCGGTGTTTGCCGGCATCGACGCGCCGCTGCAAAAATACCTTCACGCCCACAAGCTGAAGATGAGCAAACAAGAAGCCAAGCAGGAGCACAAGGAGCTCGAAGGCAACGCCGAAATCAAGGCCAAGATCAAGCAGCGCATGCGCGAGATGGCGAATCGCCGCATGCTGGCCGCGGTGCCCAGCGCCGACCTGGTGGTGATGAACCCGACCCACTACGCCGTGGCGCTGAAGTACGACGACACCCGCATGGGCGCGCCACGCGTGGTCGCCAAGGGGGCCGACCTGTTGGCCATGACCATCCGCGACAGCGCCAAGGAGTCCAAGGTGCCGGTGCTGCAGGCCCCGGTGTTGGCGCGCGCGCTGTACGCGCATGCCGAGATCGACCGCGAAATCCCGGCCGCATTGTTTGCCGCCGTGGCCCAGGTGCTGGCTTACGTGTACCAGTTGCGCGCCGCGCTGGCCGGCCGCTCGGCCATGCCCGGTGATCTGCCCGAGTTGAACGTGCCGGCCGAGCTGGACCCGCACCACACCGCACCACCCAAACCCGAGGACACTGAATGAACGCCTTGCTGCAGCAACTGCAAAGGGTGCTGGGCCCGAACGCGACGGCCATCAAGGCGCTGATGGCGCCGATGTTCATCATCATGGTGTTGTCCATGATGGTGCTTCCGTTGCCACCGTTCGTGCTGGACCTGCTGTTCACATTCAACATCGCGATGGCGCTGATGGTGATGATCGTGGCCTCCTACATGCTGCGGCCGCTGGACTTCGCGGCGTTTCCGACCGTCATCTTGCTGACCACCTTGCTGCGCCTGTCGCTCAACGTGGCGTCCACGCGGGTGGTGCTGCTCGAAGGCCACAGCGGTCCGGGTGCAGCGGGTGCGGTGATCGAGTCGTTCGGCCACTTCCTGATCGGCGGCAACTTCGCGGTCGGCCTGATCGTGTTCGCCATTCTTGTCGTGATCAACTTCATGGTCGTGACAAAGGGCGCCGAACGCATTGCCGAGGTCGGCGCGCGTTTCACACTGGATGCGATGCCGGGCAAACAGATGGCGATCGACGCCGACCTGAACGCCGGCCTGATCGACGAAAAAGAAGCCCGCCGCCGGCGCCTGGAGGTGGGCGAAGAGGCCGAGTTCTTCGGCTCCATGGACGGTGCCTCAAAGTTCGTGCGCGGCGACGCCATGGCCGGGCTGTTGATCCTGGTGATCAACATCATCGGCGGCTTCATCATCGGGGTGGCGCAGCACGACCTGTCGGCCATCGAAGCCGCCAACAGCTACGTCCTGCTGGCGGTCGGCGATGCACTGGTGGCGCAGATCCCGGCGATGCTCATTTCTGTGGCCGCGGCGATGGTCGTGTCGCGCGTCGGCAAGGAAAAAGACGTCGGCACCCAGATCGCCGCGCAGGTGTTCAACTCGCCGCGCTCGCTGGCGATCACGGCCGGTGTGATCGGCTTGCTGGGCGTGATCCCGGGCATGCCGCATGCGGTCTTCATCCTCATCTCGGCCGGGCTGGGCTACGCCGCGTACTGGATGCGCGAACGCGACCGGCGCATTGCCGCCGCACCGCCGCCGGCTGTGGCCGAGCCGGCACCCAACGCCGAGGCGAGTTGGGACGACCTGGTGCCGGTCGACACGCTCGGCCTGGAGGTCGGCTACCGCTTGATCGCGCTGGTCGACAAAGCCCGCGACGGCGACCTGCTGGCGCGCATCAAGGGCGTGCGCAAGAAGTTCGCGCAGGAGGTGGGCTTCCTGCCGCCGCCGGTGCACATCCGCGACAACCTGGAGCTCAAGCCCAGCATGTACCGGCTGACCTTGCGCGGCGCGCTGGTGGGCGAGGGCGAGGCCTTCCCCGGCATGCTGCTGGCCATCAACCCCGGCCATGCGACGCAACGATTGATCGGCACACCGACGACCGATCCCGCCTTCGGATTGCCCGCCGTGTGGATCGAGGAGCAACAGCGCGAAAGCGCCCAAATGGCTGGATTTACGGTGGTTGATTGCTCGACCGTCGTGGCGACCCATCTTTCACACTTGATGCAACTTCACGCGGCCCGTTTGCTCGGCCGTGTCGAGACCCAGCAGCTCGTCGAACATGTGACGAAGCTGGCCCCGAAACTGATCGAAGACGTGGTGCCCAAGATGGTCGCGATCCCTGTCCTGCAACGCATCCTCCAGCTGCTGCTCGAAGAAGGCGTGCACATCCGCGACATGCGCTCCATCATCGAAAGCCTGGCCGAACATGCCGGCGCGATTGCCGACCCGGCCGAGCTGGCGCGGCGCATCCGGGTCCATCTGGCGCCCAGCATCGTGCAGCAAATCTACGGCCCGACGCGCGAGCTCGATGTGATTGCGCTGGAGCCTGGCCTGGAGCGCCTGGTCACGCAGGCGCTGGCCTCGGTGCACGGTGCGGCGCTCGACCCGGGTGTGGCCGACACGCTGTCGCGCAGCGCCACCGATGCCGCCAAGCGCCAGGAAGACCTGGGCCACCCCGCCTGCCTGCTGGTGCCCGACCTGATCCGCGTGCCGATGGCCCGCCTGCTCAAGCGCGCCGCGCCGCGCTTGCGTGTGCTGAGCCACAGCGAAATACCTGAGACGCATTCCATCCGCATCGGCTCACTCATCGGGGAACATCCATGAACGTCAAACGATTCACCGGGCGCACCGCGCGCGATGCCCTGACCCTGGTGCGCCAGGCGTTCGGCGAAGACGCGGTGGTGCTGTCGACCAAGCCGTGTGCCGACGGCGTCGAGGTGATGGCGATGGCGCCGGAAAGCGTGGCCCAGATCGAGCGGGTCTCCGCCGCCGCCGTGGCTGCATCCGTGCTGATGGCTCCCGCAGAGAAGGCAGCGCGAACCCAGCCTGTGGCGAGCTCGCCGCCGGCTCGAATCGAACCCAGCCTGCACGTGGCCGGCGTGGCCGAAGACGTCGAGCAGATGGCCATGAGCACGCTGTCGTTCCAGGGCTACGTACGCGAGCGCATGCTCAAGCGTCGCGAGGCAGCGATGCGCGCCGAAGCGACCGAGGCCACCGAGCGCGTCGTCGGGCGGCCGGCGCCACCAGTGCGGGCCCCCGAGCCGGTGCTCAGCCCTTTGCAGGAGCGCCTGGATCAGCGCAATACGCCAACCGCCCCGGCAGCCCAGGCCGCCGCGGCCATGCCCGCCGCGTCGGCCCGAGTTACGCCGGCCCAAGTCGCGCCGGCCCAAGTCGCGCCGGTCCCAACGCTTGCGGACCACAGCGCGGCGCGGCGCGATCAGCAGGACATGATGAATGAGCTGCGCCAGGTCAAGGGCCTGATTGAAGAGCGTTTCGGCGCACTCGCGTTCATGGACAAGCTGCAGCGCCACCCGGCGCAGGCGCGCCTCACGCAAAAGCTGCTGGACTGCGGTTTTTCGCCGGCGCTGATTCGCAAGCTGGCCGAGAGCATGGCGCCTGAGGTGACCGACGAAGCGGCCTGGGCCACCGGCGTGCTGGAGCGCAACCTGCTCACCGCCGAATCCGAACCCGCCCTTGAAGACCAGGGCGGTGTGTTCGCGCTGATCGGTTCCACCGGCGTGGGCAAGACCACCAGCACCGCCAAGATCGCCGCGGCGTTCGCCTCCAAACATGGCGCGGGCCACCTGGGCCTGGTCACGCTGGACGCTTACCGCGTCGGCGCCCACGAACAACTGCGTGCCTACGGCCGCATCCTCGGCGTGCCGGTGCACACCGCGCACGACCGCGCTTCGCTGGACGATTTGCTGGACCTGCTGGCGGGCAAGAAGATGGTGTTGATCGACACCGCCGGCATGGCCCAGCGCGACACCCGCACGCCGGAGCTGCTGGACATGCTGGGCCACCGCAGCATCAACAAACTGCTGGTGCTCAATGCCGCCGCGCAGGGCGAGACGATCGAAGACGTGATCGTCTCGTACCGCGCCCAACAGGCACGTGGCGTGATTCTTTCCAAGATGGACGAGGCCGTGAAGCTGGGCCCCGCGCTCGATGCCGTCATTCGCCACAAGCTCACCGTGCTGGGCGTGGCCAACGGCCAGCGCGTCCCCGAAGACTGGCACCGCCTGCCCGCGCAAGTGTTGCTGCACCGCGCGCTGCGCACCACCGCATGGAGCGCCTACCGGTTGGAAGCTCCCGAGGTCAACCTGATCTTCACCGCACGCCAGCTGGCCGGCGGCCAGGCCGCGCAGGCGGGAGCGTGAGTTTGATGAACGAATCCCGTTCGCCGGCTTCCCGGCCCGCGCCGCTGGACCAGGCCGATGGGCTGCGCCGCATGTTCTCCGGCTCGCGGGTGCGCTTTGTGCCAGTGGTTTCCAACCCGCACCTGAGCTTTGGCGGCCTGATGCTGGAGCGGCTTTGCAGCGCGTTTGGCGAGCATGGCGCGCACACCCTGGTGGTCGATGCGGCCGAGCGGGCTCAGATGCCTGGCGAGATGGCCTTGATCGAACTTTCTGAATGCATCGAGCCGCTGTCCGAGCGGGTGTCCTACCTGGCCGCACGCGGGCTGCCGCTGCGCTTTGTCGACACCCACGGCTTCACCTCCGGCCTGCTGGAGACCCTGGTCGACGCCGCGGACAAGGTCGATGTGGTGCTGGTGCATGCGCCCGCCATCGACCAGTGCCGCCTGTTCTGCCGGCGCGACGCGCGCCACGCCGCCCGCGACGACATGCGCCCGCTGTTCCTGGCCGACGACCGGCCGGCCAGCGTGACCCATGCCTATGCCGCCATGAAGCTGCTGACGCAGCGTGCCGGACTGGTGGTGCACGACTTGCTGCTGGGCGCCGCGTCGCACTCGCCGCGCGCCGGGCGCATTGCCGGCCAGCTGGCCAGTTGCGCCGACATCTTTTTGGGTGCCGTGGTGCGCAACTCGATGCAGATCGACCCGTGGGGCGCTGCTTGCGACCCTGCCGATCCCGTTTCACCGGCCCTGCGCCGCTGGGCCTTTGACTGGCTCAGCGAGGGCGGTGGTGCCGGCCTCGCGGCCACCATCGCGCCGCCCTGGGGCCACGCCAGCGCTGCGCGGACCCTGACTTGATTGCATCGGAGAAAAGAACATGTACACCGCCAAAGGCCAGCTTGATACCAACGCGAAGCTCAAGCAGTACAGCCCGCTGGTGCGCCGGCTGGCCCACCAGATGATTGCCAAGCTGCCGGCCAATGTGGAGTTCGATGACCTGGTTCAGGTCGGCATGATCGGCCTGGCCGATGCGCTGACCCGCTTCGATGCAGCGCAAGGCGTTCAGTTCGAGACCTTTGCCACCCAGCGCATTCGCGGCGCGATGCTCGACGAGCTGCGCGGCACCGACTACCTGTCGCGCGGCACCCGCAAGCAGCAGCGCTCGATCGAATCGGCGGTGCAAAAGCTCGAGCAACGGCTCGGGCGCGCGCCAATCGAAAGCGAAATTGCCCGCGAGATGGGCTTGACCTTGGTCGAATACCAGGAGTTGCTCGGCCGCGTGCGCGGCACGCAACTGGTGTACCTGGAAGACATGAGCGGGACCGACGGCGACACTGACTATCTCGACCGCCATGTCGGCGACGAGGCGCTCAACCCGCTGGCGCAGTTGCAAGACGTGCGCATGCGCGAGGCGCTGATCGAGGCCATCAAGAACCTGCCCGAACGCGAGCAGCATGTGATGAGCATGTACTACGAACACGACATGAACCTGAAGGAGATCGCCGCGGTGATCAAGGTGACCGAGTCGCGTGTGTGCCAGTTGCACAGCCAGTCGATTGCCCGCCTGCGCGTGAAGCTGCGCGCTTATTAGCCCACCCCCGAAGCGGCTGCGCCGCTCCCCCTCAAGGGGGCTGAGCCCGGACAGGAAAGGTCCGCTGGACCTTTCGTGCCTGGCGAAGGGCCGGGCCACTGGCTCGGCGCGGCCTGCAAGGCACACCAGCGGCCCGGCGGAGCCGGTTCCGCGGTGTTTGCTTGGTCGCGGCGCGTTTCGTCTCGGGCCGGCGGCGACAATCCGGCCCACATGGTCTGGCCCCTTCCCGCACTGCTGACTTGGGCCCTGGCTTGGGCTTCATTCCTGTTGCTGCGGTGGCTCGGCGCACCGGCCGGCGTGGCGATGGTCATGGGCCTGCTGCTGGGCGCCGGCCTGGCCGTGTTCGGCAGCACGCCGTGGCGACGCATCTTCATCGCGGCGGGCTTTCCGTTGTCGCTCGCGGCGTCGGGGCTGGCCGGCGCGCTGCCGGGGTGGGCCTGGCTGCTGCCGCTGGCGCTGCTGGCGCTGCTGTACCCGCTCAACACGTGGCGCGATGCGCCGCTGTTTCCCACGCCCAGCGGTGCACTGAGCGGGTTGGACAAGGCCGTGCCGCTGCCCGACGCCGCGCGCATCGTCGACGCAGGCTGTGGCCTGGGCGCCGGGTTGATTGAACTGCACCGGGTCTATCCGCAAGCCCGGATCGTCGGCTGGGAGTGGAGCTGGCCGCTGCGCGCCCTGTGCGCGCTGCGCTGCCGCTTTGCACAGGTGACACGTGCGGACATCTGGGCCGCCAACTGGGGCGCCTTCGACATGGTCTATCTGTTCCAGCGGCCCGAAAGCATGCAACGCGCGGCCGACAAGGCGGCGTCTGAACTGAAGCCCGGGGCCTGGATGGTGAGTCTGGAGTTCGAGGTGCCTTCGCTGAAGGCGCAGGCGGTGCTTGAGCTGGGCAACCAGCGGCCGGTCTGGGCCTACAAGGCGCCGTTCAGGCGCAAGGGTTAGCCCCGCAGTCGCCGCGCTCCTGCCCCCAGGGGGCTTGTCTGTCTTGGGGCGGCCCCGCGCCGGACGGGCTGATCACGCGCGCAGGCCGGCACCGAGCCGGTCGCGCTTGCTCTCGCCGGCATTCGAGTACAGGGTCGGCGCATCGCGCGGCATCAGCACGTCGATCGCGCGGTCCAGCGCTGAGGTGGCGCGGGCCAAGGATTCACGCTGGGCCGCGACTTGCCCGCTGGCCGTCACCAGCCGGCGCCGCAAGGCCGGCGAAACCGGCCCGCTGCGCAGCGCGATGCAGAAGTTGTCTACCGCCGCGGCCAGGGCCATGTGCAGCGACGCGGCATGGCTGTCGATGCCGGCCAGGTCGCGTGCGCGAAGCGCCTCGCCCAAATCTGCCAGGCGCAGTTCCACCGCACCCAGCATGTCCTCCAGTCCCGCACCCCCGGTCACGGCAGCGAGCGGGGCGAGGATTTGAGCGGCAGGCATGGGCATGGGCATGGGCATGGGCACGGCGGCGTTCTGCGGGGCGAGGTGAAGGACAGAAAACCAACCCTCAATGCGAATACTTGTTCAGCAATTCCCTGGCATTCGCAATCAGCTTGTCGGCGACCGCGCCATGGTTGACCACGAAGCTGCCGTCGCTGATGGCCTTGCCGATGCGTTCGACCTTCGCGGCGTCGAAGTCTGCTTTCGCCGAGGGCGCGGCCGACAACAACGCCGCGGCGGCGTCCGACAAAACGACCTTGGCACTGGTCTCGCCTTCAACCGCGGGCGGCTGTACTTTGACCGCGTCACCGGAGCCGGCGCGGGCCGTCGTGGGTGTCAGTGCGGGCTTGTCTGCGGGTTGACCAATTTTCATGACGTTCTCCAAAGGACTGGGGCGGGGCCCTGCCCATTCAACATGGACTGTTTATCGACCGTGCTGGCGATGACTTGAAGATTATTTTCCAGAACCTGAATCAGCGGCGCGGTTTTCACAAGGGCAGCTCCACCTGGCGCTCGCCGACCGGCATTCCGACCAGAATCCGGCCGGATTCGATGCGTACCCGGACCGGCTGGCCCTCCAGCCCATGGGTCAGCGCCTGGCCCGAGCCGGCCACGCTGAAGCCGTTGCCGCTGGCCATGAGCTTGACCTCTTCGCCGGCCGAAAACCACTGGCGCGCCTTCAAATCGGTCTGCCGCAACGGCTGCCCGGCGCCCAGTGCCCGCGCCAGCGTGCGGCCCAGCGCCGCGCGGGTGTCGGTGATCGCGATGGCCGCTTGTTCGGCCAGATCGACCTCGGCTTGAACCAAATCGCCCGCCGCGATCACGCTGCCGGCAGGCAAGGGCGCGCTGGCCACCCAGGCCTTGCCGAACACGCTGACGGTGATGGGCAGGAACACGTTCCAGGCGGTGGGCCCTTGGGTGCAGCGCAAGCCAATGCGGGTTTTGCCCCACAGCAGCGTGCCCGCCGGCAGGTGGGGCTCGATGCGCTGGCAAGGTGCCAGCCGCAAGCGCGAATCGAGCTGCCCCAGGCTGACCTCGACCCGGGTCACGCCAGCGGGTGCGCGCTGGCCGCCGGCCAACGCCAACTGTTTGACTTGCCCGGCCAGGCCGGGTTGCAGGGCGTCGACGCCGGTCATGCTGTTCATGCCGCTCAACCCGTTCATCTCGTTCACCCCGTGCACCTCGTTGGCAAAAGCGGCCGGGCAGGCGAACGCGATGGCAAGGGCCATCACCTTGATGAGCGCGCGCGCCAATTGCAGCGTCGAGGCAGTCGATTCGTCCATCGCAACACTCTAGCTTTCGCGCCCACCTTGCGAGGCTGCGAATTGGCAGGCATTCCCGGCCTTTCTTCGGCTCACGTTGAGCGGGGGGCTGCTCACAATCCTGTCATATCGCCCAATCGGTCTTGCCCCGGGAGCCAACGCACCATGCTGAACCAGTTGACGAACGTCATCGATTTCCACGGCCAGGCGCTCAGCTTGCGCTCGGAACGCCAGCGCCTGATCGCCAGCAACATTGCCAACGCCGACACGCCGGGTTACGTGGCCCGCGACTTCAGCTTTGCCCAGGCACTGCGCGAGGCCACCGGCTCCGCACCGCTGGCCGGCACGCTCGCGGCCACCCGCGGCGGCCACATCAGCGGCGCCACCAGCGCCCGCAGCGAGCCGCGGCTGTTGTACGCCACCCCGAGCCAGACCAACCTGGACCGCAACACCGTCGACATGGACCGCGAACGCGCGAACTTTGCCGACAACGCGGTGAAGTACGAGGCCACGCTGCGATTCATCAACGGCAACGTGCGCATGATGCTCGACGCCATCAAGGGTCAATAGGCATGAGCAAAGCGAATCATCGCGAGGCCGAGCGCCCGGCCGCCCGAAGCCGGGCGAGACCCCCCCGGGGGGTCGTTCGCCGTTCCCGGCGAAAGGGGGGCTGACATGCGCATGCTGACTATTGTCAATGTGGCCGGCAGCGCGGTCAGCGCGCAAAGCCAGCGGCTCAACGTCGTGGCCTCGAACCTGGCCAACGTCGACACCGTGGCCGGCCCGGACGGCAAGGCGTACAAGGCGCGCCAGGTCACCTTCCAGACCCAGTTGGTCGGTGCGTCGGCCAACGACCTGGCCTCGGCCGGCGTGACCGTCAGCACCATCTCCGAAGACCAGACGCCGGGCCGCCGCGTGCACGACCCCAAGCACCCGCAGGCCGATGCAGACGGCTACATCACCTACAGCAACGTCAACCCGGTGGAGGAGATGGTCAACATGATCTCCGCCTCGCGCTCGTACCAGAACAACATCGAGGTCATGAACACGGCCAAGAGCCTGTTGCTCAAGACCTTGCAGCTCGGCCAGTAATTCCTTTCTGAAGGCACTCCATGACCCCCAGCGCAATCACATCGACGGCGACCGATCTCTCCCAGCTCGGCGCCACCGCCGCCACCACAAAGAAGGACGACCCCGGCAGTGCCGATCGCTTTTTGAAACTGCTGGTCGCGCAGATGCAGAACCAGGACCCGTTGAACCCGATGGACAACGCCCAGGTCACGAGCCAGATGGCGCAGATCAACACCGTCAACGGCATCGAAAAACTCAACACCACGGTGCAGGGCCTCTCAAGCCAGTTCGTGCAGATGCAGGCCTTGCAGGGCGCCGCGCTGGTGGGGCGCGACGTGATCGTGCCGGGCAACGTGCTGTCGATCAAAGACGGCGTGGGGCAGGGCGGCTTTGAGCTGACCTCGGCCGCCGACAACGTGAAGGTCGAGGTGCTCAGCGCCGCCGGCCAGGTGATCGACACGATAGACCTGGGCGCCCAGGGCAGCGGCCGGCACGGCTTCGACTGGCCCGCCGACAAGGTGGATGCGAATGCCGGCCTGCGCTTTCGCGTGGTGGCCACCAGTGGCGCCGCCACGCTGCCCAGCACCGCGCTGATGCGCGACCGTGTTGACGCGGTGAGCGCCGGTGGCGACACGCTCACGCTCGAACTGCAACGCTCTGGCCTGGTGCCGTACGACCAGATCAAGGCCTTCAATTGAACCCCCCAGCCGCTTCGCTCCTGCCAACCGGCAAGCCTGCCGCTCGGCGCTCCGGCGGAATGTCCCCGCGCAGGCGGGGACATCTTCTCCGCCTACGCCCCCCGAACCGCGCGGTCCGGCTTGGGGCGGCCCGGCGCCAGACCAACTCACTTCTTCCGGCATTCACCAAGGACACCCCATGAGCTTCCAGCAAGGCCTTTCCGGACTCAACGCCACCAGCAAGAACCTGGAGGTGATCGGCAACAACGTGGCCAACGCCAACACGTATGGGGCCAAAGCCTCGCGTGCCGAGTTTGCCGACATGTACGCCACCGCGCTCAACGGCGGCGGGAGCACCAACATCGGAATCGGTGTGAACCTGGCCGCGGTCTCGCAGCAGTTCACCCAGGGCAACATCACCTCCACCGGCAACCCGCTGGACCTGGCCATCAACGGCAACGGCTTCTTTCAGTTGAGCAACCCCAACGCTCCGGTGTCCTACAGCCGCAACGGGCAGTTCCGCGTCGACCGCGATGGTTATGTCGTCAACAACCAGCAGCAGCAACTGATGGGCTACCCGGCCGACGGCACGGGCATCATCCAGCCGGGCCAGGCGCGCCCGCTGCAATTGCCCACGGGCGGCATCACGCCGAATGCGTCGAGTGAAATCCGCATGGAGCTCAATCTGGATTCGCGTGTGGCCGTGACCGTGCCCACCACCGGCCCGGCCATCAACCTGAGCGACCCCACGACCTACAACAACGCCACCACGCTGACGCTGTATGACGCCAAGGGGCAGGACGTGGCGGTGACCTACTTCTTCCAAAAGGCGGCGACGGACCAGTGGAATGTCTACGTCACGGCCAACGGCACGCCGCTGGCCACCGACGCCGGCGGCAACCCGGCGGCCTCGACCACGATCACCTTCCCGGCCAACGGTGGCAGCCCGACCGCGCCGGTGGGCACCGTCGCGCTGAACGTTCCTGCTTCCGTCAATGCCGCCGGCGCGCAGACGCTGGCCATTCCCGGCGTGGCGCTCGACCTGTCCGGCGCAACCCAGTACGGCGCCAACTTCGGCGTCACCGACCTGACGCAAAACGGCTACGCGCCGGGCCAGCTGGTGGGCATTCAATTCGAGTCGAACGGCATCGTGATGGCGCGCTATTCGAACGGCCAGTCCAAGCCCGCCGGCCAGGTGGAGCTGGCCACATTCCGCAACCCGCAAGGCCTGCAGCCGATGGGCGGCAACGGCTGGGCGCGCACCTTCGGCTCGGGCGACCCGGTGGTGGCCGTGCCGGGCAACGGCAACGTGGGGCCCTTGCAGGCCGGCGCGCTGGAAGAATCGAACGTCGACCTGACGGCCGAATTGGTCAGCATGATCACCGCCCAGCGTGTCTACCAGGCCAACGCACAAACCATCAAGACGCAGGACCAGCTGTTGCAGACGCTGGTGAACTTGCGGTAATGCCGGGTTGAAGTACCCGCACCCTGGCGGGAGCGGGCAAGGGTGAGGCAGCCACGTTGGAGCACGTCGAATGGACCGCATGATTTACCTGTCGATGTCTGGCGCCAAGGCGACCATGCAGCGTCAAGACACGCTCGCCAACAACCTGGCCAACGCCTCCACCCCCGGCTTTCGCGCCGAGCTGCAGGCGTTTCGATCGGTGCCGGTGCTGGGCAGTGGCGCCAGCACCCGCGTCTACGCGCTGGAAACCACGCCGGCTTACGACTCGACCCCCGGCGCCATCACCGCCACCGGCCGCAACCTGGACGTGGCGATGAAGGCCAACGCCTGGCTGGCCGTGCAGGGCCTGGACGGCACCGAGGCCTACACGCGCGGCGGTTCGCTCGATGTGTCCGCCGACGGCACGCTGACCACCCGAGGCGGCCTCACGGTGCTGGGCGACGGCGGGCCGATCCAGACCCCGGCCAACAGCGAGATCAGCATCGGCGGCGACGGCACGGTGAGTGCCCGCGCCGCCAACGGCAAGAGCACCGTGGTCGGCCGCCTCAAGCTCGTCACGCCGGAGGCTGCATTGCAACGCGGTGAAGACGGGTTGTTTCGTGCCGAGGAAGGCGACCTGAGCGCGGACACCAGCGCGCGTGTGCAGGACGGCGCGCTGGAAGGCTCGAACGTCAGCGCGGTCGAGACGATGGTCGCGATGATTTCCGCGGCGCGTCAATTCGAAGCGCAGATGAAGATGCTGCAAACGGCCGAGAGCGACGAGAAGGCGGCGGCGCAGTTGTTGTCGATGACCTGATCGCCAGTCACGCTGGCGGGCGACAAGGCTGTCGATCAGTGGTAGCCGTCTTCGATTGCTCGCGCCTGCGCTGAAGGTCTTGCGCACCGCCGTCTCGATCGGGCTTGTCAGCGTTTCGCGTTCACCAACCGGCCAAGTCAAGGCCGCTTGCCGAAGCGCGCTGCCCAGTCGGTGACATCAGCGCGTATGGCTCCCTGCAGCGCATCGAGCGCCGCTTGCCGAAGCCGAAGCTTGGTGGCGGTGAACGCTCCCGGGTGAAGTTTCGCGAGGCGCGCTGCGCGTGCGTGGGCGACCTCGGCCAGCGACTCCGCGGGAACGATGTCATCCAGAAACCCGGCGGCAAGCGCCTGTTGCGGGGAGTACGGCTCGGCAGTGACGGTGGCCAGCTGAAAGTGCGCCGGCGCCAGGCGCTGCCGGCACACCTCGATGGCAAAGTGCGGCAGCGTGAGCCCGATCTGCACTTCGTTGACCTGGACCTTCGCGCCCTGGTCCACACCGATGCGAACGTCGGCGCTCAGCAGCACGAAGGCGCCCATTGCGATGGCGTGCCCCGTGCACGCGGCCAGCACCGGGCGCGGGAACGACAACAGCCGCTGCGTCAACAGCGCGCCGGCTTCGAGCATGCGCAACACCTCGTCAGGGTCACCCTTGAACACGCTCAGGTCGAACCCGCCGGAGAACATGCCGCTGCGCCCGGCCAGCACCACCACCGCCTGGTCGGCCTGGGCCCGGTCCAGCGCCGCGTTGAGCGCCTGCAGCATGCGCACGCTCATGACGTTGGCCCTGCCGTCGTCCATCGTGAGGGTGGCGATGCCGGTGTGGTGTTGGTAGGTGACGATGGAATCCATTGGGTAATCTCCGGCGCACGTCAGTTCGAGAAAATGCGCCGCAATCAGGCGAACTGAAGTTCGATCTTGCCCGCGCGGCGGCGCACTGGGCCAACGACGATCTTGACGTCATGCCCGAGCTTCGTCACCAGCTCCAGCAGCTTGGCCTCACTGACACCGCGGAACTGACCGCGGGTGATGCGCGAGACCTTGGACTGATCGATGCCAAGCAACTCGGCGGCGCCCTGCTGGGTGAGGCGGCGTGCCTTGATGGCGCGGGAGATCTCGGCCGCGAGCTGCGACTTGCGCTGCATTTCGGCGGCATCGGCATAGCCCAGGTCAGCGTAGACATTGGTGCTGCCTTCTTCAATCGTGATGTCGGAGTTTCGGGTCATCGCTGTGTTCCTTGTTTGGCCTGCCAGGCTTCGAAGTCCTGCTTCGCAGCTTTCAGGCGGGTGTTGATCAGGTCCAGGTCTTCCTTCGGCGTCTTGATGCCGCTCTTCGACTTCTTCTGGAAGCAGTGCAGGACGTAAATCCATCCGGCGAACTTGACGGTGTACACGGCACGGTAGGTGTCGCCGCGTGAATCTTCAACAACCTCCAGCACGCCAGCCGATCCAAACCCGGTCATGACCTTCGCGTCCTGGTG
>JANNDW010000222.1:0-1943 GCA_031378125.1 Methylibium sp. | reverse complement strand
CATCCTGGACGTGAACGACGAGTTCGGCACCACCATCGTGCTGATCGAGCACGACATGAGCGTGGTGATGGACATTTCCGACCGCGTGGTGGTGCTGGACTACGGCAAGAAGATCGGCGACGGCACGCCGAGCGAGGTGCGTGCCAATCCGGATGTGATCAGCGCTTATCTCGGCACGTCACACTGACTTGAGTTCAAGCATGGCCTTTTTCCTCGAAGTACTGATCGGCGGCCTGATGGCCGGCATGCTCTATTCGCTGATCGCGCTGGGCTTTGTGCTGATCTACAAAGCCTCGGGTGTCTTCAACTTCGCCCAAGGCGCGATGGTGTTGTTCGCGGCACTGGCGATGGCACGCTTTTCGGAGTGGATTCCGAAAGGGCTGGGCATCGAGAGCAAGGTGCTGGGCAACGTGCTGGGCTTCATCGCCGCCATGCTGGTGATGATCGCGCTGGCCTGGCTGATCGAGCGGCTGGTGCTGAGCCGGCTGGTCAACCAGGAAGGCATCACCTTGCTGATGGCCACCTTGGGCATCACCTACTTCCTGGACGGCTTCGGCCAGACGCTGTTCGGCAGCGACATCTACAAGATCGACGTGGGCATGCCCAAGGACCCGGTGTTCCTGCTCGAAAGCGTGTTCCAGGGCGGTGTGCTGATCAACAAAGAAGACGTCATCGCCGCCGGCGTTGCCGCCGCGCTGGTGGCGGTGCTGGCACTGTTCTTTCAGAAGACCGCCACCGGCCGTGCGCTGCGCGCGGTGGCCGACGACCACCAGGCGGCCAACTCCATCGGCATCCCGCTCAACCACATCTGGGTCATCGTCTGGAGCGTGGCCGGCTTTGCTGCACTGGTGGCCGGTGTCATCTGGGGCAGCAAGCTGGGGGTGCAGTTTTCGCTGTCGCAAATTGCGCTGAAGGCGTTGCCGGTGGTGATCTTGGGTGGGCTCACGTCGGTGCCGGGCGCCATCATCGGCGGGCTGATCATCGGCGTGGGCGAAAAGCTGTCCGAGGTGTACCTAGGGCCGATGATGGGCGGCGGCATCGAGATCTGGTTTGCGTATGTGCTGGCCTTGGTGTTTCTGCTGGTGCGGCCGCAAGGGCTGTTCGGCGAGAAGATCATTGACCGCGTTTGAGCATCAGGAACAACGACCATGCTCTATCGCGAAAACGGCCAATTCAAGATCAGCTACGCCGCCGACCAGCAGATCTTTCCGATCCTGCAGGACCGCATCGTCATCGGCTTGTTCCTCGCCTTTGCCTTCGTCGTCGTGCCGATCGTGGTTCAGGAATACACCTTCCGCGCCATCCTGATTCCGTTCCTCATTCTGTCGCTGGCCGCCATCGGCTTGAACATCCTGGTCGGCTACTGCGGGCAAATCTCGCTGGGCACCGGCGCTTTCATGGCGGTGGGCGCGTACGCGGCCTACAACTTCCAGGTGCGCATCGACGGTATGCCGGTGATCGCATCGCTGCTGCTCGGGGGCGTGTGCGCCACCGTGGTCGGCGTGCTGTTCGGCATCCCGTCGCTGCGCATCAAGGGGCTGTACCTGGCCGTCGCCACCTTGGCGGCACAGTTTTTCGTCGACTGGGCGTTCCTGCGCATCAAGTGGTTCACCAACAATTCGTCCTCGGGTTCGGTGTCGGTGTCCAACCTGCAGGTGTTCGGCCTGCCCATTGAATCGCCGGTCCAGAAGTACCTGTTCTGCCTGTCCTTCGTGGTGGTGTTTGCGCTGCTGGCCAAGAACCTGGTGCGCAGCCACATCGGCCGCGAATGGATGGCCATTCGCGACATGGACGTGGCCGCGGCCGTCATCGGCATCCGGCCGATGTACGCCAAGTTGACGGCGTTCGCGGTCAGTTCGTTCATCGTCGGCGTGGCCGGCGGGCTGTGGGGGTTTGTCAATTTGGGCGCGTGGGAACCGGCGGCGTTTTCCATCGACCGCTCG
>JANNDW010000220.1:0-2659 GCA_031378125.1 Methylibium sp. | reverse complement strand
TCTTCGTTGCGCGGCGTGGGCACCTTGCGGAAGTTGCAGTCGGTCAGGTATTCGATCTCGTCGTAGTCGTAGAACACCACCTTGCCGTGGCGGGTGACGCCAAAGTTTTTCCACAGCATGTCGCCGGGGAAGATGTTGGCGCGCACCAGGTCCTTGATGGCGTTGCCGTACTCCACCACCGCGTGCTCGATCTGCTGCGGCGTGGCCTCTTGCAGGTAGATGTTGAGCGGGATCATGCGGCGTTCGATGTACGCGTGGCGGATCACCAGGGTGTCGCCGTCTTCTTCCAGCAGGCTGGGGCAGAAGTGCTTCAGCTCGGCCACCAGCTCGTCCTCGAAGCGCGCGCGCGGGAAGGCCACGTTGCTGTACTCCAAGGTGTCGGCCATGCGGCCCACACGATCGTGCTGCTTGACCAGCAGGTACTTGCTCTTGATGATCTCGCGCGTGGTGCTTTCTTTCTGCGGCGGGTAGAAGTCCTTGATGATCTTGAACACATACGGAAAGCTCGGCAGGTCGAACACCAGCATCACCATGCCCTTGATGCCGGGGGCGATGCGGAACTTGTCCGAGGAGTGGCGCAGGTGCGCGAGGAAGTCGCGGTAGAACAGGTTCTTGCCCTGCTTTTGCAGCCCGATGGCGCTGTAGATCTCGCTGCGCGACTTGCTCGGCATCATCGAGCGCAGGAACCGCACATACGCCGACGGCACCTCCATGTTGACCATGAAGTAAGCGCGCGCAAAGCTGAACACCAGCTGCAGGTCGTCTTCACCGAACAGCGCCGCGTCGATGATCAACTGGCCCTGCTCGTTGTGCAAGATGGGCAGCGCAAACGGCGTTTCGTTGAAGCCGTTGATGACCTTGCCCACCACGTACGCGCCCTTGTTGCGGAAGAACAGCGACGACAGCACCTGCACCTGGAAGTTGGCGCGCATTCGAAATTCACCCAGCTCCGCCGCCACCGCGGCCAGCACCTCGTCGATGTCGCGGCCCAGGTCTTCAAACCCGCATTGCAGCTGGAAGTTTTGCACGATGCGCAGCCAGGTGTCGCGCAAGGTTTCGGCGGTCGGGTAGTAGGCGCGGTAGGTGGGCAGCGAGGCGGGTTCGTCGTTTTCGATGTACTCGGTGGAGACCGCGGGCCGCACGAAAATGAAATCGTTGTGAAAGTAGCTGCGGTGCAGGATCTTGGTGGTCACCGAGTTGAAGAAGGTCTCGGCCAGCTCGGGCTGGTACAGGTTGGTCAGCAGGCCGATGTAGTGCAGCTTGACCTGTTGCCACACGTCCTTGGGCAGCGAGGCCGCCTGGTATTCGCGCTGCAGCCGCTCGGCCGCTTCGTCCACCCGCAGATCGTAGAACTCGATGCGCTCGCGCTGCGCGCGCTGCTGGCCATGCCAGTCCGCCAGCTCGTAGCGCCGCTGCGCCCCGGCGCTGGCCTCGCGGAACAGCGTGTAGTGGCGCTTGAAGCCATCGAGCATGGCCTGCGCAATGTCGTAAGCACGCGAGTCGGTGAGCTTTTGCGGGAACATGTCAGTGGCTCCAGCGCGCTGCGCGGCAGGCGGTACCCGGCAGGGGCCCATGCAGTTCCATGCTAGGGCCGCCCACCCTTGCGCAGCGCGTCGTAGCGGGTCTTCACCGCGCCCAGCGCCAGGCCGTAAGCCGCGCCCACGTCGCCGGCATGGCCCACGGTCATCTTCAGGTCTTCGATCAAACCGTCGTGCAGGCCGTAGACCCAGCCATGCACCACCACGGTCTGGCCGCGCTCCCAGGCGTTTTGCACGACGGTGGTTTCGCAGACATTGAGCGACTGTTCCAGCACGTTCAGCTCGCACAAGGCATTCAGGCGCATGACTTCGTCCTCCATGCCCTCGAGCCACGCACGGTGCTTGTTGCGCACGTCCTGCACATGGCGCAGCCAGTTGTCAGCCAGGCCGACGCGCCGGTTCAGCAACGCCGCCTTGACGCCGCTGCAGCCATAGTGCCCGACCAGGATGACGTGCTGCACCCGCAGCAGGTCGATCGCAAACTCGATCACGCTCAGGCAATTGAGGTCTGAATGCACCACCACGTTGGCCACGTTGCGGTGCACGAACATCTCGCCCGGCAGCAGGCCCACGATCTCGTTGGCCGGCACGCGGCTGTCGGCGCAGCCGATCCACAGGTACTGCGGTACCTGCTGCTGCAGCAGGCTGGTGAAGAAACCCGGCGTGCGCGCCTCGGTGGCCGCCGCCCAAGCGCGATTGCTGTCGAAAAGTTCTTGCAGGTCGTGGCTCATCGGGGTGGTTGAATCGGTTCAGGCAACCAGTGTATCGGGCTGTCTGTTCCCGACCGGGCAGCTCGCGGCGCATGCATCCGCAAGCGGGGCTGGCGACTCCGTTTCGGGAAGTCTCACAGGGTCTTGCGTTCAACGACTTCAATGGGTGGCTGCGCAGGTGGGGCGGGATCAGGCCGACGGGGCACTCTGCTGCGCGAATGTCCCCCGAGCCGGAATACCGGCTCTCCTCCTTTACTTCGCTCCGCAGAGCGCCCCACCGGCCTGATCCGGCAGCGTTTTGATACTTTGTGGCTCTTCAACGCGGTTCAAACCACGGTGGCAGGCCGAGGGCGTCGGGTGACCGGCGCAAGTGAAGTAAAGGAGGAGAGCCGGTATTTCCGGCTCGGAGGA
>JANNDW010000192.1:0-2211 GCA_031378125.1 Methylibium sp. | reverse complement strand
CTGTTCCATTTGATCCCCAGCGAACGCATGCGCACCGACGCGCTGGCGCAGACCCTGATCTCGCGCAAATGGAGCAAGCTGCTGCTGCTGGTCGGCCCCAGCCCGCAAGACCAGTTGCGCGCCGCGACCGCGCAAGCCTCGATCAAGCGCTACGGCCTGACGGTGGCGGCGACCAAACCGTTCAAGCTGTCGGCCGACCCGCGTGAGCGCGACCTGGCCAATCCATTGTTGCTGACCGCGGGCGCCGCCTACGACGCGGTGTGGGTGGTCGACAGCGATGGCGAGTTTGCTCGCGCGCTGCCGTACCGCACCGTGTTGCCGCGCCCGGTCGTGGGCGACGCCGGCCTGCTGGCCGTGGCCTGGCATGCGCAGTTCGAGCGCTTCGGCGCGCCGCAGTTGTCGCGCCGCTTTGCCAAGGCCCACAAGCGGCCGATGAACTCGCACGACTGGTCGGCGTGGATGGCCGGCAAGGTGCTCGTCACCATCGCCATCGCCGCGCCCAAAGGGCCGAATGCGGCCTGGGCCCTGGCCCTGGCCAAGACGCCGCTGGACGGCACCAAGGGCACGACGCTGAGCTTTCGCCCCTGGGACGGCCAGCTGCGCCAACCGCTGCTGCTGACCGACGGCCAGGGCGTGATTGCGCAGGCGCCCATCGAAGGGCTGCTGCACCCGAGCAATGTGCTCGACACGCTCGGCGCCGATGCGCCCGAGAAGCTTTGCAAGGAAGCACGATGAACACGGTGGTCACCACGGCTTTGCCGACCGTCGCGCGCCGCGGCATCCCGCACGCATTGCAAGCGCTGCAGGCCATCGTGATGCGCGAGCTGTTCAAATTCTCGCAGCAAACCGGCCGGCTGGTGTCGGCGCTGGTGCGGCCGTTGTTGTGGCTGGCGGTATTCGCGGCGGGCTTTCGCAACGTGTTCGGCATCGCCATCGTCGAGCCCTACGACACCTACATTCCCTACGACGTTTACATCGCCCCCGGGCTGGTGGGCATGGTGCTGCTGTTCAACGGCATGCAGTCGAGCCTGGCGATGGTGTACGACCGCGAGATGGGCCTGATGCGGCTGCTGCTCACCGCGCCGCTGCCGCGCCCGTGGCTGCTGTTCAGCAAGCTGTGCGCCACCGCGCTGCTGTCGGTGTTGCAGGCCCTGGCCTTCGTGGTGGTGGCCGCGTTGATCGGCACCACGTTGCCGGTGCTGTCGCTCGCCGGCCTGCATGCGCTCGTTGCGCTGGTGTGCGGCGCGTTGATGCTGGGGGCGTTGGGCCTGCTGCTGTCGGTGCACATCAAGCAGCTGGAGAACTTTGCCGGCACGATGAACTTCGTGATCTTCCCGATGTACTTCATGTCCACCGCGCTGTACCCGCTGTGGAAGCTGCAGGAGTCGGGGGCCGAGTGGGTGTACCAGCTGGCGCGTTTCAACCCGTTCACGCATGCCATCGAGTGGATTCGCTTTGCACTGTACGGCAAGGACCCGGGCCTGGCGCCGTATGTGGTGCTGGGTTGCCTGGCGGTGTTTTTCGGCCTGGCGTGCTGGGGCTACGACCCGCAGCGGGGCTTCGGCGGGCTGGCCAAGCGGGGGGGGCCACCGCGCTGAGGGTTCGTTCGCAGGCCAATTCGCTTGCGGCGCTGAGACTCCTGCCGCATGCCGCCGGGAAGCGGCGCCGCGTTGGTCCGGGTGGTTCTTCGTTTCCTTTTGGCGTGAACAGGACTAATCTCACCGACGAGGAGGAGACCGGAATGGGCCCCATGTCGTCGATGTCCAGCGGGTGGTTGCCCGCTGTCTTTTCAGCGGCCCTGGTGTTGCCCACCATGGGCATGCAGGCCCAGCAGGTGGCGGGCCAGGGTTCGGAGCCTGCGCAAAACGACGCCGCCCTCATCGCGGAGGCCAGGCAGTTCGTGGCCGACACCGACAAGGAATTGCGCAGGCTCTACGTCGACGCACAGGTGGCCGGTTGGACGCTCCAGACGGACATCACGCCCGCACACGAGGCCGTGGCGGCGAAGGCCGACGAGCAGATGGCCAACGGCATCACGCGCCTCATCAATGCGTCGCGCAAATTCGACCCGATCTACGCCGAACTCGACGCCGAATCCCGGCGGCAGCTGCTGCTCTTGAAGTTCACCGGCCGACCGGCGCCTGACGATCCGGCGCAAGCCGAAGAGCTCGCCAAGATCGCGGCCGAAATGACCTCGATCTATGGCAAGGG
>JANNDW010000178.1:0-5694 GCA_031378125.1 Methylibium sp. | reverse complement strand
GTCGTGCTCTACCCCAGCTCGGCCGTGATCGGGCGCAGCCGCGTGCGCGCCGGCTCGGTCATTGCTCAAGGTGTCAGCGTGATCAACCGCGACACGGCGGGCGATTGTCTGGTGTTCCAGGGAACGAACGGCGGCCTGGTGTTCAAGCCACCGCAGTGCAGCCCGCTCAGCGATATCTTTCGCGACCTCTGAGGAATTCGCTCCCCCGCTGACGGGAGGCAGGGCAATTCAACTGATCGTCAGTGCCGGCACCGCGGTGACAAACCGCCCGCCCCACTCTCGAACGCAGGTGAGCTGGGCGGTGATCTCGTCGCGCAGGTTCCACGGCAGGATCAGCACGAAATCGGGCCGGGCCTCACGCAGCGTCGCTTCACCGACCACCGGAATGCGCGAGCCCGGAAGCCAGCGGCCCTGCTTGTGTGGTGACGCGTCCACCACGAACGGCAGCAGGTCGGGCCGGATGCCGGCGTGGTTGAGCAAGGTGTTGCCCTTGGCGGCGGCACCGTAGGCGGCCACGGTCTTGCCGGCGCGCTTTTGATCGATCAGGAAGGCCAGAAGCTCGTTCTTGATGCGATCGGCTCGTGCCTGCAGGCCTTGGTAGAACGATGCCTGCCGCATGCCGGCGGCGTCTTCCTGTTGCAGCAGCTCCGTCACGCGCGGGCTTACCGGCCGTGGGTTCGCGCGATGCTGCGCCCACACGCGCAGGGAGCCGCCATGCGTGGACAGCGTCTCCACATCCCACACCACCAGGCCCTGCGCGGCGAAGATGCGCTGCACCGTGTGCAGCGACAGATACGAAAAATGCTCGTGGTAAATGGTATCGAACTGGCCCTGCTGTACCAGCTGCATCAGGTGCGGAAACTCCACCGTGACCGTGCCCAACGGCGCCAGCACCTCGCCAAAGCCGGCGACAAAGTCATTGATGTCGGGCACATGCGCCAGCACGTTGTTGCCCAACACCAGATCGGCCTTGCCGCGCTCGGCGGCAAAGCGTCGCCCGAAATCGCGGCCAAAAAATTCGGGGATCGTTTCGATGCCCTTGTCGCGCGCGACCTGGGCCGTGCTGGCGGTGGGCTCGATGCCCACGCACGGGACGCCGCGCTGCACCATGTACTGCAACAAGTAGCCGTCGTTGGAGGCCACCTCCATCACCAACGATGCCGAACCCAGGCTCAAGCGCTCGGCCACCTGTTCGACATAGGCTTTCGCGTGCGCCAGCCACGATGTCGAATACGACGAGAAGTAGACGTAGTCGTTCGAGAACAGCGCCTCGCAGCGCTGCACTTCGTCCACCTGCACCAGGCGGCATTCGGGGCAGGTCAGCACCTTGAGCGGAAAGTGCAACTCCGCGCGAGCCAGGTCCTGCTCACGCAAGAAGGCGTTCGACGGGGGCGCTGCGCCCAGGTCCACGAACACGTCATTCACCTGATGCAAGGGGGTTGAGCAATGACGGCACTTCACACCACCACTCCTTCAAAGCCGGCACCCAGCAGCGGCAGACCACGGTCACGCTGCGACAGATCGACCGCAGGCTCGGGCCAGGCAATGGCCAGCCGCGGGTCGTCGTGCCGCACCCCGTCTTCACACTGCGGTGCGTGGGCCGTGCTGTGTTGGTAGAGCAGTTCGCTGTCGTCAGCCAGCGTCTGAAAGCCGTGGGCGCAACCCGGCGGGATCAGCACCTGGCGCTGGTTGTCCGCAGACAATTCCACCGCATGCCAGCGCGCAAAAGTCTTTGATCCCACACGCAGGTCGACCACGACGTCGAAGACGTGGCCGCGCAGGCAGCGGACCAGCTTCGCTTCGAGCGCGGGAGCACGCTGGAAGTGCAATCCGCGCACCGTGCCGCGCCGGCCGGTGACCGAATGATTGACCTGCACAACTCGCAATCCAGGGTGCACTGCATCGAATTCCTCGGCGCAGTACAGCCGGGTCAGGCTGCCGCGCGCATCACCCCGCGGCAAGGTCTCTATTTCCCACAGGCCCTGGATCGGTGTGGCGTGAAACCTCATGCGGCGGTCCCGGGTGCGCTGGAAGCCCAGGCCACGCCCGCGGCACGCGCGTCGGCCACGTAGTGAAGCAGGTCGTCTCGGCTCAACAGATCGCCGTGCTCGTGCTGGCGCCGATACCACAGCGCCGTGCGTTCGAAGGTGGTGTGGGCGTTCCACACCGGCCGCCAGCCGAGCCGCGCGCGGGCTTTGCCGCAGTCCAGGTGCAGCGAGGCCGCTTCGTGCGGTTGCAGGCTGCGATCGAAGTCGCAGCGCACCGCCGGCCAATGTTGGGTGAAACGATCGACCACCTCCGCCACGCTGAGCTGGCCCGAGGCGTCAGGTCCGAAGTTCCAGGGTTGCGCTGCTTCTTGGCGGTCGGCCAGCAGATGCTGGCCCAGCAGAAGGTAACCCGCCAGCGGCTCCAGCACATGCTGCCAGGGGCGTGTGGCGTGCGGGTAGCGAATGGCGGTGGCGCTGCCGCTGACGGCCGAGCGCACCAGGTCGGGTATCAGGCGGTCTTCGCTCCAGTCGCCGCCGCCCACCACGTTGCCGGCGCGCGCGGTGGCCAGCGCCACGGTGTGGCCGCGGCCGTCATCCTGGCTCAGGAAACTGCCGCGGTAGCTTGCGGAGACGATCTCGGCACAGGCCTTGGAGGCGCTGTACGGGTCGTGCCCGCCCAGCACATCGTCCTCGATGTAGCCGCGCTGCACATCGCGGTTGGCATAACACTTGTCGCTCGTGGCGTTGACCACCACGCGCACGCTCGGTGTGGCGCGCACGGCTTCGAGCAGGTTCACCAGGCCCATCACGTTGGTGTCGAAGGTGGCCGCGGGCGCACGGTAGCTGCGCCGCACCAGGGCTTGCGCGGCCAGGTGGAACACCAGTTCGGGTTCGAAGTGGCGCAGCGCCACGCGCACCGCGGTGGCGTCGCGCAGGTCGATCAGCGCCTGGTCCAGCGGCAGTCGCAGCAGGCGGCTGTGGCTGGGTCCGTGCTCGGCGGGCAAGGCCAGGCCGCACACGTGGGCGCCCAGGGCCTGCAGCCACAGCGCCAACCACGAACCCTTGAAGCCGGTGTGGCCGGTCACCAGCACGCGCCGGCCGGCATACGCGCCGCCGAACAGGGTGCCCTGGCGGTCGGGGGTGTCGAACAATGAGTCGCGCTTCACGCCCACACCTTCCAGGGGGCCTGGCCCGATTGCCACAGTTCTTCGAGCCGTGTCTTGTCGCGCAAGGTGTCCATCGGTTGCCAAAACCCGCGGTGGGTGAATGCCGACAACTGACCGTCGCGCGCCAGCCGCTCCAGCGGTTCACGCTCCCACACGGTGGCGTCGCCTTCGATGTGCTCCAGCACCTCGGGCTCGAGCACAAAAAAACCGCCGTTGATCCAGCTGCCGTCGCCCTGAGGTTTTTCTTCGAAGCGGGTGATGCGCTTGTCTTCGATGTCGAGTGCACCGAAGCGGCCCGCCGGTTGCACCGCCGTCAACGTCGCCTGGCGCTTCTGTTGGCGATGAAACCGGATCGAAGCGCCGATGTCCACATTCGACAAGCCATCGCCATAGGTGAAACAAAAGCTGCCGTCGTCGAGGTAGTCGCGCACACGCCGCAGGCGGCCGCCGGTTTGCGTTTGCTCGCCGGTGTCCACCAAGGTCACGCGCCAGGGTTCGCAATGACGGTGACAGACCTCCATGCGGTTTTCGGCCAGATCGAAGGTCACGTCCGACATGTGCAGAAAATAGTTGGCGAAGTATTCCTTGATGACGTAGCCGCGGTAGCCGAGGCAGATCACGAAGTCATTGATGCCATGGTGCGAGTAGCTCTTGAGGATGTGCCAGAGCAGCGGCTTGCCACCGACTTCGACCATGGGTTTGGGCCGCACCGAGGTTTCTTCGGCGAGCCGGGTGCCCAGGCCGCCGGCCAGGATCACGGCTTTCATCGTTTCGTCACGCGGGACAGGGTCACGGCGGGCCTTCAGAGTTTTCGCTGTGCTGAAGGTATCCGGCCGCGGGTTGCGCTGAAGCCGCAATGTGCGGCCCAAAGGCATGGCTTTTGAATCTGCGAAACATGAGATGGTGCGTGCGGTGCCGCACACCGGAAGCGTCAGCCGGCCCGTGCCGGCAGATGCTCCGGCGGCAGGCCCTGGGTGCTTCGCTCCCACATGCGGCGATAGAGCTGCTCGAGCGCCCTCGCCTGGCGCGCCCCGTCGAACAAGAGGCTGGCGCCTCGCTGTGCCAGCAGATGCGCACGCAGTTGCGAGCGGCGTGCGGGGTCGGCCGCCAACGACAGCAACGTGGCGCGGTAGGACTGCGTGTCGGCGCACACCAGTTCGTCCAAGCCCACCGCAAGCAGCAGGCTGGCGGCCACACGCTGCGCAAAGGTGCGGCCCTTGATCGTGACCACCGGCACGCCGCACCACAGCGCCTCACCGGCCGTGGTGTGGGCATTGCACGGCCAGGCGTCCAGGTACAGGTCGGCGCAGGCCAGGCGGCTCAGGTGGTCGCGCAGCGGCAGCATCGGCACGAAGGCCAGCCGCTCGGGCGCGATGCCGCGCGCGAGAGCGGCCGCGGTGAGCGTGGCCTGCACGTTGGTGTTCCATTGCAGCAGCCACAGCACGGCGCCCGGCAGGGCATGCAGCAGATCACACCACTGGTCGAACACCTCGGCCGAAATCTTGTAGGACTGGTGGAACGCGCACAGCAGCAACGCAGGGTCGGGCACGCCCCAGTCGGCACGGGTCGAAGGCAGCGGCAGCGCGCGATGGGCGTCGTTGGGCTGGTAACAATGCGGCAACTGGGCGATCTTCTCGCTGAAGTGCGCGGCGTCGGCGAGTGGCGTGACGACCGGGTCGCCGATCAGATAGTCGATGAAGGGCGCGCCGGTCGAGCCTGGAAAACCCAGCCAGCTCACCTGCAGCGGCGCGGGGCGTTGCGCCAGCACCGGCAGCAGCGTGTTGTAGGTGGCGCCTTTCAGGTCCACCAGGATGTCGATGCCCAGCTCGCGAACGCGCCGCGCCATGCTTTCGACGCCGAGGCCGCGCAGTTCCTCGAAATGTTCGCTGGCGGCGCGGATGCGCTGGCGCATCGCGCTGCCGTCGTCCGGCCCGGTGGACAGCAGGGTGACATCGAATTCATCGCGGTCGTGGCACTCCAGCATCTGCACCATCAACTGGCTGGTGGCGTGCTGGTGGAAGTCGGCCGACAGATAGCCCACGCGCAAGCGCCCGCCCTTGGCGCGCGCACGCACCCTGGGCAAGGGCTTGAACTTGCCGGCCACATGCAGCGCGTAGTGCCGCGCCACCTTCAGCTGCTCCAGCGGGTCGTCCACCAACACCGCATGCGTGAAGGGGCTGGTCTCCATCGGGGCCTGCGGCGGCACGGCGCGTAGTGCCGGTCGCAAGCGCGCCAGCTCGGCCTCGGCTTCGGCCCAGCGGCAGGCCTCGCGCTCCAGGAAAACAAGCTGCCCGCGCGCCGCCAGGTCGCTGCTGCCCACCCCCAGCAACACGGCGGTGCGCACGCATTCGGCCGCTTCGGCCTTCATGCCCTGCTCCTTGAAGGATGTGCCCAGGTGATAGTGCAAATAGGCGTCGTCCATCTTCAGCGCCAGCGCCTGCAGGAACACAGTCACGGCTTCGGCGTGGCGATGCGATTGCTGCAATGCCATGGCCATCGACATCAGGTAGGCATGGTCCGGCACCACCTGCGCCGGCAAT
>JANNDW010000174.1:0-3733 GCA_031378125.1 Methylibium sp. | reverse complement strand
AGCAGCATCGCCGACCTGAAGAACCATCCGGCCGACAAGCCAGGCTCGATCCGGCTGACCAGTGATGCGGAATCGGTGCTGCTGTTCAAGAACGACGACTGGCATGGCGGCGCGCTTCACATCCGCGGGCCGAAGACCGTGGAAGACCTTGGCTCGGCCAAGGACGGCGGGCGCTTCGGCTTCGGCAATTCCGTCCGCTCCGTCCGCCTCAGCGCCTTCACCATCAGTCTCAACATCAGCGTTGTCACCGACGGGGACGACATGCCCGGAGTCTTCCCGAACCGCGACTGGGTCGACGTGGCGGTGCGCGATGTGGTGACGCGTGCCAACGGCTTCCTGATCACCCAGCGCGCCATGCTGAACCTGGAGATCGCGCGCATCACGTACCGCGACGACTCCGACCACTTCAACCTGTCGAACGTCGAAAGCTGGTCCTACCCCTCCGCCTGGAAAGAGAAGGGCGAAGTGGACGTGATCTTCGTCAACCGGTTCGAGAAGGAAGGGGTGGGCGGCCGCACCAAGATGCCCTGCTTCGGCAAGACAGTGGTCGTCGCGTTCATCGCCAACCTCAAGGACGAGCCCGACAAAGTCATGAACACCGAAGACGTGGCGAACATCCTCGTGCACGAGATCGGTCACTACTTCGGGCTCGGCCACGGCACGGCCGACAAGGACACCGACAACATCATGTTCGAGGAGTTCGCCATCGGCACCCCGCTGTCCGCGCAAGAGCTGTGGAGCGACCAGATCCGCGAGATGCACGACCGGCTCGCCAACCACATCAGCCGCAAGGGCGACCGCGACTGATGCCACCGAGCAACGAAGGAGCATGTCATGAACATCACATCTCACAGGGTTCGATTCGCAGCCGCTTGTCTCTTGTTCGCGCTGCGGCCCGCAGTAGGCGCCGAGCCGGGCGCGGCACCGGAACGCGCCGCGGCCGTTCAAGCCACGACACAAGTGGCCGCATCCGACCCAGTGCCTGCGCCGCAGCGCGCAGCCAGCGCGCCGAGCGGCGCGGCAAGCGATGCCGCCGTGCCGGCGTCGCCGCCCGCGCTGGACTGGAGCTACGCGCCGCGCCGCTCGTTCCAGGTGAGGCGGCGGTGAGAGCCAATGGCTTGCTTCAAGTGAACGCCTGAGGCGAGCCAATCGATCCATTCACGTCATGGAGCGCATCATGAAATCGACCCTCTTGTTCGGCGTCGCAGCGGCTGCTGTCCTCGCCGCCGCTGCCGCCCGCGCCGCACCGCCGCCAAGCCTTGGCGGCACCACCTGGACCGTGCAGGCCAACCGCGTTGCCGCTCAGCTCGTCATCACCCAGCAGGGCGGGCCGGGAGACAGCGCGGGAACCGAGTGTCCGCAGATCTTCGGCACGATCGGCGCCGATCCCATCTACGGCTGGTACTGCTGGGATGTCGGGCGCATCCATTTCCTGCACAACAACCTGGTCAGCGGCGCCACGGTCCGGGTCTTCACCGGCAACCTCTCCGACGAAGTGATCGGCCAGCCCATGTACATGGGCGGGACGATGACGGTGGTCGACCCTGTCTTCGGCGCCAACGGCGAGTACAGCTTTTCGGCGCTCAAGTAGCGCCGGCGCACCCAGCGCAATCCACTGGTCAATGACATGGAGATCATCGTGAAACCAATCATCGAATTCGCCGTCGCAGCGGCGGCATCGCTCGCAGCCACCGCCGTTTCAGCCGCGCCGCCGCACAACCTGCAAGGCACCACCTGGACTTTGCTGGTCAACCGGGATACCGAGCCGCTCGCCATCACCAGCCAGCCCGGGCCTGGCCCTTCCGGGTACGCAACCTGCCCGCCGATCCTCGGCACGATCGGCGCCGCAAGCATTCGCGGCTGGTACTGCCCGTATTCCGGGCGCATTCACTTCTTGCGCTACGACCTCAACACCGGCGTCACGGCCGCGGTCTTCACCGGCAACGTGTCGGACGCCAAGAACAACAACCCGAGGTTGTACATGGGCGGATCCGTGACGGTGGTCGACCGTGCCTTGGGTCGCCTGGGCGAGTACAACTTCGCCGCGGTCAATTAGTGCGATGGCACGCAGCGCTGCGCTCCGCCATGAACGCCCGAGACGTCGAATCGTTTTCTTTGGGTGTGATGCGTCCAGTTTCCGCCTGCGCTCGAATGTCTGCTCAAGACCTCAATGGCGAGGCCACTTCAACCCGACCTTCGAGGGAGCATGTCGTGAACGTCACATCTCACATCGTTCGATTCGCAGCCTCATGAGGTGAAGCATGTTTGATTCTTCGCATTTGCCCTTGTTCGTGCTTGCCAGCGTGGCGGTGCTGTTGATGCCCGGCCCGAACGTTTTGTACGTCATGGCACGCAGCCTGAACCAGGGCCGCAAGGCTGGCGTGGTCTCGGTGTTGGGGGTGCAGATGGGCACGATGGCTCACGTGGCCGCTGCGTCGCTGAGCATCTCGGCCATCGTGCTGTCCTCGGCGTCGGCCTTCAACGTGATCAAGTATCTCGGCGCGGCGTACCTGGTCTACCTGGGCATTCGCACGTCGCTGGAGCGTGGCCCGCTGGCCGAGAGCACGGTGAACCCGCCGGCAAGTTTGCGCCGTGTGTTTGGGCAGGGTGTGCTGGTGGCAACGCTCAACCCCAAAACGGCGCTGTTCTTCCTGGCGTTCTTTCCACAGTTTGTCGATTCGACCCGCGGCAACGCGGCGCCACAAACCTTGCTGCTGGGGCTGATGTTCATCGGCCTGGCGACGATTGCCGATGGCGGTTATGCGCTGCTGGCTGCCTCGTTCGGGCGATGTCTGCATCGCAGCAAACACTTTGCCAAAGGCCAGCGCTACTTTGCCGCAACCATGTTTATCGGTTTGGGCGTGAGCGCGGCGCTCACCGACGCCAGGTAGCAGGTGAGTCTATGAAGATATTGCTCATCAGCGCGGCCTACAACGGGCTGACCCAACGCGCCCACCTGGAACTGGCGGCACGGGGACATAACGTTTTCGTCGAGCTGGCCATCAGCGACGGGCAGATGACCGAAGCGGTTGCATTCGTGAAGCCCGACATCGTCATTTGCCCGTTCCTCAAGTCCAAACTCCCCGGAGAAATTTGGCGCAACACGCGCTCGATCATCATCCATCCAGGCATCGTTGGCGACCGAGGCCCGTCTTCGCTCGATTGGGCGATTCACAACGGTGAAGCCTGTTGGGGTGTCACGGCATTCGAGGCCAACCACGACTTCGATGCCGGCGATGTGTGGGCGACCGAAAGCTTCGAACTGCGCACTGCGCCCAAAGCCAGCATCTACCGTCAAGAGGTCACCGACGCGGCGATCGGCTGCATCCTGAAAACCATCGCCAGAGTTCGCGCAGGTGAAAGGCCAACACCGCTTCACATGATGAACGGTCACGCGAAAGGCCGGTTGCGCCCTCTGATGACGCAGGCCGACCGAGCGATTGACTGGCAGCAAGACAGCACGCTGGCGGTGATTCGCAAGATTCACGCGGCGGACAGTTTCCCCGGCGTTCTTGCCGAGTTGTGCGGGCTTCAGGTTTATCTGTACGGCGCACACGAAGAAGGTTTGTTGCGTGGCCAACCCGGCGACATCGTCGCCCAACGCGACGGCGCGGTTTGTATTGCTACCACCGATTGAGCTGTCTGGGTCAGCATGCTGATAGAGCGCGGCAGCGGTTACTAGAGCGGATTGAAACTCCCCGCTGCCCTGGTTCTGGGAAAGGTGTTCGCGCTT
>JANNDW010000172.1:0-12465 GCA_031378125.1 Methylibium sp. | reverse complement strand
GCATCCACCCGAGCGCCAGTGCCACGGCCGGCTCGACCGCGGCCGCGACCGGTGCGCTCAAACCCATGGCCATCGCCTCGAAGCGTTCGGGCTCGCAGCCGATCACCCGCACGTGCGGCGGCAGCCGCCCGATGCGCTGGGCGAATGCCAGCGCGCGCAGCGGTGTGGCGCAGTGGGTGTCGGCAAAGTAGTCTCGCAGCGCATGAACATCGAGCGTCGACAGATCGGGCAGCACCGGTTCGAGCAGGCGCAGGCTGCCCGGCTCGTCGCCGCGCTGGTGGGCATCGATGATCAGCACAGCGTCATAGCCCTGCATCAGCTCCTGCACGATGCTCATGCCACCGATGCCGGTCTCCATCACCTTGACCCCGGGCGGAAGCGGCTGCCGCGCCAGGCGCCACGCCACCTCGACGCCAAATCCATCGTCGCCGCGCAGCACATTGCCCACGCCGACCATCAGGATTCGCGGGTCCGCGGATGTGTTCATCAGGCAAGCTTCGAGCTTCGCACCGAGGCATTCGCCTTGGGACGGCCCGGCGCGTTCACAACGCAGGCAGCCGGGGCGTGAAGTCCATGTCCAGGCCGACCAGCACGCGGCCGTCGTCGTCGGTGCGCACCGGAAAACACGCAATGCTGTCCCCGCCGCCGACCGGACGGCCCTGGCGCACGTCGTAGAGACAGCCCGCGTGTTGCGGGCAGCTCAGGGTGTAGCCGCTCAACGTGGCGCCGCGCAGCGATGCACCGTCGCGGGCGCAGCGAGATTCCAGTGCGAACAACTCGTCGCCACGCCGACACACCAGCACGGCTTGCTCGCCGGCCCGCAGTTCCTGCGCCGCGCCTGCCGCAAGGTCGGCCAAACGATCGAGAACCGGCAGCCAATGCGGGTAGCGCGGCGGCGCGGGTGGCGTGGGCGCGACGGCACGGATCGGGATCGTCGGGAACCGGCTCTTCAGCGCCGCGTCCTCAGCGGTCGGCGGCGCTGAATCCGGCAGCAAGTCGTAGAGCTCCATCAGGGTGTGGATGGCGGGGTCCGAGATCACCTTGTCGAGCACGCCGTCTTTGAACAGGCGCACCAGCCGCCGCAGCGCCTCGCGGTGAATTGCGTCGACCCCGTCGAGCAGCCGGAACACCTGCTTGCGGGTGTCGCCGTCCGGCAGCGCCTCCATCTGCTGCACCAGGCCATTCACCTCGCCGAGCAGCGCGTCCCATTCGTCGTTGGGCATGAAGCCGACGAGGGGCTGCTCGAGCTCACCCTGGGCGGAAGAGGTCGGCTCCGTCATCCCGGCGATGTCAGTGCAACGCGCATTCGTCGCCGCAACGCGAGTGGTCGTCGCCGTCGCAGCAACCGGCGTCGCATTCGCCGTGCCCCTGTTTCTGGAAGTCGGCGAAGCTGTCGGCGAACAAGCGCCCGGCTTCGCCGCGGCCCTTGGCGGTGAAGCGGTAGCCGCCCGCGCCGACCGACTCCAGATCGCCGCGCTCGGCGAGTTCACCCAGCGCGGTGTGGATCGCCTGTTCGTCGCAGTTCAAGAAGGGGCGCAGCAGCGCAGCTTCGTAGCGGTCACCGAATCCTTCGCCCTGGAACCAGTAGCAGATCTGCAGCACCTCCTCGCGGTTGACGAGGCGCTGCAGCGCAGGGGCAGTGGCGACGGAGGAGGCGATGTCGGTGTTCATTGCACGGGCGCGTCGAAGAAGCGATGGTGGCTGACGGGGGCTGGGGGCATGAGCTGATCGACGCTCAGAGGCTGCACCTCGGACAGCGTGTCGTCAAGTGCGGCGTGCCGGATGGCCTCGACGAGTTGCTCGACGATGCGCCGGTTGCCTGGCGTCAGAGGCCGCTCCCCGATGATGCCGATCGACCCGCTCAGGCGCTCGCCCTCGATCTCGCCCAGCACCAGGTCGCTGACGTCGCTTTCCACCGACTGCAACTCGACCGTCAACAACGCCGGCGGCCAGACCCCGAAATGCGCACCGATGACCACCAGGTTGTCCAGGCTGATCACGCCGGTGACGCCCTCGAAGACCCGGCGCTGAACGGCCAGCGGGTCGAGCCTGCCACCGGCCCAGCGGCGGCAGCTCACGCTGCCCGGCGCCAGGCCGCGGTCGACCGCCCCGACCAGCACCATGCGCTCGGGTCGGGCGGCCTGGGACTGGAGATCCTGGACGATGGCAATCGGCCCCCAGTTCATCTCGCGGATGTCGAGTGCCGCGGCCCAGGGCTGGGCCCGCAGGCCGGCCATCAACTCCGGGCCGAGCGGGTAGCCACGCAGGAACTGGTAGTAGCCGACGATGCCGACGATCGTGCGCATCGGGAAAGACTCGCTCAGATGCCGCAGGCGCAGGTGGTGACCTCGCGCGTGATGACGCGGTCCGAGCCCTCGACCATCACGTGCGTGGTGCACGGCATGCAAGGATCGAAGCTGCGGATCGCGCGCAGGATGTCGATGCCCTTGAAGCCGCTCGCGTCCTGGTAGTTCGACTCCACCAACACGGTGTTCAGCACCGCCTGCTCGTACGGTCCCGATTCACCCCACGGCGTCTTCGGACAGGCGTTGACGGTGGACGGCGTGCAGATCTGGTAATTGGCGAGCAGGCCGTTCTCGATCACGCACCAGTGCCCGAGGAAGCCGCGGCCGGCGCCCCAGAACCCCACCCCGATGTAGCGGCCCGTCTTGGGCACCTCGAAGGGCGTGTGCACACGTGTCTCGCCACGCTTTTGCAGGTCCATCGCGCGCACCCAGTTCTCGACCGTCACCATCAAGTTGAAGGCCACCGCATAGGCACGTGCGCGGTTGCGCTCGAAGGCGTTCCACACCGGCGGCACGTGCCACTCGGCATTCAAGGCCGGCAGGTGGGCGCCCTTCGGGATATTGAGCTTCAGGCTGCGGCCGGTCGACTCGAAGTATTCGCTCGCCGGCAGCTTCTTGGCCAGCGCCGAGATGTAGACGCGCGCATAGGCCCCGGCCTCGAAGGTGTGGCGGTCCCAGGTCGGCGTGGTCGACCAGCTGTAGCGTTCTTTCCAGTTCTGCACACCGGGGCGCGGGATCGTGCTCTTGTTCCACGGATGGTTCGGGCTCAGCGGCGCGCCCATCGGGTCGGTCTTGAAGGGTTGCTCCTCCCACTGTTGGTAGTAGGAGTGCTCGATGAACTCCTCGAAGCCGACGTTCAGGTCACGCAGGTTCGTCGTCACCAGCTTGCCGTTGACCACCGCGCCCGGAGTCGACCAGCGCCTTTCGCCCCACTCATTGGCGTTGGCATAGCTGGCGTCGTAGTGGTCCTCGTGGTCCCACTGGCCAAAGTCGACCATCGTCGCCGGCAATTCGCCGCAGTGCTTGTAGTCGGGGTTGACCGCGTACATGAAGTCGTAGACGTCGTCCCAGATGCCGATGCACTTCTTCGCGTAGTCGAAGAAGGGGCTCAGCTTGACGTAGAACTCGCTGAACGTGGTCGGGCTCAGGGTCGTCGTCACGCCGCCGGGAATGATGGTCTCCGGGTGCGGGTACTTGCCGCCCAACAGCACATAGGCTTCGCGCGCCACCCGCGTCATCTCCAGCGCTTCGAGGTACAGCTTGCCGGTGAGAGGGTTCAGGTCGGTCATGATCGCGGCGATGGTCGCGTAGCCGTGCAGGTGCGCGTACTTCGTCGGCGCGGTCGTGGCGGCGGCCCAGACCTCGGGGTTGGTGTCGCGCACCAGCACCTCCGAAAAATCGGGGCCGGCCAGCACGAACAGGTGCAGCGGGTTGTCGTACAGGTATTCGCAGCTGAGCAAGAGGTTGCGCACCAGGATGCCCATCGGCGGCGGCTTGATGCCCAGCGCCATTTCGAGCGCCAGCGCGGAACAGGTCGAATGCACACCGCCGCAGACACCGCAGGCGCGCGAGCTGATGAAGGCCGCATCACGCGGGTCACGTCCGCGCAAGATGACCTCGTAGCCGCGGAACAGCGTGGCCATCGAGCGGGTGTCGAGCACCTTTTTCTGCCGCAGGTCCACGGTGCTGTGGAAGGCCAGCGCGCCGGCCACGCGGGTCACCGGGTCGAAGTCGACCTCACGCGTCTGCCCGTTCTTTCGCGCGATCTCCTTCAGCTTGAGGTCACGCTCTTCCAGCGACACGGTGGTGTAGTTGTAGGGGTTGGCCACACCCGGGATCAGGTGGGCCTTGCCCTGGGCATCGAACTCGATCGGCAAGTTTTTGAAGCACATCGCTTGGGTCCCGGTTGTTGTCGATGGAGGCGCTACTTGCCCTGCGCGACACGCACGATTGCCGCCAGGTCGTCGTTGACGGCCAGCAGGCCCTTGAGCAGCGTGCTCAGGCCACCGTTGACGGCGCCCACATGGGTGCCGAGCGGCGCGGTATGGTCGCGCACGGCGATCAGGCCGCCGGCGAGCTGGCTCAGGCTGTTCTTGGCGTCCCACAGCGCGACGATGATGCCGACGAGGTAGGCCACCAACACCAACACCACCGCGGCGCTGACGGCCAGCGTCGTGTACAGCAGCAGCGTGGTCATGACTGACCCTCCCGCGCGGCGCGCGCGGCGAGCACGCTGGCCACCGTGCCGGAATGCAGCTTGATGCTGCCCGCCGTTTCAACCAGCGACCCCGCCACCCGGATCGTGTCCTTCAAGGCCGTGATCGGCGCGGTGTTGGCGGCGATGCCAACGCCGGCCCGCAGCATCTCGCGCAGGTAGCGCCGTATCGACCAGGCGGCGCCGAAGGTGCGGTGCAACAGCACGACGGCCAGCGGCACGATGACCACGATGACCACCAGCAAGGTGGCGGCCCAGATTGTTTCCACGGGGGTCATCTCAAGCCTCCTGTTTCACCACGGCGGCGATCGTGCCGACCAAATGCTGGTCCACCGAGGCCAGGCCGGCGCCGATCTGGGTCAAGCCGGCGTTGACCTTGAGCACCTGCGGCGCGAGGTGGCTGGTCTCTTTCTCGATCGCGCGCAAACCCACTCGCAGCTTGGCCAGATAGCTCGTCGGCGTGCCGCCGATCGAGCGCAACACCGCGCTGATGCGCACCAGCGCAAACGCCAGCACGACAAAGAAGGCCAGCACCAGCAGCGCGCTCAACAAGGTCAGTATCACCATGACGCGATTCCCTAGTGTTTGAGCATGCACCGCGGGCAGCCCGGGCAGCCGCGGGCGTGACTTTCGATGGCCGCGGCGCCGGCATCGATGCGCACCGCGGTGGCCAGGATCTGAGCGGCCACCGCGTTGGTCTTGTACAGCGTCGGAATGTGCACGGTGTTGTTGGCCACCCGCTGCCCCACGTCCCAGATGTGCGCGACATGGCCGTTGATCGCGGCCGCGCCGCGGTGGATCAGCCACAACAGCAGTGCGACGACGCCGCTGAACACGACACCGAGCGCCAGCGAGGCCCACCAGACGAACTGCACCGCCTGTTCGGGCGACGCGGGAAGGTTGTCCATGACTTGCTCCTCGGTTCAGGCTGCGCGGCGCCGATCCGCCGCTGTCAGCGCCCCCACCACCGCGCCGGCATTGGCCTCGATTGCCTGGGCGCCACCCAGCAGCTCTTTGGCGACCTTGTTGGTGGTGTTCAGTTGCCAGATGGGTTTGGTGTTCTTCTCGATCTGCTGCACCACTTCGAGCGCTGTCGCCGCCAATGCGCCAATGCGGCGTGCCAGCAGCGCGATGGTGACCAGCAGGGCCGCGGCGGCGGCGACGATGACCCCCGCCACGCCCAGCCAGACGAACCACCATTGATAGATCTCGGCGGCGCTCATCAACGCGTCTCCCGCTCGAGCCGGCGCTTGGTTTCGCCGATGAACTTGTGGCCGTCAGCCTGCAGCTGCTGCTGGCGCGCCGACTGTGGTGTGTACTCGCTGCCAGCGTGCTGCAGCTTGCGGTAAAAATAGTGCGCCGCGCGCATCAGCGGCCCCGGGGGTTCGACATGCCCCCAGCCGCTCGGGATGCTGCCGCTTGCGATCCAGCGCGCGCTCAGGTTGGCCTTGCGCTGGCTGATGCGGCGCAGCGGCCGGATGAAGCTGCCGACCGCGCGGCTCGCGCCGCCCGAAATCGTCTTGCCGGGCGGCGCCTTGTAAAACGGTGCAAACGCGTCGGGGAAGCCCGGCATCGTGCAGCCGATGCAGATGCCGCCGGTGTTCATGCAGCCGCCGGCATGACCGATCGCACCGCGCGACACCATGTTGCACTGGACCACCGGCCCCCAGCAGCCGAGTTCGACCAGGCATTCGGTGTCGCCGTACGCTTTGGCGAACACGCCCTCTTCATAGTTGCCGGCCCGCACGCAGCCGCGGTGCACCGTGTCCTTGAACATCCAGTCCGGCCGGCCGAGCTCGTCGAAGGCCGGCAGCGGGCCGACGCCGGCCAGGAACATCAGCACGGTCGTCACGGTCTCGGTGAAGTTGTCGCCCACCGGCGCGCAGCCGGGCACGTTGATCACCGGCAAGCCGAGCGCGCTCAGGTAGTCCTTGCCGAGAAAGTCCACCACCCCCATCGAGCCGGTCACGTTGCCCGACGCGGCGGGCACGCCGCCCCAGGTGGCGCAGGTGCCGATGGCGATCACCGCGGCGGCGCCGGGTGCCAGGTCGTGCAGCCACTGCGCAGTCGGGATCGGTTTGTGGTGGCCGTCGGCACTGACGTCGGCGCCCATCGCCGACCAGTAGCCGCCGTGCTCGGCAGCGATGCGCTCGTCGGCCACCGAGCCTTCGTAGATCACCACATAGGGCGCGCCCAGGCTGCCTTCGCGCGCGCTGCGGTAGGGGCCGATGAAGGCCTCGCCGGCTTCGGTGGCCAGCACCGGGTGGTGCAGCACGACGATCGGCAGGCCGGGAATGGCCCCGCTGACCAGTTGTTCGACGCTCGGGTGTTGTGCACCGACGGCGGCGATCGAGCAGCCGTCGCAACTCATGCCGGCCAGCCAGAAGGCGTGCACTTCGGTGATGAGGCCGGGCGCGAGACCGAACGCCGGTGTGTGCGCGTTCGTCATTGTCGAGGGTGTCGAAACCGCCATGCCGTTCCCCTTGCCTTAGGTTGAACTCAGTATCGACCTTGCCGTTAGGTCAAGGTCAAGCGTTCATTTTCTGGCCCGGTGTTGTGCAAGTGCAGGGGCGCAGCACGGCGTCGCAAACACAGTTCGGGGGGCGGCCGCGCGGGGTGGCCAGCAGGGCCGCATGGCGGGCGGCCAGATCATCGCAGCGGCCCTGCAGGATACCCAGTTCCAGGTACATCGCACGCAGCTTATCGTCCATCAAGGCCAGCAGTCGTTGCCGGCGCGTGGTCTCGCGCTCGTTGTGCAGAACCGCCTTGGTCTCGTCCAGCGTCAGGCCAAGATGGCGCAAGCCGATCACCAGTCGCGCGGTCTCGACGGCGTCACTACCGTATAGCCGGTATGCCGACTCGCTGCGACTCGCTGCACCGAGCAAACCGACCTGCTCGTAGAAGCGCAGCGTCTTGGTCGTCGTGCCGAGCAAGCGGGCCAGTTGCCCGATGCGGATGCCCTCCGAAACTGCCTCGTCCATGTGAACCCTTCGCGGGTTTTGCCGACACCCGCTCGGGGCGACTGTACCTATACTGATTTGGCAACCACCGGGGACAAACGATGAAGATCGCAATGGTCGGCAAAGGCGGCTCGGGCAAGACCACGCTGGCGGGCACGTTGGCGCGCGTGCTGGCGCGGCGCAAGCACCGCGTGCTGGCCATCGACGGCGATCCGAACCCGAACCTGGCGCTCACGCTGGGCATGTCGCGCGAAGCTGCCGACAATCTGCGCTTCATCCCCTCGTCGCTGGTCGAGAGCGTGACCACGCCGGCCGGCCAGGCCAGCCTGCGCCTGACGATGGATCGGCAGCGCGTGCTCGGCGAATACGCCGCCGATGCACCCGACGGCGTCAAGCTCATCGTGATGGGCAAGCCGGCCGACGGCAGCGCAGGCAGCGGCTGCATGTGCGCATCGCACCGCGCGGTGCGCGGGCTGATCGCCGAAATGACCGGCGCCGGCGAACACACCATCACCGACATGGAGGCGGGGCTCGAACACCTGAAGCGCGGCACCGCGCGCAACGTCGAGGCGATGTTGATCGTCGCCGAGCCCTACTACCGTTCGCTCGAAGCCGCGTCGCGCACCTTCTCGCTGGCCAACGAACTGAAGATCCCGCATGTGTACGCGGTCGCCAACAAGATTCGCAACGCCGCCGACCATGAAGCGGTGCACGCTTACTGCGCCCAGCACGGCATACCGGTGATCGGCGTCGTGCCCTTCGACGAGCGCTTCGTCGCCGCCGAGCAGGCAGCGCAAGCACCGGCCGACTACGCCGTGGGCAGCCCCGGCATGCTGGCCATCGAGGCCATCGCCGAGCGCGTCACCGAGCTGGACGCACGCGTCAACGCCTGACCGCGTGCCGCCCCCGCATTGCGCGCCGCGCCGTTGTACCGAGTGGGGACTGGGATGAAACTGATCCCCTGCCAGGCGACTTACCCGACACCTTTCGGCCCGTTGCTGCCCTTCGCGAACGACTGCTTCCTTGCGTTCACGTTGACGGGCCGCGCGGGCCGAGGTCATCGGGTGGGCAACTCCGCTCATGCCCCAGCGGCCCGATCCCGCACCAACGCCCGCAAAGCAGTTGTTTGCGAATGGCAACAACGGGCCGAAAGGTGTCGACTCGAAACCGCCGCGTGTTTCATGCGTCGCGGGTCGCGCCAAGCGCGGTGGAGCAGCTGACATGATCGTCCGATGCCTGATCGTGGGGCTGCTGCTGAGCGTGGCGGGTCTGGCCCAGGCCCAGGCGCAGGCGCAGGCGCAGACGCAGGCACAGACGCAGACGCCGGTGCGTGGCGGCGTGGCGGTGATCGTGGTGGCGGCCGACCCGGGCCACCTGAACCCGGCCATCTCGACTGGCTCGCATGTGCATGCAGTGGCCGACTCGATCTACAACGGGCTGGTCGAACTCGACGGCGAGTTGCGTCCGCAGCCGGATCTTGCATTGCGTTGGACCGTCAGCGAGCGGGGCACGGTTTACACCTTCGAACTCGCGCCAAACGTCCGCTGGCACGACGGCGCGCCGTTCACCTCGGCCGACGTGAAGTTCACCTTCGACGAAGTGCTGCTCAAACACCACGCGCGCACCAAGGCCGGCATCGGCGCGATCCTCGCGTCGATCGAAGCGCCGGCCGCGGACCGGGTCGTGTTCCGGCTGCGCAAGCCTTATGGCGCGCTGCTGCAACTGCTCAACGTGACCGAGGCGCCGATCCTGCCCAAACACCTTTACCAGGGCAGCGATCCGCTGACGAACCCGGTCAACCTCAAGCCCGTCGGTACCGGGCCGTTCAAGTTCGAGTCCTACCGCACCGACCAGCAAGTGGTGATGCTGCGCAACGAACGGTACTTCAAGGCCGGCCTGCCCTACCTGGACCGGCTGGTGTTCCGCGTGATCCCCGACAGCAATGCCCAGACGCTGGCCCTGCTGGCCGGCGAGGCCGACTATCTCGGCATCGTGGCCGCGACCGACGTGCAACGGCTGCGTGCGCGCGACGACATCACCACGGCCCAGACCGCGTTCGGTACCGGCGGCGGCAACTGCATCACCACGCTGAGCTTCAACCTGGACCGCAAGCCGCTCAACGACCTGCGGGTGCGTCAGGCCATCGCTCACGCCATCGACCGCGAGCAGATTCTGCGCGACGTGCAGTTCGGCCTCGGCAAGGTGGCCACAGCGCCGATCTCTTCAGGGCTGGCCTGGGCCCACGCGCCGGGTACCTTGAGCCGCTACGCGCCGAGCCCCCAGCGCGCCGCCGAACTGCTCGACGCGGCGGGTCTGGCGCCGGGCGCCGACGGGGTGCGCTTCAACATCGAGATGCTGCACTTCCCCACTTTCAACCGGGTTGGCGAAGTGATCCGGCAAAACCTCGCAAAGGTCGGCATCCGCGTCGTGCAAAAACCGCTCGACCGCGCCGCATTCATCGAAGCGGTGTTCACCCAGCGGGCTTTCGACGCCAACATCATCTCGTACTGCAACGGCGCCGATCCCGATTCCGGCGTGCGCCGCATGGTCGCATCCGACAACATCGGCAGCGTGCCCTTCTCCAACGCCGCGGCCTACCGCAACGCGGACATCGACCGATTGTTCGCCAGCGCAGCCGAGACCGACGACTATGTCGAGCGCACGCGCATCTACGCCGCCGCGCAACAGATCCTTGCCCAGGACTTGCCTTATTGGTGGCTGGTCGAGACGGTGGTCAATTCGGCCTGGCGCTCGCGCTTCCAGGGTTTGCAGCCCTGGTCGGGCCAGGTCGCCGAACGGGCCTGGATTCGTCCCTGAGCCGCCCGCACCGATGACGGCCTTCGCGTCGGTGTTGCGCGCGTTGGCGTCGGGCCTGCTGGCCTGGCTGATCATCCAGTCGCTGCTGTTCGGCCTGGTGCAATCGGCGCCGGGCGGGCCGGCGGCAGCGCTGGCGGGCGACTTTGCAACCCGCGAGACCCAGGCCGCGGTGAGCCGCAGTTTCGCGCTCGACCGGCCGGTGGCGCAGCAGTACGCCGCGTTCATCGTCCGCATGGGCCAGGGCGATTGGGGCCTGTCTTACCACTTCCGCCGCCCGGTGGCCGAATTGATCGCCGAGCGCTTGCTGCCCACCGTGGCGCTGATGCTGAGCGCGCTGCTCATCGCCGGGGTCGCCGGCTCGGCGCTCGGGCTGTGGGCAGCGGGGCGGAGCCGTGGCGGCACGCTGGTGGCGTTGGCTGCCGCCGCGGCCTACGCGCTGCCGGTGTTCTGGGTCGGGCAGTTGCTGATGCTCGGGCTGGGCTACGAACTGCGCTGGTTTCCGCTCTCCGGGCTGAACGACCCACGCCAAACCGCCGGGGGCTGGCAGGCGCTACTCGATGTCGCCTGGCACATGGTGCTGCCGGTGCTGACCTTGGCCTTGCAGCAGACCGCCTACTTCGTCACCGTCGCCTTCGCCAAGGCGAGGCTTGAGTTGCCGCTGGGCTACGTGCGTGCCGCACGGGCGCGCGGCATTCATGAGCGCTCCATTCTGTGGGCCCATGTGGCGCGCAACGTGGCGCCGCAGGTCGCGGTGGCGGCATTCAACCGGGTCGGCATGCTGTTCACCGGCGCGGTGCTGGTCGAAACGCTCTACGCCTGGCCCGGCCTCGGCCGGCTGCTGAGTTCGGCGATCCTCAACCGCGACCATCCGGTGTTGCTCGGAGCCTTCGGGTTGATCACCGCCGCGGTGATCGTCAGCAGCACGCTGGCCGACGCCGCGCAAGCGCGCCTGGACCCGCGCATCGGTGCCGACCGCGAGCCGCGATGAGCACATCACACAGCGCCCCTGCCGCGCGTGTTGTCGGCCTGCTGGTGTTTGGATTGCCGCTGGTGGTGGTGCTGCTGGCGCCGCTGCTGTTCCAGGGCGACCCGCGTGACCCGAGTGCCGCACCGTTTCTCCCGCCATCGCTGCGCCACCCGATGGGCACCGACGACCTGGGCCGTGATCTGCTGGCAGCGCTCGCCCACGGCGGCCGGGCCTCGCTGCTGTCCGGCGGCCTGGTCGCGCTGGCGGCGACGGCGTTGGCCATCGTGCTGGGTGTTGTCGCTGCGCTGTCCGGTGGCATGGTGGACCGTGTGATCGTGCGGCTGATGGACGTGAGCCAGATCGTGCCGCGCTTCTTCCTGGCGCTGCTGGCCACCGCCTGGCTGGGCCCCGGCTGGGTGACGCTGGCCGGCATCCTGGCGCTGACCGGCTGGGCCACGCTGGCGCGACAAATCCGCGCCGAAGCACGCTCGTTGCGCCACGCCGCATTCGTCGAGGCCGCGCTGCTGCTCGGCGCCAGCCGTGCCTCGGTGGCAGTGCGCCACCTGGCGCCGCTGATGCTGCCGCTGGCGTTGCCACATGTGCCGTTGATCCTGTGCAGTGCGTTGCTCATCGAGGCCGGCTTGTGTTTCCTCGGCGCCGGCGACCCCAACCGCCTGAGCTGGGGCCTGCTGGTGCAGACCGGGCAGGCCCATGTGCTGCGCGCCTGGTGGCTGGTGCTGTTCCCTGGCATGGCGCTGGCGTTGACCTCGGTCGGGCTGACCCTGCTGGCGCTGGGCCGCGGCGATGCTGAAAACGCCCACCGGCTGGCGGTGACCGACTGATTGATTGAAAAGTGTGAAGCAAGCCGATAGGCCGGATTCTGTGCATCCGGTGGTTCTTGCGAACCACCGGACGTGACCGCCATTCCTCTGGGCCGTGCATCGCTGCACGGCTCGGTGCTACCTACCCGCCGGCTCTGCGGAGCCACATCAACGCCGGCCTACTTGGTATTGCTGCGCGCAGAGATTGCCCGTTTCACCCCATGCGGGCAAGCCCGCATGGGGTGGCCGCAAGGACCGGGCTCGCGCCCGGTGCCGCGCGGCAAGCCGCCCGGCCTTGCCGGCTGACGCCGGCGCCTTGCAGAACACCCGCACCCGGGGCCCCGCACAGACTCGTCTCTGTTGCTCTGATCCTCACCTC
>JANNDW010000162.1:0-2522 GCA_031378125.1 Methylibium sp. | reverse complement strand
GGCAAGACGTAGCTCTGCACAAACGCGGCGGTGGCTCCGTTGACGGCAACTCCCAAGAGATCGCCCGGGTTTCTGGCGATGAACTCGTCGAGCGAGGCTGCGAACAACCATGACTCGAAGGGCGGCACGGGCCCGACCGCTGGCGGCACACGAATCTGGCTGGTCGCCGCGGTGGAAATCGAGATCGGCGTGCCCTTGCGGATGTTGCCGCGGTGCTCCATTGTCGCGCCGGCCGGGAACCTGGCGGTGGCCAGCGCGGTGTGCACGTCGGGGTTGGCGCCCCAGCCGGCGTAGTCGAAGGTGCCGTCCTTGCTGGAGTACCAGCGAATTTCGCGCATCACGTCGGCCATGATGCGGCCGTCCAGCGTGATCGTCGCCGTGTTGTAGCGCTCGTCGAGGAAGGACTTGCAGTAGCTGCTGTTGAACGGCGCGACCGAGTTGGCGCTGAAGTAGCCGGTGGCCTCGCCCGGGCAGTCGAACCATTCGGTGCCGGTCCACAAGAGGTTGTTGCGCACGAACGGCACCACCGCGCCGGCAACGACATTGCGGCGTTGTTCGGCAACGTTGAAGAAGCCCTGAGCGTCGACTGCGCTGCTGTCGCCGGTGAAGAGCCGGAAGAAGTAGTTCGCGGCGTCGGTGAAGGTCCAATTGCGAACGACTTCGAACGGCCCGGGCCCGCTGGGTGCCACCGGTGCGGCCGGTTCGGGAATGCTCAGCGCCGTGCGCAGCGCGTTCCACGCGATGGTGTTGGGCCGCTGCTGGTAGCGCGTGCGCTCCAGGTCCACCGCGCCGCCGAACACCACGCCGCTGCGTTCCACGAACAGGCGCTTGCGGTACAGCGTGTTGGTCAACACAGCCGGGTAGCCCGTCTCGAACTTGAGCACGCGGGAGTCGGCGCGCGTTGCGACGCTGGTCGTGCCGTCGCCCACCGCCTGGCAGTTCTGTGCGGCGCGGTTCGAGGCCAGCACGTCGCAGGCGAAGAAGCGCACCGCCGCGCTGGCGGGGTCAAATGACGCGCGATAGCGCTTGAGCGGCAGCAGGGTCGCATCGGCTTGCGTGGCCGGCAGGTCGTCCACGAACACCGTGTTGCCGTCCCCCACCACGGCGGCTGCGTTGACGAAATTCCCCGACATGCGCTTCAGGTCGTCGAACGTCGCTGCCTGGCGGTAGGTGCCTGTGCCGCCGACGGGGGCCACGCGCGGCTTGTCGGTCAGGCCGTAGCGCTCGGTTTCGCCGACTTCGCTGGTTTGCTCGCGCTTGGTGAACTTGGAGCCATCGGGGAACACCGCTGTGCCCAGCAGGGTTGGGTTGGGGCCCCAAAGGGTGGGTAGACCTCTCGCATCGGTATCGAAGCCCGGAAAATCGGGCAACGTCGATGCGCGGATGGCCGCCACCACATCGGCCATCTTCTGGCCCGACACGTCGACCTCGCCCACCTTGGTGCGGCTCACCGATGCGCCGCAGAAGACCGACTTCTGTGGCGTGGCCGTCGTGGCGCCACTGGCGGCCTGGGCCGGTGTATTGACGGTGATTTGCCACTGGCGATCACACACCTCCCAGCGGTTGAGCGTCTTGTGCCAGTAGACCTGGTTGCGGTTGAACGGCTGCACCAGCCCGGTCACCAGGTTGGCCCGCACCTCACTGGCCGGGAAGGTGCCGTCGGTGCCCGGCGTGCTGTCGCCCACGAACGCCTGCAGGTTGTAGTTGTTGGCGTCGGTGAAGGTGAAGCGGCGCACGCTGACAAACGGCCCGGGCGCCGCGGCGGCCACCGGGGTGGCGGTGGCGGCGGCAAAGCTGGCCTGGTCGGCCACCGTGGTGGCGCTCAGGTTGCGTTCCGCCAGCACGCTCTGCGCGACGGCCGCGGCCACTTGGGCCGGTGTGCCAGGCGCGGCTGAATTCACCCGCGTGGCCAGCGCCTTGAGGTCCGCTGTGGTGACCGAGGCGACCAGCGCTTTCTTGGCGTCGGGCGAGACCGAAGCCGCGTCGGCCAGCTTGCTCACCTCGATGATCACGGTGTTCACTGTCTTGGCGAACGTGCCGGCCTGCGCGTCGGCGCCGCTGACAAAGTTGGCCAGTGGCGAGTTGGTCAGGCCCAGTTGCGTGTTGACGGCGGCTTCGGCATCGGCCGTGTTCAGGCCCTGGCCTGCGGCCACATCCACCACCAGCGTGCTGAGCGGGCTCACGAACAGCGTGGTGCCGCTGCTGGTCGGGCATTTCAGCCTGAAGGCCGTGCCGACCGCGGCGCCGGTGTCTTTGTCGACCGCGGTGGCGGGCACCACCGCGACGGTGCCGTGTTTGCCGGCGTCGGCCTCAAGCACGTCGAGGCTGAACTTGCCGTCCGCGTCGCTGGCCGCGCTGGTGGGTTCGCCCGCGTCGCAGGCGGCGTTGTCGTTGAGGTCGTAGCAGACGGTGGCGCCGGAGAGCGGGCCATCGGCGACCACGCCGCTGAGGGTGACGGTCGGCGGCGGCGCGGCGGCCGGCGGGTTATCGGGGTTGCCGCCGCATGCGGCGAGCAGGGCCAC
>JANNDW010000159.1:0-26532 GCA_031378125.1 Methylibium sp. | reverse complement strand
GTCGGCTCGAAGTCGAGCACGTTGTCGGCACCCACCACATCGGCCAGCACCGTCTGCACGAAGCCGGTCTCGGCGGCGTGGTTGATGGTGGGCGGGTAGTTGCGGCTGAACTCAAAAGTGCAGCTGCAGTCGTAGGCCGCCGCCGTGGCCTCGGCCATGGCCTGCATGCGCGTCTCGATCAGGTCGAGCAGCTCGGTGGTGAAGGTGCGCACCGTGCCCTGCATCTCGCAGGTCTCGGGGATCACGTTGGTGGCCTCGCCGGTGTGGATCATCGTCACCGAGATCACGCCGGTCTCGATCGGCTTCATGTTGCGCGAGATGATGGTCTGGAAGCCCTGCACCATGGCCGCGGCGGCGGGCACCGGGTCCACGCCCAGGTGTGGCATGGCGCCGTGCGCACCCTTGCCCTTGATCGTGATCTTGAACTCGTTGCTGCTGGCATAGCAGGGCCCGCTTTTCAGCGCGAACTGGCCCACTGCCATGCCCGGCCAGTTGTGCGCGCCGAACATCGCCTCCATCGGGAACAGGGTGAACAGCCCGTCCTTGATCATCTCGCGCGCGCCGCCGCCGCCTTCTTCGGCCGGCTGGAACACCAGGTAGACGGTGCCGTCGAAGTTGCGGTGGCGTGACAGGTGCTTGGCCGCTGCCAGCAGCATCGCGGTGTGGCCGTCGTGGCCGCAGGCGTGCATTGTCCCGGGGTGTTGGCTGGCGTGCGCGAAGGTGTTGTGCTCGGTCATCGGCAGCGCGTCGATGTCGGCCCGCAGCCCGACGGCGCGGTCGCTGGTGCCGTTCTTGAGGATCGCCACCACGCCGGTCGTGCCCAGGCCGCGGTGGATGGGAATGCCCCAGGCCGTGAGCTGCTGGGCGATCACGTCCGAAGTGCGCTTTTCTTCAAAGCACAGCTCGGGGTGGGCATGGATGTCGCGACGAACCTTGGCGATGGCGGCGGCGTCGGCAAGAATGGATTCGATCACTTGCATGGGAGGCTCCTCGGGGCGCCGCGGCGCCGGACTCAGGCATGCGCTGAGCCAGCGATGATCTTACCGCCGTGCCCGATTTCTGTTCAGTGAATGAAGCGCCCCTCGCGCGACACCATCGACAGGTCGACGAAACGGGATCCCTCGTGCTCACCAGGGGCGTAGCGCAGCTTCACGCCGCCCAGATCAAAGCTTGAGTTTTCCAGCGTCTTGACGAAGTTGGCGCGGGTGAGGTCTCGCCCCGTCGCCTTGAGTGCCATCGCCAACGCCTTGGCGGTCATGTAGCCTTCAAGCGCGCCGTAGCTGAACTCGGCGTCGGCCTGGACTTTGCGGGCGGCGTCTTGGTACTCGCGGGCGATCTCGCGCTTGCGCTCCCAGGGGCTGGGAACGACCTGAGAAAAGACCATGCCCTGGGCCAGCGGCCCCAGTCCGCGGGCGATTTGTGACGAGCCTGAATTGACCCCCATGAACGCTATCCTGACGCCGGCTTGCTTGATCTTTGTCACCAGCTTTTGGTACGGGCCGGGCGACCCGTGATTGAAGACGATGTCGGGCTTGGCCGCTTCGATGGACTTGACCATCTTGTCGAGATCGGCATCTGTCAGATCCGACTTGACAGGCAGCGGCAGCACCAAGTCCATGCCGAGTTCCGTGGCGATCAGCTTGACGTTCTCCAGATGCGCGCGCCCGCCGTCGGAGTCGGCGTGGAAGAACGCGACCGTTTTCAGACCCGTGCTCTTGCCCCAGTTCATCAGCGCACGGAACTCGTCGCGGTGCTCGGCGCGGACCGGGAACACCATCGGCTGGATCGGCCGTCGCAGCGCCGGTGGGCCCGCCATCGGCCCGAACAGCGGCACCTTGAGTTCTGCCGCTGCCTTCATGACCGCCGCGGACGGCCCGCCCTCAATCGGGCCGAACAGCAAGAACACGCCGTCCTGAACGAGTTTGCGCGCGTTGGCCTCGGCGGTGGCGGTCTTGTTGTCGTCATCCAGCGTTCGCAGAACAATTCTGCGGCCGCCGATTCCGCCTGCTGCATTCAGCGCGTCGAAGTAGAGCTTCATGCCGCCATGCGCGGCGACACCGTAGGCGTTCTTGCCGCTCTCCAGCGTGATGGTGTTGCCGACCACTATCTCGGCATCACTGACGCCCGGGTCCGCGGCGCGGACCAGGCCCGAGGCGCCGGCCAACACTGCCCCGGCGCAAAGGGCGCGACGCGACCGATCGAGCAACGAGTACTTGTGCATTGAGTCCCCCCGAGGAGCTGGCCAGCGAATCGTCACGATGGGGGCAGCGTCAACAAGCGGTGCCACTCCGGCGTCTGTATACGGACGCGCGGACGAATTCTCGCGGTCTCCTCGCTCCAAAAATGTGTGACAGTGTGAAAGATTGCCGGCAAATTCATGCGCTGCTGGCGCTGCCGGGGAACGTGGTTTGCCGGCGCTTCACCGATGCGACGCCGCCACCGGTGGCTGGCTTTCGGGGCAGGACACTTTGTGTTACGACCTGTCGGCGGGGTGGGGCTCCGCATGACCTACCTTTGTATGCAGCCTGGCTCAAGCGCTTGCTTCTGGTCATATTTCGCACACAAGCAGTCTCGTTGTCGAGACGATAGGTCGTTCGTAACAGCAGAATGGCCAGCGGCTGGCCGGAAAGCCAAACCCCCGTTCCCGATCTGTCGGCCTGCAAGGTCGATCGCTGTACGAACGCACCCGATAGGAAGGACTAAGGAGCCACGATGAAACGCAGACGCCTATTGCTGGCGGCACCGGCACTGATGGTTCCTGGCATTCACTGCGCTTGGGCAGCGGAGTTACCCAGTGCGCCGAGTGTTGTGAAGTTCGGCCTTTCAGCCTCGTTGACCGGTGGACAGGCCGCGTATGGCAAAGACATCAGCGACGGAATCCTCGCGGCGTTCACTGCTGCCGCAAAGGTCGCTTCAGACAAAGGGCCACGATTCGAGTTGATGACGCTCGATGACGGCGGAGACCGCGAGAAGTGCAAGGCCAACGTCAAGAGCTTCATCGGCTCCGGCGTTTCCGCCCTGCTGGGGTTGACGAGCGGGGCCGCTGCCGAGGCGAGTCTTCCGATGATCGAAGAAGCTCAAATCGCGCTGCTCGGCACCGCCAGCGGCAACATGGGAATTCGCGGTGACAAACTGACGATGCCGTACCACGTTCGCGCCGGCTACGACAGCGAATACAAGCAGATGGTGCGGTATGTCAAGGACTTTGGCTTTCAGCGTGTTGGCTACGTGTATCTGAAGGACACGTCACCTGCCAACCAGACGGCCATGACGGCTGCACTCGAAGCCGTTGGGGTGAAGCTGACAATTTCTGTCCCACTTGACCGCAATTCCAAGTCATTCGTTGCCGAAGCAGACGCTTTGCTGGCGGCCAATTTGGCCTGCGTGCTGTTCACAACCAATGCGGCACCGGTGGAGGCCATCATCGCGCGCATGTCGACGGCCAAGTATGCGGGAACCTACTTCGCCTCTTCGTTCGCGGGCCAGTCGCTGATCAACGCGATGGCGGGCAAGGGCATCAGCATCATCCTGAGCCAGGTCGTCCCGCGACCGAATGCCGTTGCACTCCCGATCATCAAGCGCTTTCGAGAAGACCTGGCTGCGTTGGGTGGCGATGCGAAGATCGGCTACACAAACCTGGAGGGCTACATCGTCGGACGCGTCGCGGTCGAAGCGGCGCGAGCCGCGCTCATCGGCGGCCCGCTGACGCGCGCCCGCTTCAAATCCGCGTTGTCGGACCTGAATCTCGACCTCGGCGGTTACCGGGTTCGTTTCGCCGGTGGCAAGAGCGGTTCAAGCTTCGTGGATATCGTCGCCCTCGACCGGTCCGGGCGAATTATCGGTTAGCGGACCTGCGCTGGGCCTGAGCCAACGCCCTCACTCGATGCAGCTGACCCCCCGACTTGGGGGGTTGACAGAAACACTTTGACACACATCTAGAAAAGCGGAATCACCATCGGCTCGGATATAGTGCCTGCGGTTGACCTGTTCTGGTCGGCCCCAGCGCCAGTTTTTCGAGGAGTGGTTGACCGATGAAGCCAGAATTTCGACTTCGCGCTCTTGCGCTGATGGGGGTTGCCACTTCGCTGCTCTGCGCCGGTTCTGCGCTCGCTGCGCCGGACCCTGCAACACAGGCCCGCGTGGAGCGCGTGGCCAAGATGCTCGCTGCGGAGTTGGCCACGCTGTGCCCGGTCTCTGATCCCAGCAGTTCGCCCGCCTTTGAGAACTGTCGCCAAGGGCTCTACCGCGATTCGGAGTTGAAGCGCGCGTTGCCGGAGTTCATTCTCTGGGGCCGCCAGCGCGACCCGCGAACGCTGCTGAAGGACTCGAAACTTACGCAGTTTGCGCCGGACGTGTTTTCTTCGATGTACGTGCCCTTGTTCATGTTCAACGGCAAATACGACGTCGTCTATCTGGAGCGCGATGGTGTCTATCAGATTCGCCTTCAGACCGCGTTTCGCAATCGGCTGACACCGGGAGAGTTTCCCTATCCGTTCTGGCATGAGGCCGAGAAATGGGCGATGTACGAGAAGGCGAACGAATTTCTCTTCTACTGGGATGCCGAAAAAGATCGCATCAAGGTGGCTCAGTTCACCGTGTTCAGCACCACCCCGACCCTCGTCGCGACGACACACGTTGTTCCGCCCAAATTCGATGGTCAATGGCTGTGGACCGACGCGAGCGGCAAGACCCAGCCCAAGGTCACGCTGTTCGATGGGCTGTTCAGGCAGGACAACCCCTACCTCGGAAAACTCGACGCCGCCTACCGCAGCTTTGCGCTGCGCCTGCGAGACGGGCAGTGCAACGAATGCCATGTGCCTAACAATCCGGATGGCATGAAGAAGCTAGTGTTGCTGCAGTCGCCCATGCACACCGCGGCTGAGATCAAGCGCGTGCTGAAATCGGTGCGCGAAGATCGCATGCCGCGGGACGATATCGGCATCGAACAGCCGCTGGAAAAGGCGATGAAGTCGGCGCTGTTGAAGGATGGTGAGGCCTTTGACCAGTTGCTCGATGAGGCCAAGCGCTGGGAATCACGGCGCGATGTCGCGAACAACACGCGCCACTAGGCTGTGGCCGTCCCTCAACGGCAACATCGACGCAAACCGCTGATCGGCAAGCAGGCTTCGAACCGAGACGGCGAACGCCTCGCGTAGACCGGAATCCGTGCTCACCGACGTCTGAGCCTTGGCGCGCTCGAAGTGGCCGGTAGTCGAGGTTTCGTACACGACGCGATGGGTGTCGTGGCGTGCCACCTGCCAGTTCACTTGCACCTGCAAGTTTCCGAGCCAAGACCCTTGACCGACGTTGCACACGCTCACCTTCAGATCATTCACGATCGCCTTGACCTCCATACCCACTGCGGAGCGCGAACGCCCGCGGGTCGCGCTCAGAGCCTTAGACATTTCTTCCTGAAAGGCAATGGGCAGTTCGGTTTCGACCCGATGGCGGAGCAACTCGCTCCATTCGCGGGTCGTGCTTGACCGGCAATCGGGGCCAGCCTGGACAACCCCGATGGGGTCGCCGATCGCGAATGCCGTTCCGACACTTGCGAGCGCGACTGCTTGCGGCCGAGAACCGGCTGGCTTGGCTTGCTGGGGTTCAGCAGCGGCGTTCAAGCAGAGCAACGCAGCGAACAGACCGACCAGACTCGGGGTGCAGGGATTGTTTTGCATGGAGGTTGACTTGGATCGACAGCGCTGGGCTATAGCGTAGTTGCAACTTCTGTACCTCAGGGCGGTCTGGACCCGCCTATCAACGATCGCGACATTTGCCGCATGCAGTCCCGAAACGTGAGACGAAGTACGACACATTGGTTACCGTGAGCGGCGAGAAACTGAATCAAGCGACGCGAAGTGTCACCGTGTCGATGATTCGGCTCGACCCTCGAGCCACTATCGGCGCGGCTCCGCGCGCGTTGCTTACATCTCACTCAGTTTGGGCGCCACCGAGCGGCTTGGGTATGCCTCACTCGACGGGGTGGCGTGCGGGTCAGCGCCTGACCCGACCGTCCTGCGTCAAGATGGTCAGGTCGACAAACCGGGAGCCGGTGTGCTTCTGCGGATTGAAGTCGACGTAGAAGCCGCCCAGGTTGTACTCGCGCAGCGATTCCAGCCCGGCGATCAGCGTTTCCTGGGTCGGGTTGCCGCCGGCGCGGCGCAGCCCTTCGAGCAAGGTCTTGGCGGCCACATAGCCTTCGAAGCTGCTGTAGTTGGGCTCGAACTTCGCCTCGCCCGACGCTTTGCCGGCGGCAAGGTATTCGCCGGCGACGATGCTGTTCGCGGCAAACGGGTACGGCATCACCTGGCTCACGATCACACCGCGCGCGTCGGCCCCCAGTTCGCTGGCCAGCGCCTGCGTGCCGACAAACGAAACGTTGTAAAAACCACCCGTGAAGCCGGCTTTGCGCGCGGCCTTGATGAACGCGGCGCAAGACTTGTAGGCACTGATCTGCACGATCGCGTCCGGCTTTTGGGTCAGGATGGTTTTCACCGCTTCGTTCACTTCGACGGTGTTGCGCTCCACGGTGCCCATGCCCGCAGGCTCCAGCCCCAGCGGCTTCATCGCGCGGTTCACGCCGTCCAGGCCGGCCTTGCCGTAGCTGTCGTTTTGGTAGAACACGCCGATGCGCCTGATGCCCACCGAGGTGAGTTGTTTGACGATCTCCCCCGTCTCGTCGAAATACGAGGCGCGCACATGGAAGGCATAGTGGTTGAACGGCGTGCGCAATGCCTCGGCGCCGGTGAACGGCCCGAAGAACGGCAGCTTGGCCGCGGTGGTCAGCGGCAACGCCGCCAGGCTGGTGGGCGTGCCGATGTAGCCAAACAAGGCGAACACGCCGTCCTTGATGAATTTGGCGGTGTTGGCGGCGCAGCGGTCCGGCTCGTAGCCGTCGTCCAGGCTGAGCAACTCGATCACGCGGCCGTTGACGCCGCCGCGCGCATTGGCGGCGTCGAACATCAGCTTCGCGCCTTTTTTGAACTGCTCGCCGAGTGCGCTCGCCGGGCCGCTGAACGCGGCCGATTGGCCGAGCACGATTTTGCGCTCGGCTTGGGCCAGTACCGGAAGGCCCAAACTGGCCAAGCCAATGCCGGCACTGCGCTTGATCAAGGTGCGGCGTCGAATCATTGTGGAGGCCTCGTGGGCGGTGCGCGGTGGCGCCTGATGGAACGCGGGATACGAAGGATACGTGGCGCGGTTGCCTCCGTCGCGGCCGCTTGGCGGTCTGCCCGAAGCGACTGTGCAATAGTGTGCGCATGAGCACCGTCACCATCCGCGCCGCCTGCCCGCACGACTGCCCCGACACCTGCGCCATGCTTGTCACGGTGCGGGACGGCCGGGCCGTAAAAATGCAGGGAGACCCCAACCATCCGCCCACACATGGCGCGCTGTGCACCAAGGTTTCGCGCTATGCCGAGCGCAGCTACCACCCCGAACGTGTGCTGCACCCGTTGAAGCGCGCCGGAGCGAAGGGCCGTGGCGTTTTTGTTCGGGTGAGCTGGGACGAGGCCCTGTCGGACATCGCGCAACGTCTGATGGCGATCGCCCGGCGCGACCCCCAGGCCATCGTTCCGTACAGCTACGCCGGCACGATGGGCCTGCTGCAAGGCGAGAGCATGGCGGCGCGCTTTTTCAACAAACTCGGCGCCTCGCTGCTGGACCGGACGATTTGCTCCAGCGCCGGCGGAGAAGCGCTGGCAGCCACGTATGGCGGCAAGATCGGCATGCACGTGGAGCACTATGCCGAGAGCAAGCTGATCCTCATCTGGGGCAGCAATTCGATTGCATCGAACCTGCATTTCTGGACCTTCGCGCAGGCCGCCAAACGCGATGGCGCCAAGCTGGTTTGCATCGACCCGCGCAAGACCGAAACCGCCGACAAATGCCAGCAGCACATCGCGCTGCTGCCGGGCACCGACGGCGCGCTGGCGCTGGGGTTGATGCACGAACTCATCGCGAACGACTGGCTGGACCACGACTACATCGAACGCCACACCGACGGCTGGCCCCAACTGCGCGAACGCGCGCTGCAGTGGCCGCCCGAGCGTGTGGCGCAGGTGTGCGGCATCAGCGCCGGCGAAGTGCGCGCGCTGGCGCGCGACTACGGCACCACCCAGCCGGCGGCCATCCGCCTGAACTACGGCATGCAGCGGGTGCGCGGCGGCGGCAACGCGGTGCGGCTGATCGCTTGTCTGCCGTGCCTGGTGGGGGCTTGGCGGCACCGCGCGGGGGGCTTGCTGCTGTCGGCGTCGGGCTGGTTCAAGAGCGTGCGCAACGAGGCCGCACTGCAGCGGCCCGACCTGCTGGCCGGCCGCCGCCCGCGCACGATCAACATGAGCACGATCGGCGACGATCTGCTGCGCAGCGCAGGCGAACCGCTTGCCGACGGTTCAGCGTTCGGCCCGAAGATCGAAGCGCTGATCGTCTACAACAGCAACCCGGTGGCGGTGGCGCCCGAGTCGCCCAAGGTGGTGCGAGGCTTCGCGCGCGATGACCTGTTCACCGTGGTGCTGGAACACTTCATGACCGACACCGCCGACCATGCCGACTACGTGCTGCCGGCCACCACCCAGCTCGAACACCTGGACGTTCACACCAGTTACGGCCACACCTACGCGCTGATCAACGAGCGCGCCATCACCCCGCTGGGTGAGGCCAAACCCAACACGCAGATCTTCCGCGAGCTGGCCGCGCAGATGGGTTTCACCGAGCCGTGTTTCAGCGACAGCGACGAGGCGCTCGCGCGAATGGCGTTTACCGACACCGTGCCCTTTGACGCGTTGCGTGAACAAGGCTGGGTGAAGCTGCCGCTGCCCGAAGCACCGCTGGCCGACGGCGGGTTCCTCACCGCCAGCGGCAAGTGCCTCATCGATTCACCGCTGTTCGGCGTGCCCGACCATGTGCCGAACCACGAATGCTCGACCACCGCGCCCGCGCTGGCGCAGCGCTATCCACTGGCGATGATCTCGCCGCCGGCGCGCAACTTTCTCAACTCCAGCTTCGTCAACGTCAAGAGCCTGCGCGACATCGAGTCGGAGCCGGTGCTGGAGATGCAGGAGGCCGACGCGCAGCCGCGCGGCATCCACTCCGGCATGACGGTGCGCGTTTTCAACGACCGCGGCAGCTACCACTGCAAGGTGGTGCTGAGCCCGCGAGCGCGCGCCGGCGTGGTCAACGGTCTGGGCATCTGGTGGCGCAAGCTGGGCCTGGCCGGCACCAATGTGAACGAGCTCACCCATCAGCGGCTCACCGACATCGGCCGGGCTCCGAGCTTTTACGATTGCCTGGTCGAGGTGCGGCCCGCGGACAGGCCGCAGGCGCCGCTGCCGCCCTTGTCGCTCCGGTCGTGAATCGCCGGCGGCTGCTGATGACCGGCCTGGGTGGGGTGGGTATCGCGGTGCTGGCGGCCGCCACGCTGTGCCTGACCGCCGGCTGCGGCACCGTGCGCTACTACGTGCAATCGGTCGGCGGCCACCTGAGCTTGCTGCGCGCCTCAAAACCGGTGCCCGAGTGGCTGGCCGACGCGCAGATCGAACCCAAGCTCCAAGAGCGGTTGGCGCTGACCCAGCGCATGCGCGACTACGCGGTGAGCGAGTTGAAGCTGCCCGACAACGCCAGCTATCGGCGCTATGCCGACCTGAAGCGTGGCGCGGCGGTGTGGAATGTGGTGGCCGCACCCGAGTTGAGCCTGACGCTGAAGACCTCGTGCTTCCCCTTGGTCGGTTGCGTCGGCTACCGCGGATTCTTTGATCGCGCCGACGCCGACGCCTTCGCGGCGCAGCTGCAAACCGAAGACCTGGAGGTCACGGTCTACGGCGTGCCAGCCTATTCGACCCTGGGCCGCTTGCCCGGTGATTGGATGGCCGACCCGCTGCTGAACACGTTCATCACCTACCCGGAAGGCCAACTGGCGCGGATGATCTTCCACGAACTGTCGCACCAGGTGGCGTACGCCAACGACGACACCATGTTCAACGAATCGTTTGCCACCGCGGTGGAGCGCATCGGTGGCGCGCGCTGGCTGGCCGCGCACGGCAGCGCGCAGGCGCAGGAGGAATACGAACGCTTCGACCGCCGGCGCCAGGACTTCCGGGTGCTGACGCAAAAGTACCGCTCGCTGCTGGCCGCGCTGTATGGCAGCTCGATGCCAGACGCCGCCAAGCGCGCGGAAAAGGCGGCGCTGCTGGAGCGATTGCGGGTCGAATTCGAGGACATCAAGACCGGCCGCTGGGGCGGGTTTTCAGGGTATGACGGCTGGATAGCGCGCGCCAACAATGCGTCCTTCGGCCTGCTGGCGGCCTACAACGAGCTGGTGCCGCAGTTCGAGCGCCTGTTCGAGCGCGCCGGAGGCGACTTCCCGCGCTTTTACACCGAGGTACAGCGCCTGGCAGCCTTGTCCAAAGACCAGCGTCGCGCCGCTTTGAATCATCAAGGAGAGTGAGCCATGCCCGACATTCGCATCCACAGAAACCACAAGCTGGGCTTGAGCAAGGCACGCGAAGTGGCGTGGCAATGGGCCGAAGACGTGGAGAAGAAGTTCGACATGGAATGCACCGTGATCGAGGGCGAAACCTCCGACACGGTGGAGTTCACGCGCTCGGGTGTCAACGGCACGCTCATTGTGGCCGGCGACCATTTCGACCTGAATGCCAAGCTCGGTTTCTTGCTCGGTGCGTTCAGCAAGACCATCGAGGGCGAGATCGAGAAGAACCTCGATGCGCTGCTGGCCAAGAGCGGCAAGGACGCAGCCAAAGGCACCGGCAAAGCGCCGGATAAAGCGCACGACAAGGCGCCCGACAAGGCGCCCGACAAGGCGCCCGACAAGGCGCACGACAAGAGCGCGCCCGCGGCCAAGAAGACCGCCGGCAAGAGCGCAAAGAAGTAGCGCCCGCTACTTCAAGCGCCACCTCAAGCGCCACCTCAAGCGCTGCGTCAACCGCTGCGTCAACCGCTGCGTCAAGCGCTACTTCAGCGACTCGACCAGGTCCACGTACTCCTGCATCGCCATTTTGGCGTCTTTGCCCTTGACCTCGTTCCAGGCGTCCCACTTCGCGCGGCCCACCATGTCGGTGAAGCCGGGGCGCTTGCCCTCCGCATCGCCGCTGCTGGCCTGTTTGTAGAGCGCGTACATCTTCAGCAGCGTCATGTTGTCGGGCTTTTCGGGCAAGTTCTTCGATTCGGCAACGGCTTGCTCGAATTGCTTTTTCAGGTCGGCCATGGCGTGTCTCCTAAGTTGGCAACAGACGCCGCCGTTCGGCTGTGGCGGTGAACTGTGCGTGAAAACGGGCATTGACGGCGCCCATGTTACCCAGCATCTTGCAGCTTTCCAAAACAGCCCCCCAGGAGACCCTCGATGCCCCAAACCACACAGCGCATGTCGCGCGTGGACACCGCCTGGTTGCGGATGGACAACGACGTCAACCTGATGATGATCGTCGGGGTGTGGCTGCTGCAGCCGGGCATTTCCTACGAGGCCCTGTGCGAGCGCATCAGCGACAAGCTGCTCAAGTACGCGCGCTTTCACCAGAAGGTGGTTCAAGACGCCGCCGGTGCGAGCTGGGTCAACGACAAGGCGTTCGACATCCACCGCCATGTGGTGCGCGACAAGCTCGTGCGCAAACGCGGCCAGAGCGAACGCTTGGCGCTGCAGCAGCGCGCCGGTGAACTGGCCAACACCGCATTGGCCCCGGCGCACCCGTTGTGGCAGTTCAACCTGGTCGAACACTACGAAGGAGGCAGCGCACTGATTGCGCGCATTCACCATTGCATCGGCGACGGCATCTCGCTGATCTCGGTGATGATGTCCATCACCGACGGAGGCATCGACCCACCCAAGCGCAAAACGCGCGAGGCCGACGAAGGACTGGAACCCGACTGGCTGTCCGACGCGGTGATCAAGCCCCTGACCGACCTGGCCACCAAGGCGATCGGCATGTACGGCGGAGGCGTCGCCAAGTCGATGGAGATGCTGTCCAACCCGCAGCAGGGCCTGCTCGGTTCGATGGACATGGCCCGCACGGCCTACAAGGTGATGGGCGACGTGGCCGCGCTGGCGCTGCTGCCCGACGACTCGCCGACCCGCCTCAAGGGCAAGCCCGAGGGCAAGAAGATCGTCGCCTGGAGCGAGCCCATGCCGCTGGCCGACGTCAAGACCATCGGCAAGGCCCTGAGCTGTTCGGTCAACGACGTGCTGCTGGCTTGCGTGGCCGGCGCCATCGGCGCTTATCTGCGTGAGAAGGGCGACGACCCATCCGGCCAGGAAATCCGCGCGATGGTGCCGGTCAATCTGCGCCCGCTCGACAAGGCCTGGCAGCTCGGCAACCGCTTTGGCCTGGCGCCCTTGACCTTGCCGATCGGCGTCGACAACCCGATCGAGCGTGTCTTCGCGGTACGCGCGCGAATGACGCAGCTCAAAGACAGCTATCAGCCATTGCTGGCCTTTGCGGTGCTGTCGGTGGCCGGCCTGATGATCAAGCCGGTGCAAGACGCCATCCTCGGCATGTTCGCCAAGAAGGCCACCGCCGTGATGACCAACGTTCCCGGGCCCGCCGTGCCGCTCAAGTTTTGCGGCGCCACCTTGCGCCAGACCATGTTCTGGGTGCCCGCGTCGGGCGACATCGGTATGGGCGTCAGCATCCTGTCGTATGGCGGCGGGGTGCAGTTCGGGTTGATCACCGACCGGCACCTGTGCCCCGACCCGCAGCACATCATCGATCGGTTCGAGCCGGAGTTTCAGAAGCTGTTGACCATGACGCTGATGTTGCCCTGGGGCGGTGTCGAGTGAGGGGCTTTCGCCGCCGCTCGTCCTACCGCAAGTTCCCCGTGTGCCCCAGCGAATACCGCCCCGGCTGCGGCCACACCGTCAGGCCGTGGGGTTCGCGGCCGACCTTGACCTTGTCGACCGCGCCGGTGTCGGTGTCGAAGCGGTACACCACATCGTCGTAGCGGCCCGAGAGCCACAGGTGCCGACCGTCGGCACTGACATTGCCCATGTCGGGGCTGCCGCCTCCGGGAATCGGCCAGTTCTTGGTGACATGGCCGGTGGCGAAGTCGATCACCGACACGCTGCCCTTGCCGAGCGGTTTGCCGCGCACCGTGTTGCTGCCGCGGTTGGCCACGTAAAGGCTCTTGCCGTCGCGGCTGGGGTACAGGCCATGGGTGCCGACGCCGGTTGCGATGAAGCCGACCTGCTTGAACGACTCACCGTCCACGACGTGCACACCGTCGGCCATCATGTCGGCCACGTAGAACAGCTTGCCGTCGGGCGAGGCGCGCACATCCTGCGGCATGCCGGGGGTGGTGCAAATTTCGGCGCCCAGCTGGCTCGGGTCGGGCACGAACTTCGGCTTCTTGCCGGGCTTGGCGATCACGGCCAGCGCGTCCGGCCGGTTGAAATATTGGCTCAGCTTGATGGTGCCCAGCACCTTGCGCTGGACCAGGTCCACCTTGGTGACGGAGCCGTTGAATTCGCAGGTGAACAAGGCGAAGCGGCCGTCAATGGAAAAGTCGGCGTGGTTGATGCCGGCGCATTGCGGGGTGGCTATTGAGTACTTGAGCTGCATGCTCTTCGGGTCGCGGAAATCGAGCCGCTTGTAGGCCTCGGCCACGACGATGGCGTATTGCCCGTCGGGCGACCAATACATGTTGTACGGGTCGTCCACCGGGATCGACGCGCCGGGCTTGCCCGTCAACGGGTCCACCGGTGTGAGGCTGCCGTCGGTGCGGCCTTCGGCATTGTTGGCCACCCACAGCATGCGCAGATCCCACGACGGCACCACATGCTGCGGGTTGATGCCGACCTTGAAGGTGTCGACCACCTTCAGCGTGGCCGGGTCGATCACCGACACCGTGTTGGCGGCGCGATTGGGCACGTACACGCGCTCCAGCGCGCCGGCCACCGCCGGGCTCATGCGATTCGCGCCGACCTCGCTGTACAGGTTGTTGCGGTCGGGCACGGGCGGCATGCCCGGCACGGTGTTGACGGTGGCGGCGGCCGACGGGGGCGTTGCCGATGCGGCCGGCGCAGCGTCGGCGCCGCCGCCTTGCGCCACCGCCCACCAGGCGCTCGATGCCAGCGCGCCGAAGGCCGTGGCGGTGACGACGCTGACCAGCAGCCGGCGGGGGCGGGGGTTTGCGTGGAAATGACGCATGGGAAAGTCCTGAAAACGAAGAGTTCGATCAAGCTGAGTTGGAAAGAACGAGGGTCGTGCGCTGGTTCAACGCCGCGCGGCGACCGCGGTGCGAATTGATGCAACGCTGCGCGACACGATGGCGTCGACGCCGAGCTGCCCGAGTGCCGCGGTCGCGCCGCGCGGGTCGCCGGCGACGCCTTGCGCGGCGCCCTCCGCCAGGTCGCGCGGCATGCGGTCGGGCCGCACCAGCGCGGCGTCGGTGGCCAGCATCAGCGCGGTGTCGGCCAGGCCGGCGTGGCTGCCGATCTGCGCGTCGGTGATGCCCTGGGCGCGCAAGGCCAACACATAGTCGGTCTGCGCGGCGTCGTAGTAGACGGCGACGAAATGGGCGCGGGTGGGCGTCGCTGCCCAATCGCGATTGAGCTTTGCCGCCACCGCTTTCAATTGCGACTGGTAGCCGCGGTGGTCGCCGATCAACACCACATCGGTGAAGCCGCCCTGGCGCAGGCTGCGCGCCGCGGCGTCGAGCACGCTCTTGAACACATCGTCGGGCAGCGAAATCGTGCCCGGAAAACGCATGTGGCTGGTCGGCGGCGAGATGGCGCCTTCGGGCACGTAGGCCAGCACCGGCGCCACCAGCGCGTTGCCCAACGCGCCGGCGATCCGGCCGGCCAGCACCTTCACGCGCACGTTGTGTTTGCCCAGCGCCAGGTGCGGCCCGCTTTGCTCGGTGCCGCCGACCGGAATGATCACGGTGGTCGTGCCGGCCCGCACCGCGTCGCGCAGCTCGGTCCAGGTCAGTTCTTCAAGGAACACGCTGGCCGCGGCCGCCCGCGCGGCGGTGCTGAACAGCGCCAGGCAAAGCAGGATCAGCAAGCAAGCGGTGCGCATTGAAGCATTGAGTCCGGTGGGTGGGGCGGGGCACATCGGCCGGGATGCCCCGCAAATTGAAGCCCGCAAGTATCTCGCAAAGCCGCAGGCCCACCGCCGTGCTGCGGCGCCGCTAGGACGAAACTGACCCCCTGCCAGGCGACTTACCCGACCGCTTTCGGCCCGTTGCTGCCCTTCGCGAACGACTGCTTCCTTGCGTTCACGTTGACGGGCCGCGCGGGCCGAGGTCATCGGGTGGGCAACTCCGCTCATGTCCTCCGGGCCGGAAAAGACTCGGCCCTCCCCCTTTACTTCGCTGCGTCGCCCACCCGACGCCCCCGGCTGCATTCGGGTGTTTGGCAACTGCTGAAAAAGAAACCCAGGTCGACAGGATCGGGCCGGTGGGGCTTGCTGCGTAGCGAAGTAAAGGAGGAGGGCCGGTCTCTTCCGGCCCGGGGGAGCGAGCCCGGACACAAACAGTCCAGTGGACTGTTTGTGCCTGGCGAGCGCCCGGGGCTCTGTCCCCGGGCATGAGCGCAGCAGCAAGCGCCACCGGCCCGATCCCGCCCCAGCATCCGCAACGCAGTATTTCAACAGCCGCATCGGGCCGACAACCGACCCTCGCGCACCCTGCCCGGCATCGAGCGACGCTGGTTTCATCTTAGTTCTCCCGCCGCGCTGCCGGCGCCACCAGCAGATCGCCCTTGGCATCGAACACATAAGCCTGCTCGGGGTGCAGGTACAACGTGATCGCCTGGCCCAGCGTGAACAGATGCACGCCGGTGAGCTGCGCCACCAGTTCGCCGATGGGCGTGTCGACGTGGACGAACGTGTCGGAGCCGGAAATTTCGGCCAGCTCCACCTTGCCCGCCAGCGCGATGTCGCCATCGCGCTGGCGCACCCGCAACGCGCTGGCGCGCACGCCCACGGTCAGCGAGGCGTTGCTGGTTGGGGGCAGCGCCAACACCATTTGAAAACCAGCCGCCATGGCGACACCGTGCGCTGTTTTTGTGCCTGCGATCAGGTTCATCGGCGGGTCGCTGAACGCGCGCGCCACGCGGATCGACTTCGGGCGGTGGAACACCTCGGTCGTGGGCCCGTACTGCAGCAACTCGCCGGCGTCCATCACCGCGGTGTAGCCACCCAGCAGCAGCGCCTCGGTGGGCTCGGTGGTGGCGTAGACGACGGTCGATTCGCCGGTTGCGAACAGCTGCGACAACTCGTCGCGCAGCTCTTCGCGCAGCTTGTAGTCCAGGTTCACCAGCGGTTCGTCCAGCAGCATCAACGGGGCCTTCTTGGCCAGCGCGCGCGCCAGCGCGACCCGCTGTTGCTGCCCGCCCGACAGCTCGGCCGGCAGGCGCTTCAGGAACGGTTCGATGTGCAGCTTGGCCGCCAGTTCATTGACGCGCGCGTCGATGTTCGATTCGCGCCGCAGCTTGAGCGGCGAGGCGATGTTGTCGGCCACCGTCATCGACGGGTAGTTGATGAACTGCTGGTAGACCATCGCCACATTGCGCTGGCGCACCGGCAGGCCGGTCACGTCCTGGCCGTCGGCCAGCACGCGGCCCTTGGCTGGTTTGTCCAGGCCGGCCATCACGCGCATCAGCGTGGTCTTGCCGGCCTGTGTGGCACCCAGCAGCACGGTCACGGCCAGCGGCACCAGCGTCAGGTCCAGCGGGTACAGGTGGACCTTCGGACCGAGCCGCTGTTCGATGCGTTCGAGCATCAGCTGCATGTGATCTCCTGAGGCGCCCAGTGCGCGACGCACCAGGCCGCGACCGTGTCGCGTTGCGCAGGGTTCATGTGCAGGCCGAGCTTGGTGCGCCGCCACAGCACGTCGTCGGCGGTGCGCGCCCATTCATGCTCGTGCAGGTAGTTCAGCTCGGCTTCGAACAAGCCGTTGGCGACTTCGGAGCCCAGGCCTTCCTTGCCCAGCAGCCTGTGCACGCGAGAACCATAACAGCGCGCCAGGCGCTGGCACAGCGCCGCGGGGACCTGCGGGTGCTGCTTTGCGAGGGCCTGCACAAAGCGGGCGAAGTCGCCGACGATGTCGGCGCGCGCAGATGCCGCCGCGCCGGGCTTGGCCAACAGGTCGCCGCCGGGCAGCGTGGCGCCGGCCGTCCATGCGCTCTTGCTGATTTGCAGCGGCGCGGCCAGCAGGTCGCCCGCTTCTTCGGCCAGCTTGCGGAAGGTGGTGATCTTGCCGCCCCAGACCGACAGCAGCGGAGCCTGCGCCGAGTCAAGCTCCAGCGAATAGTCGCGCGTCACGGCCGACGGGTCGCCCGACTCGTCGTCCAGCAGCGGGCGCACGCCGGAGTAGGTCCACACCACGTCGGCGGGCACCACGGCCTGCTCGAAGTAGCGGCTCGCCTGTTCGCACAGGTAGCTGATTTCGCCGGCGTCGATGCGCGCGTCGCCGATGGCGCCGTGGTGCTCCAGGTCGGTGGTGCCGATCAGCGTGAATTCGCCTTCGTAGGGAATCGCAAAAATAATGCGCTTGTCGGGGTTCTGGAAGATGTACGCGTAGTCGTGCTGGAACAGCTTCTTCACGACGATGTGGCTGCCCTTGACGAGCCGCAGCGACTTGGCCTGCGGCACGTGCGCGTGTTCACTGAGAAACTGCGCCGCCCACGGACCGGCTGCATTGACGAGCGCGCGCGCCGTCACCTGCCGCTCTTCACCGCCCGCGCTTTGCAGCCGCACCTGCCATTGCGCCGGGCCGCGCCGCGCATCGACACAGCGCCAGCGCGTCAGCACGGTGGCGCCGCGCTCGGCGGCGTCCATCGCGTTGAGCACCACCAGGCGCGCGTCATCGACCCAGCCGTCCGAATAGACAAAGCCCTTGGTGAAGCCGCGCTTCAGCGGCTTGCCGGCGGCATGCTCGCGCAGGTTCACCGTGCGCGACGCGGGCAGCACCTCGCGCTTGGCCAGGTGGTCGTACAGGAACAGGCCGGCGCGGACCATCCAGACCGGCCGCATGCTCGGGTCGTGCGGCATCACGAAGCGCAGCGGCCACATGATGTGCGGGGCGCTCTTGAGCAGCACCTCGCGCTCGGCCAGCGCTTTGCGCACCAGCGAGAACTCGTAGTACTCCAGGTAGCGCAAGCCACCATGAATCAGCTTGGTGCTGGAGGACGAGGTGTGCGAGGCCAGATCGTCCTTCTCGCACAGCAACACGCTCATGCCGCGCCCGGCCAGGTCGCGCGCGATGCCCGCCCCATTGATGCCGCCGCCGACCACGAGCACGTCACAGGCCTGCGCTGTCTGCGGGCCACGCGCTGGGCGCCTCGGTGCAGGGGCGGGTTGAGCTTGTTTCAAAGCGGCAATCTCACTTTCCATTGTGTTCGCTTGGTTTCTATCCTACGTACAGTTTGTTCCTTTTCTACCCGGGAATCCCCTCACAAGGCTTCGGATCGATTCGTTTAGCCTTTGTTCCATGAACCCCAACCCGCGCCAGGCTGACCTGCTGAAAGAGGTGCGCCGCCTCGAATCGGTGTCGGTCGAGGCGCTGGCCGAGCGTTTTGGCGTGACCTTGCAGACGGTGCGCCGCGACGTGACCCTGCTGGCCGAAGCCGGCCTGCTGGCGCGCTTTCACGGGGGGGTGCGGGTGCCCAGTTCGACCACCGAGAACATTGCCTATCGCCAGCGCCAGTTGCTCAACGAGCCGGCCAAGCAGCGCATTGCGCGGGCGGTGGCGCAAGCGGTGCCCAACGGTTGTTCGCTGCTCATCAACATCGGCACGACCACCGAGGCCATCGCGCGCGAACTGCTGCGCCACAAGGGCCTGCGCGTGATCACCAACAATCTGAACGTGGCCGCGATCCTGTCAGACAACCCCGACTGCGAAGTGATCGTGGCCGGTGGCGTGGTGCGCTCGCGCGACCGCGGCATCATCGGCGAAGTCACGGTGGAGTTCATCAGCCAGTTCAAGGCCGACATCGGGTTGATCGGCATTTCGGGCATTGAGGCCGATGGCAGTTTGCGCGACTTCGACTACCACGAGGTCAAGGTGTCGCGCGCCATCATCGAACACTCGCGCGAGGTCTGGCTGGCCACCGACCACAGCAAGTTCAACCGGCCTGCCATGGTCGAGCTGGCGCGCCTGAGCCAGCTCGACCGGCTGTTCACCGACACGGCGCCGCCGGCGCCCTACCCGGCATTGCTGGCGGCGGCGGGGGTGCGGTGTGATGTGGCGCCGGCTGATTGAGACCGCACGAACCACTTCACATAGCGCAGCAACGAAAGACCCGCATGACTTACCTGCTGGCCCTGGACCAGGGCACCTCCAGTTCGCGCAGCATCGTGTTCGACGCGCAGGGCCGCATCCTTGCGATGGCGCAACGCGAGTTCCGCCAGATCTACCCGCAGCCCGGCCGGGTGGAGCACGACCCGAAGGAAATCTGGACCACGCAACTGGCGACCGCGCAAGACGCGTTGGTCAAGGCCGGCATTGGGGCCGGCGACATCGCCTCCATCGGCATCACCAACCAGCGCGAGACCACGCTGGTATGGAACCGCGCCACCGGCGAGCCGATCCACAACGCCATCGTCTGGCAAGACCGGCGCGCCGAGCCGACCTGCGCCGCGCTGCGCGCGCGCGGGCTTGAGGCGACGTTTCGCGACAAGACCGGCCTGATCGTCGACGCGTATTTCTCCGGCACCAAGCTCAAGTGGATCCTCGACAACGTGGCCGGCGCGCGCGCCGCGGCCTTGCGCGGCGAGCTGGCCTTCGGCACGGTCGACAGCTGGCTGATGTGGCAGCTGACGGGTGGCCAGGTCCACGCCACCGACGTCAGCAACGCCTCGCGCACCTTGCTGCTGAACGTGCGCACCAATGAATGGGACGCCGAGCTTCTGAAGCTGCTCGACGTGCCACGCGAGGTGCTGCCCCGGGTGCATGCATCCAGCCATGTCTACGGCCACACGCGCAAGGAGTTGCTGGGCGCGGCCATCCCGATCGGCGGTGTCGCTGGCGACCAGCAAAGCGCGCTGTTCGGCCAGGCTTGTTTCAAAGCGGGCCTGGCCAAGAACACCTACGGCACCGGCTGCTTCATGCTGATGCACACCGGCGCGCGGTTCCAGACCTCCACGAACGGGCTCATCACCACCAGTGCCGCGCAGCCAACCGCCACACCAGAGTTCGCGCTCGAAGGCAGCGTGTTCATCGGCGGTGCCGTCGTGCAGTGGCTGCGCGACGGCCTGCAGGCCATCAAAGGCAGCGGCGAGGTGCAGCAGTTGGCCGAGAGCGTGCCCGACAGCGGCGGCGTGATGTTCGTGCCCGCCTTCACCGGCCTGGGCGCGCCGTACTGGAAGGCCGACGCGCGCGGCGCCATCGTCGGCCTCACGCGCGGCAGCACGGTGGCGCACATTGCGCGCGCGGCGCTGGAGAGCATCGCGTTCCAAAGTGCCGCGCTGCTGCTCGCGATGAGCCGCGACGCGGTCAGCGCGGGCGGCTCATCCGTGGCCGAACTGCGCGTCGACGGCGGCGCCTGCGTCAACAACCTGCTGATGCAGTTCCAGGCCGACCTGCTGGGCATCCCGGTCGTGCGGCCCAAGATCATCGAGACCACGGCGCTGGGCGCGGCGTACCTGGCGGGCTTGTCGTGTGGCGTGTACAAGACCTTGGACGAGCTGAGCGCGCAGTGGCAGGTGGAGCGAACCTTCCACCCGACCCTGTCGCGCGAGCGGGCGGGCGAGTTGATGGCACGCTGGGAACACGCGGTCGCGCAAGTCACGCTCTGAGCCCGCCGCAGCCTGCTGACACCACGCTGTCAGCAGCCCCCAGGCACGATGCAGGCTCCATTCACCGATACAGGAGCAAGCCATGCAACAAGCACAGCACAACGCCATCAACTGGTTCGAAATTCCCGTGCGCGACATGAACCGCGCGCAGCGGTTCTACGAGACGCTGCTCGCCAGGCCGTTGCGGCGCGAAGCGATGGGGCTGCAAACACTGGCGGTGTTCGACTCCGCGGATCTCGGCGTGGGCGGTTGCCTGTTGGCGGGCGAGACGGTTCCGGCGCCCTCGGTCACCGGCAGCCTCGTGTACCTCAACGCCCACCCTTCGCTGGATGCCGTGCTGGCCCGCGTGGAGGCAGCCGGCGGCCGCATCACCACGCCCAAGGTGCAGTTGCCGGGCGACATGGGTTTCTTTGCGCATGTGACCGACACCGAGGGCAACCGGATCGGCCTGCATGCGCTGGCCTGACCGGCGCGTTTTGAAGAGCACGCGATGAAGCCCCGGCCCGCTGTTCAGAGTGCGCTGCCCGCCATCAGTGGCCCGGCCCACTGGCTCGCCGTGGCCAGTGCCGACCATGTGGCGCGTGGCCGCGAGTGGGGCATCATGCAAGTCGGTCACGGCAAAGGCGCGCCGTTGAAGCGGCTGCACGCGGGGGACTGGGTGGTGTACTACTCACCGCTGCGCCGCTTCGGCACCAAAGAGCCCTGCCAGTCCTTCACCGCGTTGGGCTGGGTGCGCGACGAACGCATCTACCAGGCCGACATGGGCGAGGGCTTCATGCCGTTTCGGCGCGACGTGGCCTACCTGCCCGCGCACGAGGCGCCGATCCGGCCGCTGCTCGATGCCTTGTCGTTCACGCGCGGCAACAAGAACTGGGGCTACGCGTTTCGCTTCGGCCTGCTGAAGGTGACCGGTGAAGACATGGCGCTGATCGCCCAGGCCATGGGTGTCGAGTGGCCGGTGAAGGCCGCGGCGGCATGATGGCTGCGCGGCGTGGCAGGAGATCACCCAACGAGGTGCGCTGAAAGGCCGATCAATCTTTGTCCCACGGAGAGTCGTATGAAGTTCACCTACACCATCGTCTACGTTGCCGACGTCGCCGCCTCACTCGACTTTTTCGAGCGCGCCTTCGGCCTGCGGCGCCGCTTCCTGCACGAATCGGGCGGCTACGGCGAGCTGGAGACCGGTGCTGCGACCTTGTCGTTTGCATCGCACGACACGGCGCGCGGCAACCTGGGGCACGACTACGTGGCCGCGGACACGTCGACCCGGCCGCTGGGCATGGAGCTCGGTTTGGTGACCGGTGACGTGGGCGCGGCGTGCCAACGCGCGGTCGACGCGGGCGCGACGCTGCTGAAGGCACCGGCCCTCAAACCCTGGGGCCAGACCGTCGCGTATGTGCGCTGCCCCGATGGCACGCTGGTCGAGCTGTGCACCGAGGTCGGCTGAACGCTTCGCGAGAGCCCGCCGCATGCGCCGCGCCGAACGCCTGTTCCAGCTGATCCAGCTCATCCGCGGCCGGCGGCTGAGCACCGCGCGCTTCCTGGCCGAGCGGCTGCAGGTCTCCGAGCGCACGGTCTATCGCGACGTGGCCGAGTTGCTGCTGCAGGGCGTGCCGATCGACGGGGAAGCGGGTGTCGGCTACCGCATGCAAGCGGGCTTCGATTTGCCGCCGCTGATGTTCACCAAGGACGAAGCGCAGGCGCTGGCGGCGGCGGTGCGCATCGCGCAACCGCGGCTCGACGCGGCGCTGGCGGCGCAGGCCGAAGGCGCGCTGTCCAAGATCATGGCGGTGCTGCCGGCGGCGGCGCGTGCGGCGGCCGAAAGCCTGGCCGTCTACGCGCCAGCGGTCGGAATGGACGGCGACACCCGCCGGCGCCTGGAGACGCTGCGCATCGCCACCGAGACGTGCCACAAGCTGAGACTGCACTACCTGGACCTGAAGGACACGCGCAGCGAACGCACGGTGCGGCCGCTGGGGTGTTTTTACTGGGGTGCGGTCTGGACGCTGGCGGCGTGGTGCGAGGCGCGCCAAGGCTTTCGCAGCTTCCGGGTCGACCGCATCGGTGAACTTGCGGTGCTGGACGAGCGCTTCATGTCGGAGCCGGGCAAGACGCTGGCCGATCTGTTTCGCCAGACGCAGGCCGAGCGTGGCCGGCACGAAAGCGAGACCGGCCCAAACTTCTCGGCGCTGACGTAGCGCGCAATGAAACGGCATCGCCCATCACGCTGCCGCCCAGGGGTCGTAGGTGCCGATGTTCCAGAGGTGGCCCTCCAGGTCCAGGCACGAGAACCCGCGCCCGCCGTAGTCTTCGTCCTTGATGTCCATCACGATCCGCGCACCGGCCGCCTTGGCGCGCGCGTACACGGCATCGGCGTCTGCGCTGATGAGGTACGGGCTCTGGGTCTCGGCGCCTTCGACCTGATCGGGCTGTTTCATCCGCTGGCCGAACGGTGTGTCCAGCACCGAGCCGAGCATGATCATGCCGTTGCCGAATGTCAGCTGGGCGTGCGCGATGCTGCCATCCGCGTTCGGCACCACCAGGTGTTGCTCGAAGCCGAACACCTGGCACAGCCAGCGGATGGCAGCGGGTGCGTCCCGGTAGCGCAGGCAGGGGATGACGGTGGAGACGGTCTTCTTTGCAGGCGTGGTCATGTCGGATCTCCTGGCGAATGGCAAATGGGCAAATGGGCGCGTGGGCACATCGGCGCGTGGTCCGGCGTTGCCGCCACCCTCGAAACCGATGATCCCACCGACACAATGCCTGATGCAAGATCGGCAAGCTTCACATCAACAAGCTTCACATCAGCAAGCTTCGCAAGCCTCGCCGGCTCGCAGCCCAACATGACCACCACCACCACCACCACCATGCACCAACTCCACTACTTCCCCGGCAATGCCAGCCTGACACCGCACATGCTGCTCGAAGAACTTGGTGTGCCCTACGAGCTGAAGCTCGTCGACCGCACGCAAGCCGCGCACAAGGCGCCCGACTACCTGCGGCTCAACCCGAACGGCCTGATCCCGGTGCTGGCGGAGCCGCGTGCAGGCGACGGCGCCGGCGGCGGCCTGGTGCTTTACGAGACCGCGGCGATTTGCCTGCACCTGGTGGACACGCACCCCGGCGCCGGCTTGGCACCAGTCGTCGGCACTGCCGAGCGCGCGCATTTCTACAAATGGCTGGTCTGGCTGACGAACACGCCGCAGGCCATGCTGATCCACTACTTCTATCCCGAGCGCATGGTTGATGATGGCGACGCCGCAAGCGCCGCGCAGGTCAAGGCGCATGCCGAATCCAAGGTCGGCGCCATGCTCGACCAGCTCGACGCCGAACTCGCGCGCCACCGCCAGCCGTGGTTGCTGGGCGAGCAGTTCAGCGCGGTCGATCTGTATGCATTGATGCTGTGCCGCTGGACGCGCGGCTTCATGCGGCCCGCGCGCAGCCTGCCGAACTTGGGCCCCTACCTGCAACGTGTGCTGGCGCGCCCGGCGGTGCAACGGGTGTTCGCGCAGGAAGGTCTGGCAGCGCCGCTGGTCTGATCAACCGACCGGGCGGCAACCCCATCAGCCTGCGCCCGGCCGCCCCAGTCGCTGTTCCCAGTACCGGGTGAGGGGAGTCTGGGCTTTGCAGAAGCGGCGTTCGTTCAGCAGCGCGCGCCCGATCGCGCGGCTCTGCGCCCCGCACGCTGCCGCCAGCAAGGTCTGATCGATCAAATCGCGCTGCGCGTGGCTGCCACCGAAGCGTTGCGCCTGGGCGCGCACGGGGTAGAGCGTGGCCAGGGCCGCGTCAAAGCGACCCTCGGTAAAGGCCTGCATGCCGTGCATCAGCGGCAGGCCGATCGTGCGCGACAGGTCCCGGTTCGCCCCGGAGCTGCTTGCAGCGCGCGCCGCCACGCTGTGCACCCAGGCCGCGGCGCGCCCCAAGTCTTGCGCGCCAATCATCGCCAGCAGCGCGTGCAGGTCGTTGAACGCGGAGTGGCCGGCATGCCGCTCCGACACATCCCGCCCGGCCGCCAACGCGTGCCAGCGCGGGCCCACGTCGGCGCCCAGCAGGTGCAGCCGCCACAGCAAGGCCGCGCCGTCCAGGCGCTGCAGCGTGATCTGCGCCGGGCCGGGCAACAGGTGTTCGTCGAACAACTGCAAGGCAGCAGCGTGGTCCAGCGACTCGAGCGCGAACAAAGCCTGGTGCCAGCCCAGATGGCCCGAGAAGCCGTTGCCTTGGGTCCAATCGGGCCGCCACTTCACCATCCACGCCAAGCCTTCTTGATGGCGGCCTTGCATTTCCATCACATCCGCCACCGCGTGGATGGCCCAGGGCACTTTGGCGCTGCCGCTCAAGGCGCGCCGGCCCGTTGCTTCGGCTTGCGCATACAGGTTGGACTCTTCCAGGCCGAAGGCGAGCATGCCCAGCGTGTAGGGATAAAGCGGATCGGCGCTGTCCCATTCCGGCAGCACGCGCGCCACCCGCTGGCGCAGGTTGTTCGCATCACCTTGGTAGAAGTCAAACAGGTGCGCCCATTGCAGCGCCGATGCGTCGCGCGGGTGGCGCAGCAGCAGGGCTTCCCATGCGTGGCGCGCGCCGTGCCAGTCGCCGCACGACAGCAGGCGCAGCGCATGCAGGTGATGTCGCTCGCGCTCGTTGTCAGAATCATGGGCGTGGGCCAACAGCGCCTCGGCCTGGTCCAGCGAGGCGATAGCGTCTTTGACCAGCGACGGCTCGGTCAGGCTGAGCAGGAAGCCGGCCTTCATCAACGGCGGCAGCGGCCAGCGCGGGTCGGCCTGCGCGGCGGCGTCCAGGTCGTCCAGCGGGGTGCCGTAGAAAGACATCATCCGCCACAGCGCACGCTCCGTCGCCTCGGCCGCCGCGCCGGAGCGGGTGCTGATCGGGTTGCCCCGCAAGTCGTTCATGCTGGGTTGCGCAGTTTTGTCGAGCCGCACTTGCCAGCGCTACCGATTGTCGACTTTGCCGGTCAGCGTTTTCATGTGGGTTGCTCCTGAATGTTCGCTGCCGGACGCGTTGCGGTCTGTGGGAGTCGACGCGTCAACGGCCGGGGTCGACCGCCTCTGGCTTGCGCCGCTCTTTACTGGCAAGGCAATTCATCGTGCTTGCGCTGTTCATCGAGAGATCACGGGCAGATCGGTAAGGGTTGTCAACGAACATGGAACCGTCAGCCACGATGACGGCTTGCAGGCTTTGAGTCGAGGACTGGTTGGCCGGTGCCGACGCCAGCCTACACGGTGACGACGACTTTTCCTCGAGCGTGGCCCCCTTCGACATGACCGAGGGCCGCGGGGGTCTCGCGCAGCGGGTAGGTCGCGTCGATGACCGGTGTGAGCTTTCCGGATTCGACGAGTTCCTTCAGGAATACCAGGTCGTCATGATTCGGCATTGAAAGATACCGGCGCAGGTTTTGACGCACGAACGGTGACAGCACAAGCGGCTTGACGAGGCGCAGCAGCAATGCGATCCCGTGTGCCCCGGTACCGCTGTTGAGGATCAGAGTTCCGCTGGGCGCAAGCGCGCGTCTGCAGTCCGACAAGGACCGGTTCTCCACGTTGTCGACGATGAGGTCGTACTGCCGTCCACCCTCAGTGAAGTCCTCTCGGGTGTAGTCGATGACATGGTCGGCGCCGATCGAGCGGACCAGGTCCACATTCCGGGTGCTGCACACGCCGGTCACTTCCGCTCCGAACGACTTGGCAATCTGCACCGCGAACGTTCCCACGCCTCCCGACGCTCCGTTGATCAGCACACGCTGCCCTGGTTGCAGCTTGCCCGCATCACGAAG
>JANNDW010000062.1:0-4556 GCA_031378125.1 Methylibium sp. | reverse complement strand
GCCGGCGACGACCCCGACGCCTTGCCCGTGATGCAGCACGCGCTGATGCGCACCTGGGACGCCTGGAAGGCCGCCGGCACGCCCGACCTGCCCATCGACCTGGCACATTACCTTGCCATCGGCGGCATGGCGCAAGGCTTGTCGCAGCATGCCGACCAGGCCTATGCCGGGCTGGCCGCCACACCGGGCGCGCAGGTGGCGGCGCAGAGCCTGTTCCGTGGCCTGTGCGAGCGCGGCGCCGACTACCGCGAGACGCGGCGCCCGAGCACGCTGGCCGATCTGTGCGAGGTGGCCGGCGTCGACGGGGCGCTGATGACGCAGGTGATCGACGCGTTCCGGCGCGACGGCCGCACCTTCATCATGCCCGGCTGGCCCACGGCGTTGCAGCCGGACACGATGATCGACATCTCGCACGAGTCGCTGATCCGCCAATGGCAGATGTTGCGCGACTGGGTGCAGTCCGAGGCCCGCTCGGCAGCGCTCTACCAGCGCCTGCGTCAGACATCGCAGCTGTGGCCGCAGAACGCGGCGCTGTGGCGCAACCCCGATCTGGAGCGCGCGCTGCTGTGGGAACGCGAGGAGGCGCCGACGGCGGCCTGGGCGGCCCGGTACGGCAGCCGCGACGAATTCAGCCGCGCGACCGAATTCCTGCGCGCCAGCGAAACCGCCTGGCGCGACGAAACCGACCGCGCGGCCCAGGCCACCCGCGAGGCGAACGAGCGTGAACTCGAGATGCGCACCCAGCGCGACCGCGAGGGCCGGCTGCAGGCCGAGGTGCGCGAACTGCAATCGCGCAAGCGATTGCTGCAGGCCGTGCTGGTGCTGGTGCCCGCGCTGATCGCCGGGATGGCGTGGGCGCTGTACAACCGCAGCCAGGCGGTTCGGCAGGCCCGATTCGCGCAGGCGGAAACGGCACGGGCCGTGGCCGAGCAAGCCGCCGCCATGCAAGCGCGCGCCCAGGCGCAGCGGGCCGCCGAAGCCGCTCGCGATGAGGCCCGCAACGCGCAAGAAGCGCGCGATCAATCCGTGCGGCTGCTCGAACGCCTGACCAACACCAATCGCGTGAAGCAGGCATTCCTGACGGGCGATGTCGCGGCCATCCAGAGCCTGGCCGAATCGGCTCCGCCCGGCCCGCCGCTGAGCTTTGCCAGCCGCCGCACGGGCATGGGCTGGAAGGCGCCCGACGGCAAGCCGATCTACCGCTGGGACCTGTTTCCATCGCCCGAGAGCCTGAAGGGCCCGCTCAAGTCGGCCACGCAGATCAGCTACTACATGAACCACCCGTCGTTCAACGTCAAGCTGCTGTCGGCCGGCGCCGGCACCGGCTTCGCGGCGTCGTACAACGGCTGGGGTTGCCTGAGCATTGTCTACGTGCTCATCGAATACGCCGACCCGAACGCGCCGCCGCGGCTGACCCAGTACGACCAGTGCGAATCGACGCTGTAGCCGCCGGCTTGCCGGGGGCACAATCGAGCCACCTCCAACCGCCCGCCGAGGACCGCCATGACCGATGCATCCAGTTTCACCAAACTCGTGCCGGGTTTCGACTTCCTGCAGGGGCTGGTCAAAAACGCCGGCTCGGCGCTGCCCAACATCGGCCAGTGGGTGGCGCCCACGCTCAACCCGGAAGAGCTGGAAAAGCGCATCGAAGAGTTGCGCACGGTGCAGTTCTGGCTCGAGCAAAACGCACGCATGCTGGGGGCCACGATCCAGGCACTGGAAGTGCAGCGCATGACGCTGTCCACGTTGAAAACCATGAACGTGCAGATGGAAGACCTGCGCGAGTCACTGAAGATTCGTTTGCCGGGCCTGCCCGCTGAAGAGGCCGAGGCCGAGCCCGAGCCGCAAGCCAAGCCATCCCGCAAGCCAGCGTCGAAGGCCCCGCAAACGCCCGCGGCCGCCGTGGACCCCTTGCAATGGTGGGGCGCGTTGACGCAGCAATTCACCCAGCTGGCCGCCACGGCGATGAAAGACAACGCCACCGATGCGGCCAAGAACCTGGCCACGTCGGTGGTGAAACAGAGCTTCGATGCCGCCGAGCAGACGCTGAAGAAGGCGGCGTCCATGCCGGCCAGCGTGGTGCGCAAGGTGCGCGGCGCGCCGGCCAAGACCGCGGCGCGTTCCAAGCGGGCCGCACCGCGGGCTTGACCCGGGCCGCTTGGGTCGCGCCTTTCACGCCTTTCACGCCCTTCATACACTTCACGCGCGAGCCGCGCAACGCTTGCCTTGATGCCCCGGCCATGAAACGCTTCCTGCACGCTCACGCCACACACCCGGATGCACACATGGCGCTGGCGCTGGCCGCCGCGCAAATCGAAGCCCAGCGGCTCGAACCCGGCCGCGCCAGCGCCCCCACCTTGGGCTGGCTCTACATCACCGACCACTACGCCGGCCGCGCCGAGGCCCTGCTGGCCGAGCTGCGCCAGCGCTGGCCGGGCGTGGCCTGGGTGGGCGCGGTGGGGGTCGGCATTGCCGCCAACGGGGTGGAGTATTTCGACGAGCCCGCGCTGGCGCTGATGTTGGCCGAGTTGCCGCGCGAGCAGTTCCGGGTTTTTTCCGGCGCGCAGCCGCTGGGGGAATTTTCCGCGCACACGGCCCAGGTGCATGCCGACCCGGCCACCGCGGACCTGGCCGAGCTGATTTCCGACATGAGCCGCCGAACCGCCAGCGGCTACCTGTTCGGCGGGCTGGCCTCGGCCAGAACGCGCACGCTGCACATCGCCGAAGGCGTGTTGCACGGCGGCCTGTCGGGTGTGGCGTTCGGGCGCGCCGTGGCGCTGGTGTCGCGTGTCACCCAGGGCTGCCAGCCGGTGGGCCCGCTGCGCACGATCACCGAGGCCGACCGCAACGTCATTGCATCGCTGGACGGTGAGCCCGCCCTCAACTGCCTGCTGCGGGACCTGCAGCTCGAAGAATTTTCCGAACCGCGCGAGGCCCTGCCTCGGCTGCGCCAAACGCTGGTGGGCCTGAGCGACGGCCCCGGCGCTTCGCCTGCGCCGAACAGCGGCTTCGACACACCGGCGCGGCGCGGCGCCTTCGGTTCGGACACGCGCGTGCGCCACCTCATCGGCCTGGACCCGGCCCGCCGCGGCATTGCCATCGGTGAGCTGGTGGAGAAAGGCATGCAGCTCGCGTTTTGCACCCGCAACACCGAGGCCGCGCGGCGCGACCTGATGCGCATTTGCACAGAAGTTCGCGAAGAGATCGAACCCGAGACCTTGCCGCTGGCCAGCGCGCTGGCGCCCAGGAACACCGAAGCGACGAAGGCCGAAAGGGCGGATTCGGCAGGTTCGGCCAATGCGGCCAGCGCAGCCGCCGCGCCGGCGCCAGGCATTGCCGGCGCCATCTACATCAGCTGCACCGGCCGTGGCGGCGCGCACTTCGGCGCGCCCTCGGCCGAACTGGCCCAGGTGCGCCGCGCGCTCGGCGACGTGCCGCTGGTGGGCTTCTTTGCCGCGGGCGAGATTGCGCACCACCACCTGTACGGCTACACGGGCGTGCTGACGGTGTTTCGGTCGGCTTGAAGCGCACGCCGCACCCATGGCGCGAACCCTGCCCCGTGCAAGCGGGGCACGACCCGGCTTTGCGCTGAGGTCAAAGGCGCTTTGACCGAACAACGCCATCCCCTGTGTCGCAGCCACCCGGCGGCGCGCTACATTCGATGGCATGCGCCGTTGCCGGGTTTGATTCCCGCCACGGCAGCAACGCTGCTCCAGGAAACCGCCGATGAACGCTCCTTTGCCCGCCGCCATTGCCACCGACCCGCAGGAGCGCGCACGGCGCCAGGCCGAGGTGGTGGCCGCATTGAGCGAATCGCTACCGGCCCACGCGCTGCTGTGGCACCGCGAGGACACCGTACCGTACGAGTGCGACGGCCTCACCGCATACCGCGAAACACCGATGGTCGTGGCCCTGCCCGAAACCGAAGCGCAGGTCGCCGCGGTGCTGCGCGCCTGCCACCGCCTCAACGTGCCGGTGGTGGCACGCGGCGCCGGCACGGGCTTGAGCGGCGGCGCGCTGCCGCATGCGCGCGGCGTGACGCTCAGCCTGGTCAAGTTCAACAAGATCGTCCAGCTTGACGCGCTGGCGCGCACGGCCACGGTGCAATGCGGCGTGCGCAACCTGGCCATCAGCGAAGCCGCGTCGCCGCTGGGCCTGTATTACGCACCCGACCCGAGCAGCCAGATCGCCTGCACCATCGGCGGCAACGTGGCCGAAAACTCCGGCGGCGTGCACTGCCTGAAGTACGGCCTGACCCTGCACAACGTGCTGCGGGTGCGCGGCTTCACGGTCGAGGGCGAGCCGGTGGAGTTCGGCTCCGAGGCGCTGGACGCGGCGGGCTTGGACTTGATGTCCGTGCTGGTGGGCAGCGAAGGCATGCTGGCCGTGACGATCGACGTCACCGTCAAGCTGGTGCCCAAGCCGCAGCTGGCGCGCTGCATCATGGCCAGCTTCGACGACATCCGCAAAGCCGGCGACGCGGTGGCCAAGATCATCGCCACCGGCATCATCCCGGCCGGCCTGGAAATGATGGACAAGCCGATGACCGCCGCGGT